>JBDHSJ010000285.1:0-4554 GCA_039808065.1 Burkholderiaceae bacterium | reverse complement strand
TGCACCCCGCCGCCGCTGCCGTTGACGGACTCCGCCGCCACCGTGAAGCCCTGCATCGAAGGCAGGGCCTGGATCAGGTCCTCGGCGCTCTTGGCGCCGCTGCGCTCGATGTCCAGGCGGCTGAGCACCTGCACCGGCAGCGCGCCCTGATCGGCCAGGCGCTTGATGGAGGAGCCGGTGATCTCGACGCGCTCCAGCTGCGTCTGCGGTTCTTGTTGGGCCTGGGCACCGGCGGCGGCCAGCGCGGCGCACACCGCCAGGAACAGGCGGGATTTCTTCGCTTGCATGGGAACTCCGAAAAGGGGAAGGCGCGCGGCGGCCAGGGCGGCGGCGGCGGGCGTGGAGGAGGTGGAAATCGGGAACGAAACAGCCGCGCCCCGGGCCTTGTGGGCTGGGGTGCAACGGGCCGTAACTGTGGAGAGCGCGCCGCCTTCTGGCTTGAGGCCGCTCGGCGCGCGCGGCCCCGAAATCGGCACAGTGGCCCTGGGGTCAGCGTCGCGCGGGCAGCAGCCTCTTCAGCAGGCGGCGAGCTTGCGCCACAAGCCCTGTCGGTCGCTCACCTGCAGACGCTGGTAGAGCGAGCGGCTCAGGGTCTTGAGCGTCGACTCGGCCACGCCGAGCTGGCGCGCAAGGGTCTCGTGGCTGGCCCCGCTCAGCAGGCCCTGCGCCACCTGCAGTTCGCGCCGGCTCAGGCAGGCCTCGCGCGCCAGGGTCAGCAGCTTCAGATCGGGGTGGCTGAGCTGGTCCCACTCCAGCGCCACCCAGGGCTCGCGATTGCGGTCGCCGCCCAGCGGGCGCAGCCGCAGGCGGAAGCGGCCGTTGCGCAGCCCGAGGTCGAATTCGCTGGCCTCGGCCCCGTCCTGCAGCCGGCGCAGTGCCCGGTGCAGCTGGGCCTGGAAACCCGCTACGGCCGGGCTCGCCTCCAGCAGGGCCAGCAGGCGGCGGCCGCGTGCGCAGGCCTGCAGCAGCTGGCCGTCGGCGTCCAGCACCATCAGCGCCGCGCCGGGTTGCACCAGCGCGGGCACGGGTGGGCCCGGCTCCCGCGCCAGCAGCGCACCCAGTGCGGCCTGCAGGCGTTCGGCCTGGCGCAGATCGGCCTGCGCAAAGCGCCCCTTGCGCGGGCCGCTGGCACTGCGCACGCAGCTGACGATGGCGCGCAGGCCCGGCTGCCAGTAGGGCAGGCTCAGCACCGCGCCCAGGCCCAGCGGGCGCACCACGGTGTCGTACACCTCGCGGCTGCGCAGCACCTGTTCGTCCAGGCCGTAAACCTGGCGCGCCTGGAGGCGCTGCAGTGCAACGCGGCGGTGCGCGGCCTGGGCATGGCGGTTGTCGGCCACATAGGCGTCGATGGCCTCGGCGTTCCAGCCCGGGTCGGCATAGAAGTCGTTCATGCCGGCCTGCTCGTCGTACCAGTGCACCACCAGCGAATCCAGGCCGATGCAGCGGTCCAGATGCTGCTGCAGCTCCCGCATCAGATCCGGCAAGGGCAGCTGCAGCGCATCCAGGCGCTGGAATTCCAGAAGGGGGCGGGCGGCGTGGACCACCCGCCGATTATGGAAACCCCCCTGCCCCGGGCAGCGGTGAGCTCCCCCCCAGGGGGGAAGCAACTGCGGCCGCCGCGGCGTAGCCTGCGGTCATGCCCACACGATCCCGCAAGCCGCCACGCGGCACCGCCCTCCTGGCCTGTGTGCTGGTCTGCACCGGCTTGAGCCTGCTGAGCCTGCCGGATGCGGCGCACGCCCAGAACCCCTACGACCCCGCTGTGCGCCAGGCCGCCCAGCGTCAGGCCCTGAGCGCGCTGGCGGGCTTCGAGGGCGAGTGGCGCGGCAGCGCGCGCACCTTGCTGCCCAGCGGCCAGTGGCTGGAGCTCACGCAGACCGAGCGCTTCGGCCCGATGCTCGATGGCACTCTGCGCGTGGTCGAGGGCCGCGGCTACGACGCTGCGGGCCAGCTGCGCTTCAATGCCTTTGGCAGCATCTCCTGGCGCCCCCACACGCAGAGCTACGGCTTCTATTCCTACGCCATGGGCTTCGAGGGCGACCACCCCTTCGAAGTGCGGCCCGACGGCTTTGTCTGGAGCACCGCCGCCGGCCCGAATGCGCGCATCCGTTACACCGCCACGCTCAGGGATGGCGTGTGGACCGAGATCGGCGAACGCCTCGTCGAAGGGCAGGAGCCCCGCAAGGTCTACGAGATGACCGTGCGCCGCATCGGGCCCAGCAGCTGGCCGGCGGGCGGGGCGGTGGCGCCGCAGTAAGCGGCCGGCATTGAACTGCGTCAAAGACGCCGTCCCCCGAACCCCCTAGGCTCGCGGTCCGCAAATTTCGGACCGAGCCATGACTGCCTTTGCCTCCCTGGACCTGGCGCGCGCGCGCGCCGGTCTGCGTGCCCTCCGCCTGGCCGGGCGCGAGCTGCTGCCCATCGTGCAGGGGGGCATGGGCGTGGGCGTCTCTGCGCATCGGCTGGCTGGCTCGGTGGCCGCGCAGGGCGGCGTGGGCACCATTTCCTCGGTCGATTTGCGCCGCCACCACCCCGACCTGATGGCGCGCAGCGAAGGCCTGCCGGAGAACGAAACCAAGAAGGCCGTCATCCAGGCCGCCAACCAGGAAGCGCTGGCGCGCGAGATCCGCGCCGCGCGCGAGATCGCCAAGGGCGCCGGCCTGCTGGCCGTGAACGTGATGCGCGCAGTCAGCGACTACGCCGCCTCGATCAAGACCGCGCTGGAAAACGGCATCGACGCCGTGGTGGTGGGCGCCGGGCTGCCGCTCGATCTGCCCGGCCTGGCCAAGGAACACCCCAATACTGCGCTCATTCCGATTTTGAGCGACGCCCGCGGCGTGGCCCTGGTGCTGAAGAAGTGGGAGCGCCAGCAGCGCCTGCCCGATGCCATCGTCATCGAGCACCCGGCCCATGCCGCCGGCCATCTGGGCGCGGCCAAGATCGCCGACGTCCACGACGCCCGCTTCGAATTCGAAACCGTTCTGCCGGCCGTGCGCCAGCTGCTGCGCGATGCCGGTGTGGAAGGCCAGGTGCCGCTGATCGCCGCCGGCGGCATCCGCCGTTGCGAGGACATCCAGCGCGTGCAGGCCCTCGGGGCCGACGCCGCCCAGCTTGGCACCGCCTTCGTCGCCACCGACGAATGCGACGCCGACATCGAGTTCAAGCGCGTCCTGGCGGGTGCGCGCGAAGAAGACCTGGTCGAGATCACCAGCGTGGCCGGCCTGCCGGCGCGCGCCGTGCTCACGCCCTGGCTGAAGAAATACCTCGGCGCCGAAGCGCGCCTGCAGGCCGTCGCCCAGGTCAAGAGCCGCTGCACCCTGGCCTTCGACTGCCTGCAGCAATGCGGCCTGCGCGACGGCATGAAGGGCTGGGGCCAGTTCTGCATCGACCAGCGCCTGGCCGCGGCCCTGCGCGGCGACACCCGCGGCGGCCTGTTCTTCCGCGGCCGCGGCGGCATGCCTTTTGGCGAGCACATCACCAGCGTGCGCCAGCTGATGGAGCGCTTGCTCACCCCTGGCATCGCCCTGGGCACTGCACCGCACTAAGCCCACCCCCGAAGCGCTTCGCGCCTCCCCCTCAAGGGGGCGCCAGCAGCGGCCCGGCAAAGCCGGTTCCGCGCTGGCCCTTTATCAAACCGAGCCCCATCAACCGTGTTGCTTTACACAGTCGCCCCGCAAACCCGTCCGGACCCGCAAGGTGGCTGGCGGCTGGCGCGCCTGCTCACCGCACCGCACCGCCTGGGCTTCTTCAGCGCCGCCCTGTGGCTGGCGCTGAGCGCCCTGTGGTGGGGCGCGGTGCTGGTGGCGCGTGCGCTCGGGCTGGAACCACCCTGGGCGGTGGCGCCTGCGCAGGCCCATGGCCTGCTGCTCGCCTTGAGCTTCATGCCGCTGTTCATCGTCGGCTTCCTGTTCACGGCCGGCCCGCGTTGGCTGGCCCAGCCCGAGGTCGAAGCCCGTGCCCTGCTGCCAGGCGTGCTGGCTCTGGTTGCGGGGTGGCTGCTCGCGCTGCCGGGCTTCCACTTCAGCGCCACCCTGGCTGCCGCCGGCGTGGCCCTGGGGGCCACCGGCTGGGCCCTGCTGCTGCGCCGCTACCTGCACATCCTGCGCGCCAGCCTGGTGGCGGACCGCCTGCACGCGCAGTGCGTGGCGGGCGCCGCGGCCTACGGCCTGCTGGCCTGGGCGCTGGCCGCCTTCGCGCTCTGGCAGGGCCAGGCGGCGTTGCTGGGTGCGGCCATCCAGCTCGCGCTCTGGGGCTTTCTGGCGCCGGTGTTCACCGCCGTGTCGCACCGCATGCTGCCCTTCTTCACCCAGGCCGTGCTGCCGGCGCTGGAGGCCTGGCGGCCCGAGTGGCTGCTGGTGGCGATGCTGAGCGCGCTGGGCGCCACCGCGCTGGCCGGCTTCGCCGCGGCGCTCTGGGGCCCGCTGCCGGCCCTGCTGCTGGCGCTGCTCGTGCTGCTGCAGGCCGCGGCCGCGGCGCTGCTGCTGTGGCTGGCAGTGCGCTGGGGCCTGCTGCACAGCCTGCGCGGCAAAGGCCTGCGCCTGCTGGCCAGATCGG
>JBDHSJ010000284.1:0-4639 GCA_039808065.1 Burkholderiaceae bacterium | reverse complement strand
ACCGTCCAGCCCAGGTTCGCGCGTGTGGCCACGCAGGCCCTCGGTGGCCATGGCCGGCACCTCGAACATCAGCCCGGCGTCCATCAGCTCGCGCATCACCAGGCCCGGGCCACCAGCAGCCTGGAACTGGTTCACATCGGCCGTGCCGTTCGGGTACACGCGCGCCAGCAGCGGCACGACGCCACTCAACTCCGAGAAATCGCTCCAATCGATCAGGATGCCGGCCGCACGTGCCACCGCCACCCAGTGGATCAGGTGGTTGGTGCTGCCGCCGGTGGCCAGCAGGGCCGCCATCGCGTTGAGGATGCAGCGTTCGTCCACCAGTTCACCGATGGGCTTGTCCAGCCCGGCCAGCAGCAGGCGCACGGCTTCGTCGGTCAGCGCCTGGCGCAGGCCGGAGTGCGGGTGCACGAAGGCCGCGCCCGGCACATGCAGGCCCATGGCCTCCAGCAGCATCTGATTGGAATTGGCGGTGCCGTAAAAGGTGCAGGTGCCGGCGCCGTGGTAGGCGGCGTTCTCGGCCTCCAGCAATTCAGCGCGGCCGACCTTGCCTTGCGCGTACAGCTCGCGCACCTTGGCCTTCTCGCTGTTGCTCAAGCCCGAAGCCATTGGGCCGGCCGGTACGAACAGCGTGGGCAAGTGCCCGAAATGCAGGGCGCCGATCAGCAGGCCGGGCACGATCTTGTCGCAGATGCCGAGCATCAGTGCGCCGTCGAAGACATCGTGGCTGAGCGCGATGGCCGTACCCATGGCGATGGTGTCGCGGCTGAACAGACTCAGCTCCATGCCAGGCGTGCCCTGAGTGACGCCATCGCACATCGCCGGCACACCGCCGGCCACCTGCACGGTGGCGCCCAGGCGCGCGGCGGTGGCGCGAATCTGCGCCGGATAGCCCTCGTAAGGCTGGTGCGCCGAGAGCATGTCGTTGTAGGCCGTCACTACGGCCAGATGGGGCGCGCGTTCGGCCACGATGCGCAGCTTGTCGGAGGGCGGGAGCGCGGCCACCGCGTGCGCCACATTGGCGCAGCCGAGACGGTCCGAGCCCCGCGGGCGCTGGCGCAGGCGACGCACTTGCGCCAAGTACGCGCTCCGAGTGGGCGCGGAGCGCTCGACCACGCGTTGCAGGACGCGCTCTAGAACCGGGTGCAAAGGCATTGCATGTAACTCACGGTACCGAAATTAGGTAACCATATTACATGCGCCGCCTTCAACACTCAACGTGAGAGGGGCATCGGGCGCGAACTTAGCTCGGCAGGATCGGTACCCCGCACCCGCTCCAGGTCCTCCTCGGTATCCACATCGATCAGCACACCGGGGTCATCCACTTCCACTGGCTGGGCCGCATAGCGCGCCAGCAGACGCCGTGCGCCCTCGTCGCCCTGCAGCGCGATCAACTCGGAATACAGCTCCGCGCCGAACCCTACGGGATGCCCGCGGCGACCTCGGTACTGGGCAAAGACCACCGGGTCCTGCATCAGACGCGCGGCCACGGCGCGCAGGGTGCTGGGCTTCACCAGGGGCATGTCGCCCGGAAGAATCAACCAGCCCGGGGCGGAGGCCGCCGCGCTCACACCTGCTGCGATCGAGCGCCCCATCCCGTCGCGCCCGCCGCGCGGGCTCGGCAAGACCACCACGTCGCGGGCAGCCACCTTGCTGCGGATCGCCGCAGCAAGGGGTTCGGTGCACACCACCAGCACGCGCATCTGCGCGGCCAATGCAGCCTGCAGGGTGCAACCCAGCACGGTGCTGTCACCCAACGCTTGTTCCAGCTTGTGGCCAGTGCCACCAAAACGTGACCCGCGACCAGCAGCCAGCACGATCACCACGGGTAGCCCGGTGTTCACACACGCTCTCCTTGGCTTTTTCCGCGCTTGAAGAATGCGCCCTGGCAGAGACCCGCCCAATGGGGCCTTCCATTAAGTGTTTGCCGCCCCCCGGGGCGATACTGATGACATGAACTGGCTGGCAGACATGCGCAAGAGCTATGAGCGTGGCGCACTCGATGAAGAACACTCGGCGGCACAACCCCTGCAGCAGTTTCAGCAGTGGTTCCAGGAAGCTTTGGACGACAAGGTGCTGGAGCCCAATGCCATGACCCTGGCCACCGTCGGTCCTGAGGGGCGTCCGTCGACGCGCGTGGTGCTCGTCAAGGATGTCGACGAGCGCGGCCTGGTCTGGTACACGAACTACGAAAGCCGCAAGGGCCAGGAGCTGGCCGCCCACCCCTTTGCGGCCCTCCAGTTCCACTGGGTGAGTCAGGAACGCGTGGTGCGCATCGAAGGCCGGGTGGAGCGGGTCAGTGAGGCTGAGAGCGACGCTTACTACGCCAGTCGGCCGCTCGATTCCCGCTTGGGTGCCTGGGCCAGCCCGCAGTCGCAGGTGATCAGCGGCCGTGCGGTGCTGGTGGCCAATGCCGCGAAGGTGGCAGCCCAACACGGCTTGTCCCCGAAACGACCGCCGCACTGGGGTGGTTTCCGCCTGGTGCCTGACCAATGGGAGTTTTGGGCCGGCCGCCCCAGCCGTCTGCACGACCGCCTTCGCTACCGGCTGCAGCCCGACGGCCGATGGCTGCGCGAGCGTCTGGCGCCGTGATCAGTTGACGGGCTGGGCCTCGACCACGCGATAGAACAAGCCGTACGGGTCGTCTTTCAGCACCGCCAGCAGGCCCTCCATCACCACTGGCTCCAGCGTGTAGCGCACCGCCACGCTGCTGCGCACCTCGATCAGCCCCTCTGGGCCCGCTGGCACACAGAAATTGCAAGTGGTGGGCACGCTGGAAAGCAGAAAGTGCTTCTGCTTGTCGCCGGGCTCCAGCGGCATCATGAAGCCTTGCACCCGAACCTTCTGCTGATGCAGGGCCTGCACGGCCGCCGGAAAAGTCGGCACGACCTTTTTCTTCTCGATCTTGGTCGTCACACCGCTGAGCAGGGACCAAGACAGCACGCCTTCCTTGTCCTCCAGCGGTTTGAAGGGGCTGCGCGGGTCGTGATAGCCCGGCCCCTGACCGACGAAGGGGGCCGCCGCAGCGGCATTGGTGCGCGGTTGCGCGGCCACCGCCACAGAGGCGGCCGCAAGGGCCGCCAGCAGCAGGGAACGCAGGGGGGATTCAATGCTCATGTTTCAGGCCGCAGTATTTGCCGATCGCCAGGCCCTTGCAGGCAGCCTGCAGGGTCTTCAGACAGTGCGCCTCGGGCTGGCCGGATTCCAGGCAACGCGCGGCTTCTTCATGGGCCTTGGCCACCGCGCGGTGGCGCTCGATGTCTTTGCGCACATGCGCATCCAAGGCGGGCTTCGATTGTGCCAAGGCTGCCCCGCCCGCAAGGGCGATCAGCAGCATCAGGGTGGGCGCTTTCATGACGGATTCAATGCGGGGTCTGGAGCAGTTGGGTGACATCGGCGCGCAGAGCGCGCCAGGCGGGCAAGGCGGCAGCCAGCAAGGCCACCAACAAGCCCAAAGGGAACAGGGCCAGTTCCAGTGGGCTCAAGAAGCCAGGCGCCAGCGGAAACGCTTGCTGGGCGGACAGCCAAAGCGCCAGCGCTGCCAGGCCCAGGTGCGCCAGGCCAAGCCCCAGGCCGACAGAAAGCGACACCAGCAGCACGGCCTGCCAACCCACCAGGGCGGCCAGCCGGCGCGCAGGTGCGCCCATCAGGCGCAGCAGGGCCAGATCGCCCTGGCGCTCGCGCACCATGGCCAGCAGGGTGATGAAGACCGAGAGCAGCGCGCTCAGCAAGAGCAGCAGTCCAAAGCCCTGCAGCACCTCGCGGCCGGCGCCCACCATGCGCAGCAGGCGCGCGGTCTCCAGGGCCGGCGCGGCCGCCTGCAGGCCTTCCTGGGCGTTCACCCAGCGCGGCAGCAGCGCGGCGCCTAGCGGGCTGCGGTAGCGCACCAGCAGCAGGGTCACCTCGCGCTCGGCGGCCAGCGCGGCGCGGTCGGATTCGTCCAGCGCATGGTGGTCCTCGTGGACCTGCCAGACCGAGGCCAGATCGGTCAGCACGAGCCGGTCCAACACCGTGCCGCTGCGCGCCAGCACGCCGACCACTTCGAAGCGCTGATCGCCGTGTTCATGCCCGCCCTCCCCCAGGCCATGGTTGCCCGCAAAGTGGTCGCCCGGTTTCAGGCCCAGCGCGGCCGCCACCTCGGCTCCGAGCACGGCCTGCATCGGTGCCGTCCACAGGCGCCCCTGCTGCAAGCGGGCGCCGTACAGATCGACATAGGCCGTTGTGGCGCCAACGATGCGCCATCCTTTCAGACTGTCGCCCAATGACAGCGGCCAGACTTCGGCCACCAGGGGCTGCTGCTGGAGTTGCTGCACGGTCTCCAAGGGAATGTTGCCGGTCGGGGTATCCAGATGAAAGACGCCGGACAGCATGATCTGCATCGGACTGCCCTTCGCACCGACGACGAGGTCGATACCGGCCAGGTCGCGGCGAACGCGCTGTTCCACCTGCTCCCCTACCAGAAGCACGAAAGCCACCGCGCCCCAGCCCAGAGCCAACAGCAGGAGGTTCAGGCCAGTGGCGAGCGGGCGCAGCCACAGCAGACGCCAGGCCAGGCGCAGGCCGCTCAGCATGCGCGCTCCAGCTGCAAGGTCTTCAGGCCGGTCAGATCGGCCAGGCCCTGGACCACACGCGTGTCGTG
>JBDHSJ010000283.1:0-4662 GCA_039808065.1 Burkholderiaceae bacterium | reverse complement strand
ATGCCGCTCTTGGCCTGCAGCTGCTCGCGCAGGTCATCCACCGCGGCGCGCAGCAGGCGCTTTTCGATGGCGCGCTGCACGGTGTCCACGAAGCGTTCGGGCGAGAACGGCTTCTCGATGAAGTCGTAGGCGCCGATACGCATCGCGCGCACGGCCATGGCCACGTCGCCATGGCCCGTCACCAGCACCACCGGCAGGGTGGCATCCAGCAGCAGCAGGCGCTCCAGCAGGGCCACGCCGTCCATGCCGGGCAGGCGCACATCGCTCACCACCACCGAGGGCTGGCCGGGCACAAAGGCCGCGAGCAGGCCTTCCGCGGACTCAAAGGCGCGCACGTTCAGCCCGGCCAGCTCCAGGGTCTGGACCAGGCTCTCGCGCACCTGGGGGTCGTCCTCCACATAGAGAACTTCAAAGCCTTCAAACATGGTTCTTTTCCTCTGCCGCCGCGGGCGCGGCTTCCAAATCAAAACGGAACTCGGTGCCTTCGGGGCTGGAGCTGGCCTGCAGATTGCCGCCGAACTCGCGCACGATCTGCGCCGAGATCACCAGGCCCAGGCCCAGGCCCTGCCCGGCTGGCTTGGTGGTGAAGAAGGGCTCGAACAGACGCGCCTGGGCCTCGGGGCTCAGGCCCGGGCCGGTGTCGCGCACGGCCACGTGGATGCGCGCCCCTTCGCCCCAGGCGCGCACCTGCAGGCGCCGCTCGGGGCGGTTGGCCATCGCGTCGATGGCATTGCCCATCAGGTTCACCAGCACCTGCTCCAGACGGGTGCCGTCGCAGCGCACGTTCAGGCGCTCGGAGATCTGCAGCTGCAGCTCGATGCCGGCCTCGCGAATGCGGTGCTCCAGCAGCAGCTGGGCATTGCCCACCGCATGGGCCAGGCGCACCACCTCGCCCTGGCCGCTGGCCCGGCGCGCAAAGCTCTTGAGCTGGCTGGTGATGCGCGCCATGCGCTCCACCGCGCCCTCGATGTTGCCGAGATTGCGGCGCGCGTCATCCAGGCGGCCGGCGTCCATCAGGCGCACGGTGTTGCCGGAGAGCGCGCGCAGCGCGGTGAGTGGCTGATTGACCTCGTGGGCGATGCCGGCCGAGAGCTGACCCAGCACGGCCATCTTGCCGGCCTGCACCAGCTCGTCTTCGGCGCGCACGCGCTGCTCGAACTCGCGCTTGAGCTCGGCATTGGCAGCACGCAGCTCGGCGGTGCGGTCCCAGACCTGTTGCTCCAGCTCGTCACGCGCGCGCTGCAGCTCGTTGCGGGCGCGCAGCAGCTGGGCCACGGCGCGGCGCCGGTACAGGTAGTAGGTGGCCAGCAGACCCACCAGGCCGCCCAGCGCCGCCCCGCCCCAGGCGGCGCGGCCGGCCTCGCGTTGCACCTCCGAAGGGTCGGAGAGCGTCATCAGGCGCAGGCCCAGGGCCATCACCGGGCGGTCCTGCGCCAGCCAGGGCTGGCCGGGCCGCTCCTCGTCGGGCGGTTGCAGGCGCAGCAGCTGGCCGCCGCGCACCGCGCCCTCACGCTCGGCCCAGCGCAGGGTCTGCAGCGCCTTGGCGGGGTAGTGCAGGGTGTCTTCCGGGTTCAGGCGCGGCCAGCTGGCGCGGTCCAGCCCCTGCACCAGGCGCAGGTACTTCCATTGCGGCACCGAGCTCATGATCAGCACGTCGTTGGCGTCCAGCACCAGGAGCTTTTCGCTGCGCGAGCGAACGCCCAGGTCCACCCAGGTGGCCTCCAGCGGCGCCAGGTTGATGCGCACCACCACCTGGCCCAGGGTCTTGCCGCCGCGCTGCACGGTGCTGGCGTGGAAGAAGTCGGTGGTGCCGCTGCCATCGCCGGCGGCAAAGAAGCCCGGCCGGCCGGCGCGCAGCGCAGCGGCGATGCGCTCCAGGCGCTCGCGCTCCAGCACCTCCAGCGGCAGCGCGGCGCTGCCCAGGCGCCAGTGGCCTTCGCCGTCCACCAGATAGATCAAGAGCGAACCGGCACGCGCATTGATCTGCGCCAGCCGGCGCTGCGCGCGCTGTAGCAGCTCTGGCTGGTCGCTCTGGAAGGCCGCCATCACCTCGTCGTTCAGGCTCACCAGCGCGGGCAGCTGCGCCAGCCGGCCCAGCTCGCCTTCCAGCGTGCCGGCGTACAGCTCCAGGCGCTCCACCGCCAGCTCGGCCAGGCGCTCCAGGCCCGCACGTTCGCTCAGGCGATAACTCAGGGAAAACCCGAGCGCCGCCAGCGCCAGCGTGGCCGCGGTGGCCAGCGCCACCACATTGGCCAGCAGCAGACGGGAAAAGGGACGCAGGGTGCCTTGGCTCATCTAGGGTTAGTACGCAGGCGGTAGTTCACACGGTCCGGAGGGGTCGAGTGTGGCTTCCCACACCGCCGGCGGCAACGCCGCAACCCGCCCCCCATGGAGAAGGGGCTTGTCAGCGGAGGTTTCGGGTTGGCACGCAATCTGCAATGGAGAAGCACATCACATGCCCGGTGGCGGGTGGAAGCCTTGAAACCATGGAAGTCCTCATCCAACAACTGATCAATGGCCTGGTGCTGGGGAGCATGTATGCCCTCGTCGCCCTGGGCTACACGATGGTCTACGGCATCATCAACCTCATCAATTTCGCCCATGGCGAGATCCTGATGATTGGTGCGCTGACGAGCTGGACCGTCATCGGCGCGCTGGCCGGCTCCGGCCTGCCCGGCTGGGCCCTGATGCTCGTGGCGCTGTGCTGCGCCATCGTGGTCTGCTGCGCCGTCAACTTCACGATCGAGAAGATCGCCTACCGGCCGCTGCGCAGCGCGCCGCGCCTGGCCCCGCTGATCACCGCCATGGGCATGAGCCTGCTGCTGCAGACCCTGGCCATGGTGATCTGGAAGCCGAACCCCAAGCCCTTCCCGCTGCTGCTGCCCACCGAGCCCTTCAATCTGGGCGGCCCGGTGATCTCGGTGACCCAGGTGCTGATCCTGGCCACCACCGGCATCCTGCTGGCCGCGCTGATGTGGCTGGTGAACAAGACCAAGCTCGGCCGCGCCATGCGCGCCACGGCCGAGAACCCCAAGGTCGCCTCGCTGATGGGGGTGAAGCCCGACTTCGTGATCTCGGCCACTTTCGTCATCGGCGCCGCGCTGGCCGCCGTGGCCGGCCTGATGTGGGCCGCCAACTACGGCACCGCGCAGCACACCATGGGCTTCATGCCGGGTCTGAAGGCCTTCACGGCCGCGGTGCTGGGGGGCATCGGCAATCTGGCCGGTGCGATGGTGGGCGGCATCCTGCTCGGCCTCATCGAAGCCATCGGCGCCGGTTACCTCGGTGAGCTGACCGGCGGCGTGCTGGGCAGCCATTACGCCGACATCTTTGCCTTCGTGGCCCTGATCCTGGTGCTGACCCTGCGTCCGTCCGGCCTGCTGGGTGAGCGCGTGGCCGACCGTGCTTGAGGTCTCCAACATGAACAAGAAACTTGCCGTCTTTCTTTCCAGTGCCGTCGCGCTGCTGGTGCTGCCGCTGATCGCGCAGCAATTCGGTTCCGGCCCGGTGCGCATCCTCGACACCGCCCTGCTCTACGTGATGCTGGCCCTGGGCCTGAACATCGTGGTGGGCTATGCCGGCCTGCTGGACTTGGGCTATGTCGCCTTCTACGCGGTGGGCGCCTACATGTTCGCGCTGCTCTCCAGCCCGCACCTGATCGAGAACTTCCCTGCCATCGCGGCGATGTTCCCGAACGGGCTGCACATGCCGCTCTGGGTCGTGATCCCGCTCGGCGCCGGCCTGGCCGCGCTGGCCGGGGTGGTGCTGGGCGCGCCGACGCTGAAGCTGCGCGGTGACTACCTGGCCATCGTGACCCTGGGCTTCGGCGAAATCATCCGCGTCTTCATGAACAACCTGGAGCACCCGGTCAACCTGACCAACGGACCCCGGGGCATCGGCCAGATCGATTCGATCTCGGTGTTCGGCGTCGCTCTGTCGCAGAAGACCTCGCTGTTCGGCATCGAACTGCCCGGCGTGACCCTGCACTACTACCTGTTCCTGGCCCTGGTGGTGGGCTCGGTGCTGGTCTGCTGGCGCCTGGAGAACTCGCGCATCGGCCGCGCGTGGATGGCCATCCGCGAAGACGAGATCGCCGCCAAGGCCATGGGCATCAACACCCGCAACCTGAAGCTGCTGGCCTTCGGCATGGGCGCCACCTTCGGCGGCGTGGCCGGTTCGATGTTCGCGGGCTTCCAAGGCTTCGTCAGCCCCGAGTCGTTCAGCCTGCAGGAGTCGGTGCTGATCGTCGCCATGGTGGTGCTGGGTGGCATGGGCCATCTGCCCGGCGTGGTGCTGGGCGCCCTGCTGCTGGCCGCCCTGCCCGAGGTGCTGCGCTATGTGGCCGGTGACATCCAGGCGCTGACCGATGGCCGCATCGACGCGGCCATCCTGCGCCAGGCCCTCGTCGCCCTGGCCATGATCGTCATCATGCTGATGCGCCCGCGCGGCCTGTGGCCCGCGCCCGAACATGGCAAGCCGGCGCCCAAGAGCGCCGAGCCCGGCAAGGCCGCCGAGGCCCAACCCACCGCCGTGGCCACCGCCGCCCGCTAAGGAGAACCGCATGAACAGCAACACCATCCTCAAGGTGCAGGGTGCGAGCAAGCGCTTCGGCGGCGTGCAGGCCCTCTCCGACGTCGGCATCACCATCGAGAAGGGCCAGGT
>JBDHSJ010000282.1:0-4673 GCA_039808065.1 Burkholderiaceae bacterium | reverse complement strand
CTCCAGCCTCACGGTGCCCGACTGGATCAACGCCATCCACACCCTCTTCCCCAAGGAGACCGTGGAGCGCCTGGAGCGCGACGCGCTGGAGCGCTACGGCATCGATGAACTCGTCACCAACCCCGAGGTGCTGCAGCGCGCCACGCCCAACCCCGCCCTGCTGCAGGCCGTGCTGCGCACCAAGCACCTGATGAACCCGCAGGTGCTGGCGCTGGCGCGCCAGCTGGTGGCCCAGGTGGTGAAAGAGCTGATCGACAAGCTCGCCACCCAGGTGCGCGCACACTTCTCGGGCAAGCGCAGCCCGCACCAGTACAGCCCGCGCGGCAGCAGCGCCCAGTTCGCCGCCCGCGCCACGCTCCAACGCAACCTCAAGCACTTCGACCCCGCCAGCCGCCGCCTGGTGGTGCAGCAGCCGCGCTTTCACGTGCAGCACCGCCGCCAGCTCGAACCCTGGCAGGTCTTTCTGCTGGTGGACCAAAGCGGCAGCATGCTCGGCTCGGTGATCCACGCCGCCGTCACCGCTTCGTGCCTGTGGGCCCTGCCCGGCATCAAGACCCACCTGATCGCCTTCGACACCGCCATCGTCGACCTGACCGAGCATGTCGGCGACCCGGTCGAGCTCTTGATGCAGGTGCAGCTGGGCGGCGGCACGCACATCGCCCATGCGGTGGGCTACGCGGCCGAACGCATCGAAGTGCCGCGCCGCGCCATCGTGGTGCTGATCAGCGACTTCTACGAGGGCCTGCCCGAGACCATGCTGATTGCCCAGGTGCGCGCGCTAACCGCGCAGGGCAGCAAGGTGCTGGGCCTGGCGGCGCTGGATGAGCAGGCCGACCCGGTGTACGACCGAGAGCTGGCGGCCAAGCTGGTGGAGGCCGGCGCCGAGGTGGGGGCGATGACGCCAGGGCAGTTGGCGGGGTGGTTGGCGGAGAAGTTGAATTGAGGTCGAGACCCGTCAAGACAAACCGCCAAGTACGCGCGGTGCACTGACACCTCAAGAGTCACCGGACCAAATTGCCGAAGCCACCCATGAAACGCATTCGTCCAGCCCGCGGCAGGTGCGGCATTTCGAACCCAAGGAAGCAGAGGGGGTGGGCACCCATTTACGCCTTTCATCCCCGGCTGCTTCTGCTTCTGGGCTTGCTCGTGCTGGGTGCTGCCCTCCTCGTCGCAACCCTGTTGTTTCAGGTCCTGTCCGCTCTGCAGTTCGAGTTCATTGCAATGTGGATCGCCGCGGCGGCTGTTGCGACCTACTCGGCCTACGTCTACATCGCGAAGATTGCGTTGCCACAACGAAGAAGGCATGCCTACTTGCGCCGAGAAGCAGGCGTGCAAGCGATCCGCCGCCTGGAATGCAACGCCCTGCCAGGCCGCATCCTGACCCGGTCGCTTCTGGTGGACGCTGCTGCAATCCGAATGTCGGAGATCATTCAGTTGCTGTCCGAGCGCGGGCTCGAGTTCATCGAAGTCAAGCCCTACCTGCAAGTGGGCAAGCCACCACAAATTGCCATGCGCGACGAGCGCGGGCCATGGCAGTTTCCAGCCCTTGCGTCTGCCTATGTGCGTTTGAGGCTCAGCAGCACGTTGGACCCACAGTGCAAGCCAGAGCAGGATTGGCGCGAGGTATTCAAAGGGCCCCCGTTCCTGCCAGACACCTGCTTGACGGCTGAGCCAGTCGAGCAGGCGACCGCTGAGTTGATGATGGTGCTAGAGCCTGCCCCCAAGTACGCGCTGAAGCCGTACGGCGCCTTCAAGTTGGTAAGGCGCCAAACACAAGAAGACCTGGCACAGCTCAGCACCGCTGTGACAGTTGGGCAGAGCCTATGTGGCTTCGGGGAAGGACTAATCGACCCATCCTACGAGGTCCCGCAGAGTGACTGCAGGTTTCCTCGAATCATCCTGGCAAGTCTTCTGTTTTCACCCGATGCTGTTGAGCCCAAGCGCTCGGTGGGGGTCTTGAAGCTCGAGCGCAGCACCCTGCGTGTCAGCTGGGACCAGATCCTTACCCAAGTCGAGTCCCTGCCCTTGATCCAGGCCGCCCGCGAAACGCATGCATTCCTGAGCGAGCAGGAGCGTTTGAGGACCTTCAGCCCCACGCTTCGGTCCGAGGGGTGGTCGCAATCAGTCGCAATCGCGCATGCGGCTGAAACGCAGATTGCCTCCTACGGAGGGCAGTTGCTCGATCTGGGCGGGCACAGACTGATTCAGCTGCAGCACGACGGGCCCAATCCGTGGAATGTCCACGCCGTGTTGAACGGCTTCTTCCTGACGGTTGATCGTCAGGCTTGGGACACTTCGCCACGCAATCTGCTGGTTCGCGTCCGTGCCGATGGAGAGTTCGAATGGGCAGTGGCCATCGCTCCCCCCGCAGTTCGGTCGATCGAAGCCATGCGCTGGCCGGGGGCTCTCTTCGCCGAGGACGGCAGTTTGGTCATTGCACAGCACGGCCGTGAGGTGGCCCCAGAGGACCGGCCATCACCCGGCGCCATGTTCTGCTCCCCCCGCTGGGAAGTTCCGCTCGCCAGCCTTCCCCCCATCGCACCCCTTGCACGCAGCCAATAGCGCCAGTTCGATTCGCACTCGCCTCAATCACCTTCCGCCACCCGCATGAAGCGCCTCAGCCTCGCCCTCCTCCCCCTGCTGGCGTCCTGCACCTTCCTGCAGAACGCCGCCCTGCAGGCCGAGTACGAACGCCTGCAGACGGCCGAGCCCTCGATGCGCAACCTCAAGCACCTGGTCAGCCGGGAGACCTTTCTGGTGCATGGCCGCATCCACGGCGGTGAGGGGCCGGCACCCTCGCGGCCGCTCAGCCTGGTGGCCTTCTCCAGCCGGCTGAGGGCGCATGAGCCGGTGGATGCCATGCACCAGCTGGCACCGGACACCCATTACGGCCTCAACCTGCCGCCGGGCGAGTACGAGCTGGTGCTGCTGAGCGATCTGGATGGCAATGGCCGCCTGGAGGCCGGCGAGGCGCTGGCGCGGCGCCGCCTGCAGCTGCCGGATGCGCCCACGGCGCAGCGGGTGCAGGGCCAGGTGGACCTGCGCGTCGGCCCGCCCCAGAGCCTGGACTGGCCCCTGGACCTACAGGCCGAGCCCCTGCCCACGCGGCCGCAGTCGCTGTTCTACCCAGCCAACACCCTGCGCTCTCTCAGCGATCCGCTGTTCGACCCGGCCATGTCGGCGCTCGGCCTGTACCAGCCGGCGGCCTTCATCGAGAAGGCGGGCACGCTCTTCTATGCGCTGGAAGAGGACTTCGGCCACAAGATTCCGGTCGTGTTCGTGCATGGCATCCAGGGCAGCGCGCGCGAGTTCGAGGGCCTGGTGAACCAGCTGGATCGCCAGCGCTTCAAGCCCTGGTTCTTTCACTACCCCTCCGGGGCCAGCCTGAACCAGATGGCCCAGCTGTTCCACGACATCTTTTTGTCCGGCCGCTTGATTCCGCCGCCCGAGGGCATGCCGCTGGTGATCGTGGCCCACAGCATGGGCGGCCTGGTGGTGCGCGAAGCCCTGAACCTGGGTGCGCCCGACCCGCAGCGGCCGATCGGCTTCATCTCCCTGGCCAGCCCCTTCGGCGGGCACCCGGCGGCGGCGGCCGGGGAGGCCAACGGCCTGCTGGTGCTGCCCTCCTGGCGTGACCTGAACCCCGCCAGCCGCTTCATCGCCGGCCTGCACCGCCGGCCCCTGCCGGAGTCGGTCAGCCACCAGCTGCTGTATGCATTCGCCAACCCGGATGCGCTGAAGCTGGGTGAGAACAGCGACGGCGTGGTGCCCCTGTCCAGCCAGCTCAGCCCCGAGGCGCAGCGCCAGGCCCGCCAGCAGCGCGGTTTCAACACCACCCACACCGGCATCCTGCAAGACCCGCAGGCCCAGGCCCATGTGCTGGCGCTGATCCACCAGTACCAGAGCCCGACGCCAGCGGCCCATCAGGCCCTGCTGGAACGGGGCGGCTTCAACGTGGCGCTGCCGGAGGGCTTGAACGGGCTGCAGCGCTACCTGCTGCGCCACTACGGCCATTACCTGCGCGGCCTGGCCACCGGCCAGCTGGCACCACTGAACGCCTACGACCGCGAGTTCGTGGCCGAAGCCCGGGGGGAGCGCGCGGCACGCAGTGATGGCGCGCAGGCCTGGCTGCGCTTTGCCGCGCGCCACCCCGAACTGGCGCGCTGAACCGGCGAGCTCCGCATGCGCCCCGACCTCCTCCCCCTCAGCCCCGAAGCCCTGATCCAGTTCACCAATGCCGGCCTGGTCAAGCGCGCCGTGCGCGAACTGGCCGGCGGCTACCGGCCCGAGCTGGCGCTGGACGAAGCCGCCACGCTGACCGCGCGCTTCAGCGATGGCGTGGAGATCCTGTGGCCGCAGGGCCAGACGATTGCGCAGGCGCGCTGCAACTGCGGTGCCAGCGGCGTGTGCCGGCACCGGCTGATCGCGGTGCTGGCCTACCGCGAGCAGGCACCGGCGGCAGCAGCCCCGACCAACCCCGCGCTCGAAGACGTGAGCGATGCCGAGCTGGCCGCCGCGCTGACGCCTGCCGTGCTGCAGGAGGCCGAGCGCACACGCGCCGCCGGCCTGCGCGAGGAGCTGCGCCGCCTGGCCGATGGCGAGCCTTGCGACACCGCGCGGCTGCCCAGCGCCACGGTGCGCTTCTGGGCCGGCGGGGCGCTGGCCGCGGCGCG
>JBDHSJ010000281.1:0-4709 GCA_039808065.1 Burkholderiaceae bacterium | reverse complement strand
ATGGTCAGATCGAGCGAAGCGGCAGGGTTCATGTCAGGTCGAGAGGGCGGCCAGCCAGCGGTGCGCCAGCTTAGGCAGCCCCCTCCGGGCCGGCCTTGATGCAGGCCAGCTTTTCAGCGCCCCGATGCCTCAGCGCCCCGTCAGCAACCACTGGCACGCGCGCTCCAGTGCCGCATCCTCCCGGGCGTCCAGCTGGGCCCGGGTGAACAGCGGCAGCTCGATGTGCACCGGCACGCCCTGGGCCTCGAACCACTCGCCCTGCGGGCTCAGGTAGATCTCGTTGGACAGGCCGAACACCAGCTGGCCACCGGTGTGGCGTGGCAGCACGTCCGAAAGCGCACCACCGCTGCGCTCGCCCATCAGGCGCACCTGCGGCAGGCTGCGCAGGGCCAGGGCCAGCACCTCGGCGGCACTGAAAGTGGTGCTGCTGGTCAGCACCGCCACCGGGCCGTCGAAGCGAGGCGCGCCCTGCGCGTCCAGGTAGACAGGCCGCGGCGCGGTGCGCTGCTCGCCCCAGCGGACCTGCTTGCGGTAGGCCAGGTGCCGCGGGTCGGCACTGAAGCGCGAAGCCAGGCGCACGGCGTGTTCGTCGAACCCGCCGACATTGAAGCGCAGGTCCAGGATCAGTCCGCGCGCGCCCTGCGCCTCGCGCATCAGCTCGTCCAGCGCGGTCTGCAGGATCGGCGTCTCGCGCGCCAGATCGTCCTCCTCACCGGCCAGGCCCGCGAGCCCGAGGAGCTGCACGAACACCAGGCCGTCGGGGCGGCGCTGCCAGCGCAGCAGGCCGTTGGCGCGGGTCTGGATCGGCGGGCCTGGCGGGCCGGCAAAGGGCCGGTCGATCAGCGCCTGCTGGCTCTCGCCCACGAAGGCTGCCTGGGCCTCCTGCTGCGCCGGGGTCAGCGGCTCGGTCAGACCCTGCACTTCCAGGAACAGCGTGGCCAGGCGCTCGGGCAGCATGGGCTTGCGGGTGGCGGTGAAGCTCTGCTCGCCGAGGAAAAGCGAGGAGTGACCGTCGCCCAGCGGCGTCACCAAATCGGCCAGCACCCCGAACAGCTCCTGTTCGGACGACTGCGGCGCCAGGCGCCCGCGCAGGGCCTGGCGTTGCGCGGCCCAGTCGGTACCGCTGAGCCGGAAGTCGTGGTACAGCTCGTTGAAGCTGGACCAGACCCAGTCGAACTCGCGCACGGCGTCGGGCTGGTAGCCGGCTTCGCCGCGGCGCAGCCAGCGGGCGTTTGCGCACAGCGTGGGCAGGGCGGCGAGGCGGCGGCCCGGCCGACCAGGGGTCAGGCTCTGCCCGGGCTCCAACCACTCTGCGCTCTGGCCATCCGCGCCCAGGCGCAGGCGCTGCGCGGCTTCCGCGGCGGCCAGCTGCTGGGGCTCGAAGCCCAGCCGGCAGGCTTCCCGGGTGGTTTCGTAATGGGTCAGGCGGTAGGCGCCGCCTTCGCGCGCCACCTGCAGCAGGCTGCCGTAGCCGGGGAACTCCCACACGCCCTCCAGCGTGGGCGGCGGCGGGGGTGGCGTGGGGGCCGGGTTCTCGTCGGAACCACAGGCACTCAGCAGGCACAGACTCAGGGCGGCCAGAACCGGGGGGCAGGCGCGCAGGGCGGATCGCAACAACATGGCGAGCAATGGAAGGCAGGACAAGGGAGCGCCATGCTGGCCGGCCAAGCCCGGGAAGCTGTGGCAGCCGGCAGCGGGTTTGTGAAAGCCCTGCAATACCCGTGTCGTCGCCCCCGCCTAGCATCGCGCCCCATGCACCCGATGCCTCCCCGCATCCTGCTCGTCGAGGATGACCTTCGCCTGGCCGCGCTGATCGCCGACTACCTGGGCGAACAAGGCCTGCAGGTGCAGCAGCTGCACCGCGGCGATGCCGTGCTGCCCTTTCTGGCCCAGCAGACGGTGGACCTGATCGTGCTGGACCTGATGCTGCCCGGCGTGGACGGCCAGACCCTGTGCCGGCAGCTGCGCCCCCAGCACCGCATGCCGGTGCTGATGCTCACCGCCCGCGGCGACGAGCTGGACCAGGTGCTGAGCCTGGAGCTGGGCGCCGACGACTACGTCATCAAGCCCGTGCAGCCGCGCCTGCTGCTGGCGCGCATCCGTGCCCTGCTGCGCCGCCCGCAGCCGCAGGAGGGCCTGGTGTGGACGCATGGCCCGCTGCGCCTGGACCGCATGACCCGCCGCGTCAGCCTGGACGGGCGCGCGCTGGAACTGACCGGCAGCGAATACGAACTGCTGGACCTGCTGAGCCGCCGCGGCGGCGAGACCCTGAGCCGCGACGACATCCTGCTGGCCCTGCGCGGCTTCGAGTTCGACGGCTTTGACCGCTCGGCCGATGTGCTGGTCTCGCGCCTGCGCCGCAAGCTCGGGGCCTGGGGCGCCAGCGCCATCCAGACCGTCTGGGGCCGCGGCTACCGCCTGCAGCCGGCCGGCGCGTGACGACGACCCTGCGGCAGCTGCTGCGCCTGGGCCTGCCCCTGCTGCTGGCCCTGCCGCTGGGCTGGCTGGCGGTCGACTGGCTGGCCGTCACCCTGGCCCCGCAGCGCGTGCATGCCTACGGCCAGGCCAGCTACCAGGGCGCCATGCGCCTGTTCGTCGAGCAGCTGGGCTTGCGCCCCGGTCTGACGCCAACCGAGCTGAGAGCGCGCGTGGCGGCGCTGCAGCAGCGCCTGCAGGGCCCGCCGTTGGAACTCCGCCCGCTCGCCGGTCTAACACCCGCCGAGCGCGCCGTGCTGGCGCGCGGCGAGGTGGTCTACCGCGCCGCGGCCGACGAGGTGCTGCACACCCTGCCCGGCACCGACCAGGCCCTGTGCCTGCGCCTGCCGCCGCTGCCCTCGATGGGCGACATCCACCTGCTGGTGTTCGGCAGCCTGGGCCTGCTGGTGCTGCTGGGCGTGGGCCTGCTGCAGCTGCGCCCGCTGCTGCGCGACGCCAGCCGCCTGCGCCAGGCCGCCGCGGCCCTGGGCCAGGGCGCCCTGGGCACCCGTGTGGGCCGGCTGCATCACCCCGGCCTGCAACCGGTGGCGCAATGCCTGGAGGAACAGGCCGCGCGCATCGAGCAACTGCTCGGCGCGCAGCGCGAACTGCTGCATGCCGTGGCCCATGAGCTGCGCACGCCGCTGGCGCGCGCCAGCTTCGCCCAGGCGCTGCAGGAAAGCGCGGCGCCCCCCAAGGCCGCGGCGCTGCGTCATGAAGTGGCGCAGGACCTGGACGAGATGGGCCGGTTGCTGGACGAGCTGCTGAGCTACAGCCGCCTCGACCTGGCCGACGCCGCCCACAGCCTGCAGCCCCTGGCCCTGGCGCCGCTGCTGCAGGCCGCCGTGGCCGCCCACCCGCGCCGCGTGGCGCCCCAGCTGGAGCTGGCTGCGCCGCTGCAGGTGCTGGGGCAGGAGCCACTGCTGCGCCATGCGCTGCTGAACCTGCTTTCCAACGCCGACCGCCACGCCCGCAGCCAGGTGCGCATCCAGGCCCGGCCGGGCGCTGCCGGCACCGTGCAGCTGCGCGTGGAAGACGACGGCCCCGGCATCCCCGCGGCCGAGCGCGAACGCGTGTTCGAACCCCTGAGCCGTCTGGACGAGAGCCGCACGCGCCACGTTGGCGACAGCGGCGGCACCGGCATGGGCCTGGCCCTGGTGGCCCGCCTGGCCCGGCGCCTGCAAGGCCGCGCCTGGGTGGAAGACAGCGCGCTGGGCGGCGCCTGCCTGGTGCTGGAGCTGCGCGCCGCGCTGCAGCCCTGAGGGTGGCCGGCGTCACGCGGCTGTCATGGCCGCTGACTAGCCTGCCGGCCCTGTCTTCCAAGCCAAGCGCGCCCCGCCGCTCCTCCCGATGTCCCAGCACCGCCCCCTTCCCCTCGCCCTGCTGCTGCTCAGCAGCGCCCTGCTGAGCGCCTGCAACGGCAGCGACGAAGCCCCGCCCCTGAGCAGCCGCCTGGTGGATGGCGTGGTCGAGGGCGCGCAGTACAGCGCCAGCCCCTCGGGCCTGAGCGGCCGCACCACGGCCACCGGCGGCATCCGCTGCAAGACGGGTGACAAGCTGAGCTTCAGCGTGGGCGGCGTGCAGCTGGGCACGGCCGATTGCCTCAGCACCCTGACCCTGGGCGACCTGGCCGGCACGCAGACGCTGAGCGACGCCCGGCTGATCAACCGCCTGGTCTTCCTGCAGGCCCTGGACGAGGACGACGAGCCCGGCAACGGCATCCGCATCCCCACCGCCGTGGCCGATTCCCTGGCCGGCAAGAGCCTGGACTTCGCACTCGCGCCCGAATCCTTCGAGGCCGCCCTCAAACCCCTGCTGCCCGCCGCCCTGACCGACAGCTATGGCCAGAGCTACGCCGCGCGCAGCCTGGGTGCCACCCGCCGCGCCGCGGCGGTGGAGCACTACGAATCCTCGCTGGCCGGCCTGCTGGGCCGCAGCGGCACCAGCAAGAGCACGCAGGAGAGCGCCGGCGGCGAGGTGCAGATCACCAAGCACGAGCTGCAAGCCCAGGCCGCGCAGTACGTGGCCTACGAGGGCAGCAATGCCAGCGCGAAGAAGGAGTTCCCGCAGGGCTTCTACCCGGCCGTGGGTTCGGGCCTGGCCTTCAAGGGCCGCGCCGCCGATGGCAGCCTGGAGTTCTGGGGCATCACCGACCGCGGCCCCAACGGCGACAGCCCCAACGCCCCGCGCCCCGACATGCCGGCCAGCACCAGCATCACCAAGATGTTCCCCGC
>JBDHSJ010000280.1:0-4714 GCA_039808065.1 Burkholderiaceae bacterium | reverse complement strand
ACATGCCGCTGGTGCGTACGCCCATGATTGCGCCCACCAAGATCTACAACAACGTGCCCACGCTCAGCCCCGAGGAAGCGGCCGACATGGTGGCGCAGGCCTGCATCGCCAAGCCGGTGCGCATCGCCACCCGCCTGGGCAAGACGGGCGAGCTGCTGCATGCGTTTGCGCCCCGTGTGGCGCAGATCGTCATGAACACCAGCTTCCGCATGTTCCCGGACAGCGAGGCGGCCAAAGGCGATGCGGTGGGCAAGCTGGGCAAGCCGCAGCTCTCGCCCGAGGCCATCGCGATGCAGCAGATGATGCGCGGCATCCACTTCTGAGTGCGGCGGCATGCAGCGCCGTCACTGCCTGAGCCTGTGTGCGGCGGCCGTTCAGCCGGCAGCGGGCGCGTGGGCAGGCGTGGCGCGGCAGCGGGTGCGCTTTGCGCGCCCGCAGCGACAGTTCGAGCTGCAGCGCTGGTACCCCTACGCGCTGCTGGAGCAGGCCCTGCAGCGCAGCGGCTGGGAAGTCGACCTGCAGCCCAGCGATCAGGTGATGGTGCAAAGCCGCGCCTTGCGCGAGTTGCAGGAGCCCGGTGGGGCTGTGGATGTGGCCTGGTCGGTCACCAGCGAGGCGCGTGAGCAGGCCCTGCGACCGATCCGCATTCCCATCTTTCGGGGTCTGTTCGGCTGGCGCGTGCTCTTGGTGCCACAGGGCCGGCGCGATGCCCTGCGCGCCGTGCAGGACCTGGAGGGCCTGCGTGCGCTGACCCTGCTGCAGGGACATGACTGGCCGGACACCGAGATCCTGCGCGCCAATGGCCTGCGGGTGCTGACCACGGCCCGCTACGACCAGCTCTTCGCCATGCTGGAGCGTGGCCGCGCCGACGCCTTTCCACGCGGCGTGACCGAGGTGGAGTTCGAGCTCTCGCGTGAAAAGCAGACGGTGGCGTTGGAGCCGCATCTGCTGCTGCACTACCCGGCGGCGGAGTACTTCTTCGTGAGCGTCCAGCGGCCCGATCTGGCCGAAGCCCTGGAGCAGGGCCTGCTGCGCATGGTGGAGCATGGCGACTTGGAGCGATTGCTGCAGCGCCACCACGGCGCGGCCCTGAAGGCCTTGCATCTGGCGGAGCGCCGTCGCATTGCGCTGCACAACCCGTTGTTGCCCAGTGCCACGCCGCTGGGCGACGAACGCCTGTGGTGGCGGCCATGAGCTGCGCCCCCCGCTCCCTGGCGGGTCTTCGTTGTTCTTGCCAACGAGCCGTTGGCGCGCGGATGACGCTGCGAACCCATCTGCACGCTGAAGAGTTGCAGCGCATGCATCGGGCGCAGCGCCAGGTCATCGAGTGGCACAACCCCCTGTTGGGGAAGGACTGCCGCGAGGACAGACGCTTTCTCTACCGTCCTTGATCAGTAGTGCGGCGGGCGCTCGTCGCGCACGCTGCCAGGGCCGCTGGGCAGGTCGCGTACCTGCTGGCGCAGCGCCAGCAGTTCGCGCTGCAGTGCATCAATCTGCTGCTGCTGGCGTGCGATCACGTCGTTCAACTGCTCCAGCAGGTCGTCGTTGAAGCTGGCCTTGATTTCCAGCTCGGTCAGGCGGGCATCGATGTCGGGCATGGGCGGGATTGTCCGGGGTCACTTGTGGCAGCGGCACCGGCCGTGCAGCATCGTGCCCCTCATGGCCCGTATCCAGTTCACGCCCCAGCTGCGGCGCTTCACCGACACCCCCGAACTGGAGTGTGCTGCGGCCACGCTGGACGAGGCCCTGACCGCAGTCTTCGCACTGAACCCGCGCCTGCGCGGCTATGTGCTGGACGACCAGGGCGAGCTGCGCCCCAATGTGGCGGTGTTCGTCGACGGACGGCGCAGCCTGGATACCCACCAACCCCTGCAGGCCGACAGCCAGGTCTTCGTGTTGCAGGCCCTTTCCGGAGGTTGAAGATGAGTGATTCGCGTGCCTGGGTGGCCACCCGCAAGGGCCTGTTCGAACTGCAGCGCGAGGCCGGCGGAGCCTGGCGCATCGCGCGCCTGAGCTTCATCGCCGAGCCCGTCAGCATGCTGCTGCCGCCCGATGCCAGCGGCTTCATGCTGGCGGCGCTGAACCTCGGGCATTTCGGCGTGAAGCTGCACGCCAGCGAAGACGCCGGCCAAACTTGGCGCGAGGTGGCCTGCCCGGTCTATCCCGAGCAACCGCCTGAGCCGAAGCAGCCGTTTCCCTGGAAGCTCAACCTGATCTGGAGCCTGGAGCGCGCCGTGGACGGCAGCCTGTGGTGCGGCACCCTGCCCGGCGGCCTGTTCGTCTCGCGTGATCGGGGAGAAAGCTGGCAGCTGGTGGAGTCGCTTTGGAACCTGCCGCAGCGCCTGGAGTGGTTTGGCGGCGGCTACCCCGAGCCCGGCATCCACTCCATCTGCCCGCACCCGCAAGATGCCAACGACCTGCTGATCGGCATCAGCTGCGGCGGCGTCTGGCGCACCCGTGATGGCGGCGCCAGTTGGAGCGTGCACACGAATGGCATGCGTGCCGACTTCATGCCGCCCGAGCGCCAAGGCGACCCCAATATCCAGGACCCGCACCGCGTGCAGCGCTGCACGGCCGCGCCGGATGTGCTGTGGACCCAACACCACTGCGGCATCTGGCGCAGCGCCGACCATGGCGAGCTCTGGCAGGAACTCAAGCCCGCGCCCTCCAGCTTCGGCTTTGCCGTCGCCGCCCATCCGAACGACCCGAACACCGCCTGGTTCGCGCCGGCGGTCAAGGACGAGCGCCGCATCCCCGTCGATGCCGCCCTGTGTGTGACCCGCACGCGCGATGGCGGCCAGAGCTTCGAGCTGCTGCGCCAGGGCTTGCCGCAGCAGCATTGCTACGACCTGATCTACCGCCATGGCCTGGCGGTGGGGGCCGATGGGCAGAGTTTGCTGATGGGCAGCACCACCGGCAGCCTGTGGGGCAGCGGCGACGGCGGCGATTCTTGGCAGACCGTGTCGAACCACCTGCCGCCGATCTACGCCCTGCGCTTCGGCTGAGTCTGCGGCTGAGGAACAGGTCCGAAAGCGGCGCGGGCGCTGCCTAGAGTGCGCGGCTTCCCCAGCCCAGCTCGCACCATGAACTCCGTCGAACGCTTTCAATCTCTTCATCAAGGCCCCGAGGCCTTCGTGCTCGTCAATGTGTGGGATGGCGCCAGCGCCCTGCTGGCCCAGCAGGCCGGCGCGCAGGCGCTGGGTACCTCCAGCGCCAGCCTGGCCTGGTCGCTCGGCTGGCCCGATGGCCAGCAACTGCCTTGGGCCGAACTGGTAGCCGCCGTGCGCCGCCTGCTGCGCGTGGCGCGGGTGCCGCTGAGCGTGGACATCGAGGCCGGCTACGACACCGAGCCCGAGGCCGTGGCGGCGCGGGTGCTGGAGCTGGCCGAGCTGAGCGTGGCCGGCATCAACATCGAAGACGGCCTGGCCCCGGTCGCGCAACTGGTGGGCAAGTTGCGCGCCATCCGCCAGCGCCTGGGCACGCGGCCGCTGTTCATCAATGCCCGCTGCGACAGCTATTTGCTGGGCGAAGGCGTAGCCGCGGAGCGCGAGCAGCTGGCGCTGGCGCGGGCCCAGGCCTATGCGGCCGCCGGGGCCGATGGCGTGTTTCTGCCCGGCCTTGCGGATCTGGCCACGGCCAGCCGTCTGGCCCAGGCCGTGCCGGCGGCACTGAACCTGATGTGGGTGCCCGGCCTGCCGCCGCGCCAGGCCCTGCCGGCCGCCGGCGTGCAGCGCCTGAGCCTGGGGCCGGCCAGCTTTCTGGGGGCCTACTCGGCCCTGGCCGAGCAACTGCCCGGCTGGGTCCTGCAAGGGCAGGCAGCCGGCGGCTGGCAGCCCCGCCCGGACTACGCCGGCTGGCAGACGCTGTGTGCCTGAGCTCTGGCGCTCAGCCCAGGGCGGGCTTGTTCACCATCAGCCAGAACACCACCAGCATGGCCGTGAAGGCCGGGTAGCCCAGCCATTCCCAGGCGCGCTGGTCGCGGGCGTACTGGGCCGGCAGGGCGCTGCCCTGCTGCACGCAGCGCTCCAGCGTGCGCGCCATGCGCAGCTGCAGCCATAGCACCGGCAGCCAGCAGGCGCCGGCGAAGGCGTAGAGGCCGAGCGACAGCAGCAGCCAGGGCGTGTCCAGCGGCCAGCCGGCCAGGTGGGCCAGGGCGGCGCCGCTGAGCGGCTGCACGATCACCGCGGGCGTGGTGAACCAGGTGTCGGCCCGCACCACCAGGCGCGCCACCACGGCACGGGCCTGCAGGCTGGGCTGGCGGTTGGCGAAGAACAGGTAGAAGGCCGATCCGAAGCCCGTGCCCACCAGCAACACGCTGGAGACGATGTGCAGCCACTTGAGCGTCAGATAGGTGTTCATGGTCTGTGCAGGCCCTGCAGCAGCAGGGCGGCGATGGCCAGGTTCTTCAGCAGCGGGCCCAGCGGATCGAGCCACAGCACCGGCTGCAGCGCGGTGGCCAGCAGGGTCATCAGCAGCATGCCCAGCAAGGCAATGGCATAGACGGACCGGCACGGCCTGAAGGCGAGGCCCAGGCCGATCGCCAGGTCCCAGAGCGCGCCGGCCTCGACCAGGGCCAGGGCGGGCAGGGCGGCCAGGCCGGCGGCGATCAGCAGCTGCTCGCCGGCGCGGCCGCCATCCCACAGGCTGGCGGCCGCCGTGCCCAGCCAGACCAGCACCAGGGCCAGGCGCGGACCGTCGCGGCGCAGCGGGCGCG
>JBDHSJ010000279.1:0-4726 GCA_039808065.1 Burkholderiaceae bacterium | reverse complement strand
GGCGCCTGCAGCGCCAGCGAGACCTGGCTGCCGCGGAAGCCGTGCTCGCGCGGCGTGACGATGCGCGCCTGCGGCACGCGCGCCTCCACCTCGGCCATGAAGAGGTCGGTGAGCGCCAGCGATTTGCGGCGCAGCGCGGCCATGCCGCCCAGGCCTTGCGCCTGCTCGAAGACCGCCAGCCCGCACTCCAGCGCCGCCAGCGCCAGCACCACCGGGGTGCCGCACTGGTACTGCTGGATCCCCGCTGCCGGGCGGTAGTTCGGTGTGAAGGCGAAGGGGCTTTCATGGCCCAGCCAGCCCATCAGCGGCTGGAAGCTCTGGCCCAGATGGCGCGGGTGCACCCACACGAAGGCCGGCGCGCCGGGGCCGCCGTTCAGGTATTTGTAGCCACAGCCCACCGCGAAGTCGGCCGCTGCGCCCAGCAGGTCCACCGGCACCGCGCCGGCGCTGTGCGCCAGGTCCCACACCGTCAGCGCGCCGGCCTGCTGGGCCCAACGCGTCAGCAGGGCCATGTCGTGCATGCGGCCGGTGCGGTAGTGCACATGCGTGAGCATCAGCACTGCGCAGTGCTCGTCCAGCAGGGCAGGGATCTCGTCGGGCGAGTCCACCAGCACCAGCTCGCCGCCATGGGCGCGCACCACCGAGTCGGCGATGTACAGATCAGTGGGGAAGTTGCTGCGCTCGCTCACCACCTTCTTGCGCTGGCCCTGCTGCAGCGACAGCGCCGCGTGCAGCACTTTGTAGAGGTTGATGGAGGTCGAGTCCGCCACCAGCACCTCGCCGCTGCGGGCGCCGATCAGCGGCGCCAGGCGGTCGCCCAGGCGGCGCGGGGCGTCGATCCAGCCGGCCTTGTTCCAGCTCTCGATCAGGTCCGTGCCCCATTCCTGCTCGATGGCGCGGCGCACGCGCTCCGGCGTGGCCTTGGGGCACACGCCGAGCGAGTTGCCGTCCAGGTAAATCTTGCCCTCGGGCAGGGCGAACTGTTCGCGCAGCGGGGCCAGGCGGTCTTGAGCGTCAAGCTGAAGGGCGTCGTCTCTCGTCATTCCAAACTCCGAAGAATGGCGCGCACGGGCGAGGCACAGGCCCCAACCCAGCGCAGCGGCAGGGCGATCAGCTCGTAGTCCCCTTCCGGGACTTCATCGAGCACGAGGTTTTCGAGCACGCGCAGATCATGCGCGCGCAGTTGCTGGTGCGCATCCAGGGTCTTGCTGGAGGCTGGGTCCACCGAAGCCGTGTCGATGCCCACCAGCTGCACCCCGCGTTCGGCCAGCCAGGCCAGGGTGGCGGGCGCGTAGGCGGTGAAGTCGTCGCGCCAGACCGTGTCGGCTTTCTGCGCGGTGCGCACCAGCACGCGCGGCGGCAGGTCGGCGGCGGCATGCGCCAGGTGCTCGGGCTGGATCAGCGGCCCGCAGCCAATGGCGTGGATGACGCGGCAGCGACCCAGATAGGGCAGCAGGTCGACGGCATCGATGGCGGCGCCCTCATCGGCGTAGTGCAGCGGCGCGTCGGCATGCGCGCCCACATGCGGGCTGGTGCTGACGGCGCTCAGGTTCACCGGGCATTGCGGCCCACGGCGCGCCGTCCACTGCAGCTGGAACGGCGCATCGCCCGGGAAGATCGGGCTGCTCGGGCTCACGGGCGGGGAGAGGTCCCACAGCCGGCGGGAAGAAGCGGGGGGTTTCGACATGGGCGCGCACCTTAGCGAGGAGGGCGGGGGTGTGGTGTCGGTTATTTCATACAGGCGGAACGGCGGCAAGCGCCGGGTCGGTGCGGGGCCTGAACGCGGGGGTCGGGGTTAGACCGTGCCGTGGGCCCGCAGGGGGGCCGTATAAACAGGGCCTGCTCCAAGACGCCCGGCAAGTGGCGCCACGGAGCCCCGCCAGAGGGGAGGTGGCTCAGGGGGATTGCCTTTGAATCCGCTCGCTTCAGCGTGATGCCCTGAATCGCGCCTCCCCCGCTTGCCTTTTCTCCGCGAAACCCTCCACACCACCATGCAACTCAGTGCCGAGCAGATGCAGCAGATGGAGCGCAACCTGCTTCAGCGCAAGGCGCGCGAGTGGACCGCCCGCGTGGACGAAGCCCTGCCGCCGGCGCAGCGCAGCGAGCCACTGGCCCGGCTGGGCGCGCTGCAGGTGCTGGTGGCGCGCGGCCTGGCACCGGGCCAGGCACTGGCGGCTTGCGACGTTCAGCAGGCTGCCCAGTGGTTGCACATGGGGCTGGACGCCGGCGCCCCCTGGCGCGACACCCGGGCCGCCGCGCTGCTGAACGCCGCGGCCGCGCTGGGCGCCCTGTGGTTCGTGGATGGGCGCCTGCTGCCCGCTGCGCGGCAGTTGCCGCTGCAGCCCACGCTGCCGGCCACGATGGCGCAGTTGCTGGCGCAGGCGCAGGGCATGCGCTTCAAGCAAGCGGCGGTGCGCGAACACCAGCAGCGCGCCGGCCTGCGCCTGGCCTGGCAGCGCGCTGCGGCCGAGGAGCTGAGCGACGCGGCGCTGCTGGAGCTGGCGCGCGTGGCGTTCGCCCCCCCGGTAGACGCCCGCGAGGACGCGCCCGAGCCCGAGTTTGAAGACGACGCCTTGCCCCTCTCGCCCGAGGCTCAGACCTTTCTGAGCCACGAACAGCGCCTGGCGCAGCAGGCCGGCCTGGAGGGCGGGCCCGTGGCACGCCTGTGCCTGGCTGGCGACCTGCTGCTGGGCCTGGGCCGCTGCGTACGCCTGGCTGCCACCCTGCCGCCCGATTCACGTGAACCGCTTCTGAAGGAGGCCATCCATGCCGCCGCCGGTTTCCAGCGCCACTGAAGGCGCCAGCCTGTTCGCTGCCGACGAGGACAACCTCGACGCGCTGCTGACCGACGACGTGCTGGACGGGGTTGCCGAACCCTGTCCGCTGGTCAGCTCGATCGTCGCGGTGGGCTTTGCCGACCAGGCGACGCAGAACGCGCTGTTCGGGGCCACGCGCAAGCAATACGTGAACCTCACGCGCGCCGAGATTCGCCAGGCCGACAGCGACATCACCTCCGACAACCAGATCGGCAACTTCCCGCCCATCTTTGTGCAGGTGACCCCCGCGCGCGCCACCACCGTGCGGGTGAAGCTCACGCGCACCCTCACGCGCGGCGGCTTTCCGGCCGGCAGTTCCACGTTGTCGGCGCGCGAGCGGGGCCTGGGGCATCTGCAATACGCCCGCTCCGCCCGCGAGTACAGCACCGACGAGAGCGGCGAGCTGCTGATCGAGCCCGGCCTGCCGATCTCGGCCCTGGGCGGCGGCGAGTACAAAGTTGAGGCCGCGCTGCCCGGGCAGGGCTTCGTGCCCGGCTCGAACGCCGTGAAGGTGATGCGCCGCGTCTACCTGCGGCCGGTGGTGCGCTACGCCAGCGGCCGCGCCGCCGCGCTGGCCGCCATGAACGCCATCCGCGGCACGCTGAGCCGGTTGGGCATCGAGGTCAAGGTGGTGCAGCGCTCCAGCGGCTCCGAGCTGGGCGTGGTGGAAGAAAACAACCTGGCCGAAGGGCTGGACGACATCGGCCGCCGGGCCCTGCGCTCCAGCACCGCCCATGTGCGCGAACTGCGCCCGCACAGCGTGGCGGTGATCGTCGGCGAGTTCGTCAGCGACCCCATCGCCTTGGAAGCCTTCCGGGTGGACGTGGCCCGCGATGGCACGGGCAACTTCCCGGCCAGTGTCACCGTCACCCTGGCCAAGGGCGGCTCGCAGTACGTGTTTGTGCCGCTGAACGACGGCAGCGCCTTCGGCAGTTGCACGGTGCGGGGCGGCGGGCGCACCGAGCGGCCCGCCGCGGCCGCCGTGGGCGGCCGCAACGCCTTCAGCCAGCAACTCACCGTGGACCTGACTGGCGTGCGCGGCAACTTCGCGGCGGCGGTGGCCACGCTGCGGGTCACGCTGAACGTCAAGGCCATCCGCGGCTGGGCGGTGGGCTGGGCCTACAACGCGCACCCGGTCATCTACCTGAACATGCGCGACCCCAACACCGACGCCATCCTCACCGCGGCCGCCGCCGAGGCGCTGATGGTGCACGAGCTCGGCCACAAGCTGCACCTCACCGCCCCTGGCGTTGGTGGCCAGCCCGACCAGCAGGCCCACCACTACCCCAGCTTCAATGCGGCCAATGGCGTCTCCCACACCGGGCCGCACTGCTCCGTGGGCGTGGCCGCCGGCACCGACCTCTGGACCGACGCGGCCCACAACGCCGCCACCTGCACCATGTGGGGTTCGCTCAAGACCATCACCACCTTCTGCAACGAATGCAAGACCACCCTGCGCAAGGTCGATCTCAGCGGCGGCTTCTAGTTGCCGCCGCCCTGTCGGCGGCCCTGCTGCTGACGGCCGGCGCCCTGGCCCAGCCGCCCCGTTCCAAGGAGAAACCCGTGTCCCCCTTCCTGACCCTGAACCCGCTGGACGAAGAGCGCTTCCCGGAACTGGAACGCGAGCCCGGCGTGTACGGGGTTGAAACCTGGCTGCTGCGCCCCGGCGCCGATGCGCGCGTGCCCGTGCCCAACGATTCGGCGGCCGCGCTCCTGGTCAGCTACACCCTGCTGCTGCGCAACGCGCCCTTCGGCACCCGCTGGCAAATGGAAGCCGTGGGCCGCGGGCCCGACGGCAAGGAGCGCCGCCTGGCCTGGGAACTGGCGCCGCCGCCGCTCAAGGGCGACAACATCCAGACGATCACCCCCAACCCCAATCTGCGACCCGACCCCGGCAGCGTGGACCGGGG
>JBDHSJ010000278.1:0-4750 GCA_039808065.1 Burkholderiaceae bacterium | reverse complement strand
TCAAAGTAGAGGCCGCGGGCGCGCCCGCCTTCGAAGATGCGAAAGGGAGGGTCTTCGCTGCCCACCACGTGCAGCTGCACCGGGCCCGCGGGGGTCGTGCCCATGGCGCGGCCCATCCCGAGACAGAGTGCCGCCCCGCCCAGCCAGTTCCGACGCGTTCTTGGCATCGTGATCTGTCCTCCCTTGGTGGGCCAGATCGTAGCCACTACGGGAAGCCCCGCACCCGGGTGATCTTTACCCCCCTTCTTTTGGCCCCACAATCGCGCCGCCCTGCCTGGGGTCTAAGGGGGAGCGCCCGATGGAGTCTCGGTCCGAACACCTGGTCTGCCTGACGCCCGACGAGTTCAAGCGTCGCAGCGAGCTGTCCAATTTCCGCTGGAAGCTGCTGGCGCATGGCGACTCCTGGTTCTCCTTCGCGGCCCAGCGCGTCGATGCCCATGCCAATTTGCTCGAGGAGCTGGTGTTCAGCCAGCCCACGCTGGCGGTGAGCTGCGCGGGCCACCACAACGCCCTGCGCCGCATGGTGGACCTGGAAGGTGCCCCCGACTTCGTGCGGCTGCTGGACGGCGAGGTGGTCTGGGATGGTGTGCTGCTCAGCGTCGGCGGCAATGACCTTGTGGCCGCGGCCCAGGTGCCGGCCAGCCTGCCCAGCGGCGAGATCACTCCGCTGACCCTGCGCCTGCTGCGCAAGCAAACCGAATGGGGGGCGCCCAGCGCGGGTGTGAGCCGCTATTTCTCCGAAGAAGGCTGGGCCACCTACTGTGAGTACCTGCGCGCCAACCTCAAGCATGTGCTGAGCTTGCGCGACGACGGCCCCAACAAGGGCAAGCCGGTCTTCATGCACTGCTATGCCGTGCCCACCCCGCGCCCGGCCGGGGCCGAGGACGCCTCGGGCCCCTGGCTCTACCCGGCGCTCAAGGCCTACGCCATTCCGCAGGCCGATTGGGCGGCGATGAGCCGCCTGATGCTCTCCAAGCTGGCCGCCTTGCTAAAGGCCTGCGCAGCCGACAAAGAAGGCTACCCGCAGCTGCATGTGTTCGATTCGACCCAGGTGCCCATCGCCCCGGCGGCGCTGGGCTCCAGCGGTATCAGCGGCGACTGGCACAACGAGATCCATCTGAACCACAGCGGCTGCTTCAAGATCGCCCGCGCCTGGAGCCAGCACATCGAGGCGGTGTTGAGTGGCAAGCCGCTGGTGGTGGCGGCACCCACCGGGGGGCGCGGCCGGCGCTCTTGATCAGCGCAGCAAGGAAAAAGGGCCACCGCAAGGTGGCCCTTTTGCTGGTGCCGGGAGCGTTCAGTCGATGCGGAAATCGAAGTCCTGCGTGAACTGGCCGTTGCTGCTGCCGCACTGGTAGGTCTCGCGCACCGTGCGCTCCAGCACCTGGGCCAGTTGGCGCATGGCACGGCGATCGCTCAGGGCGCGCAACGCGGTCAGCTCGACGGCCACCACCCGGCCATTGCGCACCGTACCCAGCACGCGGAAGCTGGCCAGGCCCTCGACGCCCAGGGCCGGCAGCTCGGGGCGGCCCATCTGCGGGCAGAGCATGCCGGCGGATTGGATGGCTGGCGCGGTGGCAGGCTGCGCGGGTTCAGCCGCTGCGGTGGTGCTGCCGCCAGTCGTCGGCCCGATGTGCGTCGGCGGCTCGGCGGCGGGGTTGGTGCTGATCGCTTTGTCCTGTGGGAGAGCGATTTCGAAGATCTCGGTCGGCGGCATCCAGGGCACGGGCGCCTTGGGCGGCTCGAAATCGCGCACCACTGGCTTCGGCAGTTCCTTGGGCAGCTCCTTCTGCGGTAGCACCGTGACATCAGTTTCATGCACCACCGGCTTGACGGTGCGCAGTACCAGGCCATTGGCCAAGGCCCAGATCATCAGCAGGTGCAGCACGATGACGAAGCCGAGTCCGCCCAGGCGCGAGCTGCTGGCGTGGGATGTGGATGCGAATTGCATAGGAAGCTCCTCCCAGGGTGATGACGGATCCAGCATGACCCATGGCATTCGTCATGGCTGCTGGTGGCAACCCCAATCCGCCGCGCGCCGAAGGCGAAGATGCACGCCATGCTGAAGGAACTTGATGCCCGTGCCGACCAGGCCCCCGCCCAGGCCCGCACTCCGTTGTGCTGGGCCGGCGCCCAAGGCCCCTGGGGCAGCACCCCGCCCGTGGTGCTGGAACAACTGGCCGCCAGCGGCCTGGTGCTGCAGCCCGCGCCGCCAGAGCCCGCTGCCCATCTGGCCGCTTTGGCCGCGCGCCTGCGTGAACTGGGCCTGTGCGGGCGCTGGCGCGACGAGCCGGTGCGGGTGGCCCACCCGGCCGGCCCCACGGCGATCGAGCGCGGCTGCGCGCGCGTGCTGGGCATTCCCACCCTGGCCGTGCACCTGATCGGCTGGAGCCCGGACGGGCGCCTGTGGCTGCAGCAGCGCGCCGCCAGCAAGGCCGAGGATCCGAATCTGTGGGACACCCTGGTGGGTGGCATGGTCAGCGCCGCTGAGCGCCCGCGCGAAGCGCTGGCGCGAGAGACCTGGGAGGAGGCCGGGCTGAACCTGGCCGAGTTGGGCCCGCTGCGCCCCGGCCCGGAACTGTTCAGCCGTCGCCCGGTGTCCGACGCCCAGGGCCTGGGCTATCTGCAGGAGCGGCTGCTGACGGCCGCGGTCACCCTGCCTGCGGGCCAGGCGCCCCAGAACCAGGATGGCGAGGTGCAGGCCTTTGCGCTGTGGACACCCGACGAGGTGCTCGCCGGCATTGCCGGCGGGCACTTCACGCTGGACGCCGCCCGGTTGCTGCTGCGGGTGCTGTCCGCGGCCTGAGCCGCAACGAACTCGGAAGCGCGCGCAGCGCTGTTTAGAAGCTGGTCCAGTCGCCGTCGTCTGCCGCGGCCGTGCTCGGGGCAGGCCGCACGACGGCGGCGCGGGCGGGCGCAGGGGCGGGTCGGGCCGGAGCGGGGGCGGTGGACGCCATCGGTTTGCGCACGGGCGGCTTGGCCGCCGGGCTGGGCTTGCTCGGGCGGTCGTCCTCCAGCTTGAATACCGCCACCGTGTTGGCGAGCTCGCTGGCTTGCTGCTGCAGGCTGTCGGCGGCGGCGGCGCTTTCTTCCACCAGCGCCGCGTTCTGCTGGGTCACCTGGTCGAGCTGAGCCACCGCATCGCCGATCTGGCCGATGCCCTTGCTCTGCTCGCTGCTGGCGGCGCTGATCTCGGACAGCATGTCGGACACGCGGCGCACCTGGTTCACCACTTCCTGCATGGTGCGGCCGGCGTCGTTGACCTGCTGGCTGCCGGCGTCCACGCGCTCCACGCTGGCGTGGATCAGGGTCTTGATCTCGCGCGCCGCCTCGGCGCTGCGGCTGGCCAGCGCGCGCACCTCGCCGGCCACCACGGCAAAGCCGCGGCCTTGCTCGCCGGCACGGGCCGCTTCCACGGCCGCGTTCAGAGCCAGGATGTTGGTCTGGAAGGCGATGCCGTCGATCACACCAATGATGTCGCTGATCTTGCGCGAGCTGGCGCTGATCTCGTCCATGGTGCTCACCACGCGGCTGACCACCTCGCTGCCCTGCACGGCCACGGTGGAAGCGGTGTTGGCCATCTGGGCGGCCTGGCGGGCGGTGTCGGTGTTCTGGTTCACGGTGGCCGTGAGCTGCTCCATCGAGGCGGCCGTTTGCTGCAGATTGCTGGCTTGCTCTTCGGTGCGCTGGCTCAGGTCGGCATTGCCCTGGGCGATCTGGCCGCTGGCGGTGGCCACGCTGTCGGCATTGCCGCGCACGCTGCTGACGATGTTGACCAGGCTGTCATTCATGCGCTGCAGCGCGGCCAGCAACTGGCCGGCTTCGTCCTTGCGGTCCACGCGGATGCGCGTGCGCAGATCGCCATCGGCCACGGTGCCGGCGATCTGCACCGCCTGGTTGATGGGCGACGTCACGGAGCGGGTGATCAGCACCGCCAGGGCGGCGCCGACCAGGGCGGCCACCAGGCCGACCGAAATGAGCAGCCACTCGGCGCGCTGGGTTTGCACCTTCGCCGCCTTCTTGGACTCCATCATCAGCTCGACCTGGAAGTCCTCGAAGGCGGATAGGGCCTTCATGTACTCCATTTGCGACTTGCGCATGTCGCCCAGCAGCAGATCCCGGGTGGTTTCGCGCTCGCCCAGCATGGCGGTCTTGGTCACCTTCTGCACCTGCGAGTTGAACTCGGCCCGCAGGCGCCCGATGTTCTCCAGGAACTCTTTGCCGCGCGGGCTTTCGATCATCTGGTTGAGCTTGTCCAACACTTTGGCGTTGGCGGCAGCCGCCTCCTGAATGACCTTGGCCTCGGCCTCGCGCTGTTCAGGTACATCCATCAGGGCGATGTTGCGGATCGAGCGAGCAACTTGGTTCACGTTGTCGATCACCTCGTTGACCATCAGCACCTTGGGCACGCGGTCTTCAGTGGCTTCGATCAGGCGTTCCTCAATCCCCTTCATGGCGGACCGTCCGGTCAGCGCCACGATCAACAGGGCCACGATGACCAGGCCAAACGCCAGGCCCAAGCGCAGTCCGATCTTCAGATCATCAATCCATGCCATGCAGAGCTCCCAATGAAGTGAAGCGCGAGTCGCACAGGTCCGATCGCGCGGGCGCAAACGGTCGCGGCACGGGGTTCCTAGAACGCCGCGATTGATCCAAGGATAGGTTGCCGCATCGCCCTTGGCGGGCAGAGGGGTTGACTGCTGTCAATACCTTGCAACAGCCAGGGCTGCTCAGTGGCAGTCGTCGCAGC
>JBDHSJ010000277.1:0-4770 GCA_039808065.1 Burkholderiaceae bacterium | reverse complement strand
CAGCATGTGGCGGATGGCGTTGGGCATGGTCACTCCTCGATCAGGAACTCGGCCAGCGCGTCGAGCGCGTCGAGTGCGTTGTCGCTCAGCACGGCCAACTCCTTGGCCACGTCCTGCACCGCCGCCTCGCGGCGCAGCGCGCCGATCAGCACATAGCGCTCGCCCACGCGGCCGAAGTCCGACAGCGGCACCGAGGGGTTCAGGTCCAGCAGGGTCTCCAGCAGCTCGGTGCGGCGCTCGGGGCGCACCTGGGCTTCGTCCCAGAGGTAACAGATGCACAGGATCTGGTGCTCGGAGCCGGTGAGGAAGATCGGCAGCTCCTCGCGCCCTTCGATGCTGACCTGCAGCACCGTCACCGCGCCGGGAATCGGCTGCAGCTGCACGGCCAAGCCGCCCAGCAGCTCGCTCAGCAGCCCGTCCAGGCCTTTCAGCACATCCATCAAAGGGGTTGGCGCGCTCACCGTGCTCTCCAGACATAACATGTCGGCGCACGATAGCGGCTTGACATTTCATGTCAAGTCGTTCGTTGTGAGGATGTGTATCGAAGGGGGCTCAGCCTTGCAGGCTGCGAAGACGACGCGAGACGGCGTCGCGCCTCAGCGGCAGCTGGCGTAGGGCGCGCGCTCGCCCGGCAGACGGTCGCAGACCTTCAATGGCGCCAGCTGCTGCAAGCGCGCAGCCCACTGCTCCATCGTCAGCTGCGGTGCGCGCTCCTGTGCCTCGCTGCGCTCGGCCCACTGCAGCGTGAAGTACAGCTCGGCGCGCTTGATGCTGACCACCAGCACTTGCTCGCCGCGGCGCTGCGCGCCCTCGCCCATCGCGCCGCAGCCCAGCACTGCGGCGTACAGCGGATGCCCCTCGGGCAGGGCGGCATCCGCCAGGGTGCGGGTGGCAAAGCTGCGCGGGCAGGCCTGCTGGTAGGCCGCCGCGAGGCCGCGCACCAGCGCCACGGGCGCAGCCTCCAGGCCCTCGGGGCTGCCGCGGTGCACCAGCACGGTCAGCATCTGCGTCCAGTTGCTGCGGTCTTCGCCCGCGGGCAGGGCCTCGCGCAGGTAGAGCCCGCCCTGCTCCTGTTCGCCCAGCAGCACGAAGCCGGCCGGTTGCTGGAAGACGAGCAGCTGGCCGTGCAAAGGCAGAACGGTGCGGGTGCCAGGCTCCGCCCACGCAGGCGCGCTGCAGCCAGCGCAGGCCAGCAGGGCCAGCAGGCGAAGCCAGGGCGCCAGGGGCATGGGGTGTTGATGGAAGTGAGGGCGCTGCAGTGTGACGCGAATGCGGGGTTTGCCAAGCCGACGCGCCGAGACGGGGCGCAGCGGCCCCTTTTCAAGGCGGCCGCACGGGCCTGCGGCACCGTCGCGGGGCGAATCAGCGCTTCCGGGCTGCGGATCCGGCTGGCACGCCGCTTGCGCTACGGAAGAGGCCGGGGCGACGGGCCCCGGGCAATCAAAGGAGTTCACACCATGAAGACCTTGACCCTTGCGCAGCCGCTGACCGTGGTGGCCCTGGTTCTGAATCTGGCTCAGGCACCCGCGCAGGCGGCGGTGCCGGAAGCGGCGGCACAAGCCACCGCCCCGGCCTCGGCCTTGCGCGCAATGTGGGACGCCGAAGGCGAGTACGAGTTGCAGGACGGGCGCTCGCTCTCCGTGACCGTGCGCGGCCAGCGCGTCAGCGTGGCCATCGGCTTGCAGCCCGAAGAACGCTGGCAGCTCGTCAGCCCCGAGCTGATCGTCAGCCCCGACGGCCTGCAGCGCCTGTATTTGCACCGCAATGCCGCGGGCCTCGTGGAGCGCGTGAGCCTGGAGCTCAAGCGCGCCCCTTAAGCGGGTGAACGGCGCCAGCAGCGCTGGCGCCGCGCCTCAGTCCCCACGGGCTGGCAGGCGCCGCAAGAGCGCCTGAATCTCCTCGATCACCAGCCAGGGGTCCTGCTCATCGAACAGGTGCGAGGCGTAGTGCATGCGGCGCTGTCGGCTGTCGCTCGACTCTTGCGCCAGCCGCGCCTGGGCCACGTCCCAGCTGGCGTTGTAGGCGTCCACGTCGGTATAGCTGAAGCGCGCCTGGCGCAGCTGGGTGTGCGGGATGCCGCGGCTCAACACCGTGATGGGCAGCTGCAGTGCACGGCGGCGCGCCTGCAGACTCTGCACCGCCTCGGCGAAGTCTTCGTGCGCATGCACATCGCGCTCCCAGCGAATGATGCCCTGCATCAGCTGCCAGCCCGCCGGACTGAGGGCCTGCTGCATGCCACCCCACCAGGATTCATGCACGGCGTCGACGAAGACGATGCCGCACACCTGCTCGGGGTGGTCGAGCGCAAAGGAACGCGCCACCAGGCCGCCGAAGGAGTGGGCCACCAGCACCATCGGGCCCCAGTTCAGCGCCTGGCTCAGGCCGGCCAGTTCATCGCTGAGGGCCTGCAGAGGGCGTGCCGCCTGCAGCGGGCTGCTCTGGCCCACGCCGGCACGGTCGTACAGGCACAGGCGCACCCCCTCCACGGGGAAGTGGCGGTAGGTGTTGCGAAAGGTGGCGCGCACATCCAGGCCCATGCCGGCCACCAGCACCACGGTCTGCGGGCCGCTGCCGCGGCACTCCCAGGACAGCTCGTGGGCGCCGACACGCTGGCGTGCCTCGGGGCGCGGCGGCTCGGCGGCCTGGGCCAGAGAGGCCAGCGCGAGGGTGAGCAGCAGGCCGAAGGTCGGATGGAGAAGGCTTTTCAGTCGGGTCATTTGAAAGCCTTGGCTCAGCCGTAATGCAGTTCGGTCGCCTTGCCCCAGAACACCCGGTAGGCAAACACCGTGTAGCCCACGATGGCCGGTACGGTGAGGGCGCAGCCGATGGCGATGACCTTCAGCGAATCGACATGGCTGGCGGCCTGCCAGAGCGTGAGCTTGTCCATCACCACATAGGGGTAAAGGCTGTAGGCCAGGCCCAGGCTGGCCAGCACGAAGAGCAGCACGCTCAAGGCAAAAGGCAACCAGCACAGGCGGCCCAGCACGCGCTCGCTCTTGAGCACCGCGCGCTGCGCACCCAGCGCCAGCAGGGTGCACAGCGGGATGGGCAGCAGGGCGATGAACTCGGGCAGCGCGAACCAGCGTTCGCGCACCGTGGTGCTGACGATGGGCGTGGCGATGGAGATCAGGCCGATGCCCAGCAGCACCGGCCACCAGGCCTGGCGGGCCCAAAGGCGCGCGCGCTGCTGCAGCGCGCCTTCGGTCTTCATCAGCAGCCAGCTGGCGCCCAGCATCACGTAGGCGGCCGGCAGGGCCAGTGCGATCAGGAGTGCAAAGCCCTGCGCCGCCCAGCCCTCGGCAAAGCCGGTGATGTAGCGGCCCAGCATCCAGCCCTGGGCTGCGGCGGCCAGGCCCGAACCGGTCACGAAGGCGGCGTTCCACCAGCCCTTGTGATGGGCCTCGGCCTTGCTGCGGAAGTCGAAGGCGACGCCGCGCAGGGTCAGGCCGATCAGCATCAGCGCCACCGGCAGGTAGAGGGCCGTGAGCACCAGGCCATGGGCCTTGGGAAAGGCGATCAGCAAGACCCCCACGCCCAGCACCAACCAGGTTTCGTTGGCGTCCCAGAAGGGACCAATGGAAGCGACCATCAGGTCCTTCTCGGCCGCGCTGCCGGCGCGCGGCAGCAGCAGGCCGACACCGAGGTCGTAGCCGTCCAGCACCACGTAGGCCAGCATGGCCAGGCCCATCAGGCCCAGGAAGACGATCGGAAGCCAGTGTTCGACGCTCATGCTTTGACTCCCAGCAGTTTCTCGACTGGCGTGCGGGCCAAGTGGCGCATCACCCGGAAGTAGGCATAGAGCAGGCCCGCGTACATCAGCAGATAGGCCGCGAGCGTCAGACCGATGTGGCTGCTGGGTGTGCGGGAGGCCAGATCGGCCGTGCGCAGCAGGCCGTAAACCAGGTAGGGCTGGCGGCCGATTTCGGTGACATACCAACCCGCCAACGTGGCCAGCCAGCCCGACACCGACATCCAGGCCAACGCGTGCAGCAACAGCCGCGGCAGGCCCTCAGGGCGCCAGCTGGCGCGGCGCAGCAGGAAGACACCCATCCAGCTGCTGGCCAGCATCAGCAGGCCCGTGCCCACCATCAGGCGAAAGCCCCAGAACAGCGGCGCCACCGGCGGGTGGGCATTGGGGAACTCGTTCAGGCCTTTGATCTCACCCTCGGCCTCGTGGGTCAGGATCACGCTGGCCAGCTTGGGAATGCCGATCTCGAAACGGTTGCTGCGCGTGGCTTCGTCGGGCCAGGCAAACAGCAGCAGCGGCGCGCCGCGCTCGGTTTCCCACACGCCCTCCATGGCGGCGATCTTGGCCGGCTGGTGCTTGAGCGTGTTCAGGCCATGCAGGTCGCCGACGAAGATCTGCAGCGGGATCAAGAGCGCGCCCAGCGTGAGGCCAAAGCGCAGCACTTTGGGCGTGCTGGGGTTGGCGTGGCCGCGCAGCTGCTGCCAGGCCGAGACGCCGGCGAGCAGGAAGGCGCCGGTGAGCCCCGAGGCCAGCAGCATGTGCGTGAGCCGGTACGGAAAGCTCGGGTTGAACACCACCGCCGCCCAGCTCTCGACGAAGAACTCACCGCCCTCGACACGAAAGCCCGCCGGGGTCTGCATCCAGCTGTTCAGGCTCAGGATCCAGAAGGCCGAGAAGCTGGTGCCCAGCGCCACAAGAAAGGTGGCGAGCAGGTGCACGCGTTCGCTCACCCGGCCATGGCCGAACAGCATCACGCCCAGAAAGCTGGCTTCGAGGAAGAAGGCCGTCAGCACCTCGTAGCC
>JBDHSJ010000276.1:0-4778 GCA_039808065.1 Burkholderiaceae bacterium | reverse complement strand
CGGCGCCGGGCGGCGCCTTCAGCTTCACGCTGAGCGCGGACTCGCACCTGGACCAGAACACCGACCCCGCGCTCTACCAGCAGACCCTGGCCCAAGCGCGCGCCGCGCAGCCGGCGTTTCATATCGACCTGGGCGACACCTTCATGGTGGACAAGCACGCCAGCCGCGAAGCCGCCGCCGCGCAGTACCTGCAGCAGCGCCACTACTTCGGCCAGCTGGGCGTGCCGCTTTTCCTGGTGCTGGGCAACCACGACGGCGAGGACCGCAAGCTGCTGCGCGGCGGCGCCGACAGCCTGGCGCTCTGGGCCAACCAGCAGCGCAAGCGCTACTTTCCCAACCCCGAGCCAGACGCCTTCTACAGCGGCAGCCACCCAAGCGACCCCTCGGCGGCCCCGCTGCAAGACCACTTCGCCTGGACCTGGGGCGACGCCCTCTTCGTGGTGCTGAACCCCTACTGGCATGGCAGCGCGCGGCGCGGCGAGGAACGCTGGGACCTGACCCTGGGCGAGGCCCAGTACCGCTGGCTGCGCCGCACCCTGGAAGGCAGCCACGCGCGCCACAAGCTCGTCTTCATCCACCAACTGGTGGGCGGCGCCGACCGCCAGGGCCGCGGCGGCGCGGAGGCCGTGCCCTACGGCGAATGGGGCGGCTTGAACGCCGACGGCAGCCCCGGCTTCGCGCGCCAGCGCCCGGGCTGGGAAGAGCCCATCCACGCCCTTTTGCAGCGCACCGGCGTGAGCGTGGTCTTCCACGGCCACGACCACCTGTACGCACACCAGCAGCTGGACGGCATCGTCTACCAGGAAGTGCCGCAGCCCGGCCACCGCGGGGACCGCCACGAGGGCGCGGCCTATGGCTACCGCCAGGGCGTGATCCGCGGCGACGCCGGCATCCTGCGCGTGGACGTCGCGCCCGAGCGCCTGCGCGTCGAGTACCTCAGCGCCGAGCGGCCCGGCCAGGTGCTGCACCAGTTCACCGTTCCCGCCCGCACGCCATGAACCGAGCCCTCACCGCCACCCTGGCCCTGCTGCTGAGCCTGGGCTGCGCCGCCCAGGAAGATCGCCGCGAAGGCCCCGAGCGCGGCCGCCGCAAAGGTCCGCCCCGCCACGAACTGACCCAGCCCGCCGACGTGGCCGCGCTGGCGCGCTTTTCCGTGCTGCTGGGCCGCCCGACCCAAAGCAGCATCGCGCTCAGCCTGCTGGCTGCACAAGAGACGGACGCCCAGGTGGAATACCGCAGCGCGCAGGCCCCGGACTGGCAGCGCGGCCCCTGGCTGCGCCTGGCCCCCGGCGCCCCGCTGGAGACCGAGCTGCAGGGCCTGCAGCCCAACCAGGCCTACCGCTACCGCGTGCTGCTTCGGCGCCCCGGCGAGGCCGGCTACGCCCCCCAGCCCGAACAGGGCTTCCACACCGCGCGCGCCCGGCAGCCGCTTCGTGTTCGAGCTGCAGGGGGACAGCCACCCCGAGCGCGCCCACCAGTTCGACCCCGAGCTGTACGCCAGCACCCTGCGCGCCGCGGCGGCCGACCGGCCCGACTTCTACCTGACTCTGGGGGACGACTTCAGCGTCGACACCCTGCACGAGCTGAACCAGGCCACAGTGGCCCAGCGCTACACCCTGCAGCGCCCCTTCCTGGCCCTGGTGGGGCAGACGGCACCGCTCTTCCTGGTCAACGGCAACCACGAACAGGCCGCGCGCGCCAACCTGGACGGCACGCCGAACAACGTGGCCGTGTGGGCGCAGACCGCGCGCAACCGCCTCTTCCCCCTACCGGCGCCCAACGCCTTCTACAGCGGCAACACGACACCGGTGCAGCACATCGGCCTGCTGCGCGACTACCACGCCTGGACCTGGGGCGACGCGCTCTTCGTCATCATCGACCCCTACTGGCACAGCGCGGAGGCGGTGGACAACCAGCTCGGCTCGCGCGACAAGCGGGGCGGCCGGGACGAAGGCGAAGGTAAGCCCGAGGCCAAGGCCGAGGGCAAGAACAAGCGCGACCTCTGGGCCATCACCCTGGGCGAGGCCCAGTACCGCTGGCTGGCCGAGACCCTGGCCCGCAGCCAGGCCCGCTACAAGTTCGTGTTTGCCCACCACGTGCTGGGCACCGGGCGCGGCGGCGTGGAGATGGCGGGCCTCTATGAATGGGGCGGCAAGGACCCGCGCGGGCGCGACGAATTTGCCGCCCGGCGCCCCGGCGGGCCGCTGCCCATCCACGGCCTGTTCGTGAAGCACGGCGTGACCGCCTTTTTCCAGGGCCACGACCATGTGTTCGTGCGCCAGGAGCTGGACGGGGTGACCTACCAGACCGTGCCCGAGCCGGCCGACCCCCACTACACGCCCTACTTCATGGACCGCTATCGCAGCGGCGACAAGCTGCCGAACTCAGGTCGCCTGCGCGTCACCGTGACGCCCGAACGCGCCACGGTGGAGTACCTGCGCAGCTGACTGCCGGCGGACGCCCCTGCAGACAGCAGCGCGGGGCAGCCGGCCTTTCGCTACGAGCTCAAGCCGCGCTGAGCCGATCAGCGCTCAAAGCGCGTAGCTGAGCTGCACATGCACGCCGCGGTCCTGCAGGCTGTCCTTCTGGGTGGACGCGGCATCGCCGCGCACCCGTTCGGCGGCGGCGATCTCCAACAAGGCGCCCCGCCAGCCCAGCTTCAGCGCCAGCCCGGCTGACGCCAGCTCCACCCAGGCCTGGCCGCGGTTGCGCACCCGGCCGTGGTCGTAGAAAGGCTCCAGCTCCACGCGCAGGCCGCCACCCTGGCCCTCCTTCCAGACCCAGGGTAGGCCAAGATTGGCCACCCAGCCTTCGTCACGCACAGCCTGGTTCTCGCGTTGACCGCGCACGCTGTTCACCCCACCCAGCGCAATGCCGCTGCTGGGCAGCAGGCGGTCCCGGCTGGCCTGCGCCAGCAGGCGGGCGCTCAGGCTCAAGCCTTCGGGGCCCAAGCGGCGCAGCCATTGCGCCTGCAGCGTGGCGTACTGAAAGCTTGGCGCCGGCGCGGCCTCCAGACCGGGGACAGCCGCTTCGCGCTGCACGTTGTTATGGCCCCAATTGAGATGTCCGCGCAGCACCAGCACCTGCTGCGGGCTGCGCCACTGGGTTTCGTGCCAGATCCGCCAGACGGTTTCACGCACGCGGCCATCGGGCACGCCGGCAGTGAAGGAATAGGGCTCACCCAACAGGGTGCTGCGCTGGCGGCGCGCCTGGGCCTGCAGCCCGCTGCTGTGGCGACGGGCCGGGGTTTCGCTCCACAGCTGGCTGACGCCCAGCTCCCAGCCGCGCGTGGCGCTGCGGATGTCGAGCTGGCGCACGGGCTCTTCCACGATGGCGGAGTCGCTGCGCTCCGCCGCCAGGCTGACCTGTGTGAACGGGGCACCCCAGGCGGTGAGCGGTGTGCGCCAGTCCAGCCGCTGCTGTCCCTTTCGCGAGCCCTCGCCCTTCAGCGGCCCCAGCAGCAGCGCATCGAGCTGATCGCCCTGGCCGCTGAGGTTGCTGAGCTGGCCGCGCAGGCCCAGCGCGCCCTCGCCCACCGAGACCGGCCGGTGGTTGTTGGCGAAGGCACTGAGCTTCCACGGCCGGGCGCGCTCCACCTCGATGTCCAGCACCGCTTCGCCCAAGCGCTCACCGGGCAGCAGGCGCGCCTGCACACGCGCCAGCAGGGGGTCGTTCAGCAGCAGCTGGAAACGCTCGCGCAGCGCGTCCATGTTCAGCGCGCCTTCGGTGGCGCCCAAGCGCAACTTCACGTGCTCGGGGTTCAGCCCCGCGAGGCCGCGCAGCTGCACCTGGGTCAGTCGCCCTTCGATGGCCTGGAGCCGCAATGTCGTGCCGGTGCCCTGCCCTTCAGCGATCAGCAGCCCGGAGTTGACGAAGCCGTGATCGACGTACACCCGCGTCAGGCGCTGGCGCAGGGCCTCGAGCTCGGACTCGTCCAACGCCCGGCCCAACCAGGGCTTGGCGGCGGTCTCAAACAAGGCCTGCGGCAAGGCCTGCACGCCCAGCAATTCCAGGCGTTCGATCAGGCGCGCCGGGGCGGCGGCCAAGGGCGTCGGCGGCACGGGCGGCAATCGCTCCTGTGCCTGCGCCAGCAGGGGCAGCAGCAGGCAGCCCACACGCAGCGCCTTCATGGGCAGCTCCCCGCCAGCACCTGGGCAGGCCGGCCCGGCGGCCCACCCGGCAGCGCCTGCCCGGCCAGACCACCGCGCCCGCTCAGGGCGAGACTGCTGCCACTGCGCCGGTCGCAGGGGTTCTGGCCCAGGCGGGCCGGATCCAGCAGTCGCGCATCGAGTGCGGCCAGGCTGGCGCTAAGGTCTTGCAGCGGATTGGCCAGCACGATGGCACCGTTGACGCCATCGGGCGCGACGGCCTGGATGGCGTTGTAGGCCGGGCGCGGCTGATCGAACACGAGCGGAATCTGCCCACCGAGCGTGACCCGGTTGCCGCTGGCGACCACGGCGCCCACTTCCAGATTCACCACCCCGCCCTGCCCGCCCTGCGCGGCGCTGTTGGCCTGCACGAAGCCGTTGTCGAGCCAGAGGATCTGGGCGCTGACGTCGATGTCGCCGCCATTGCCTCGCTGGCCCAGCACGGAGGTGCTAATGACACTGCGATGCAGTTCGATGCGTCCTTCGCTGCCGACCTGCAGGCGTCCGCCATTGCCGTCTCGCGCTCGCGTTGAGATGGCCGCCTCATCCAGCCGCAGTCCCTGTGGGGCATTCACCAGCACGCCGCTGGCGGCCACATTGCCGGTCGAATCGGAGAACACGCTCGCGCCG
>JBDHSJ010000275.1:0-4797 GCA_039808065.1 Burkholderiaceae bacterium | reverse complement strand
CGACCCGCGCGCCCTGCGCGACGCGCACCTGAGCCCGGCCCAGCAGGCGCAGAGCCTGGCCATTCAGGCCCTGCTGGAAGACCGGCTGTATTGGGTGGGGCTCTACCTGCGCTGGTGCGTGCCGGCCAATGTCGAGCGCTACAAGCCGCTGCTGATGGACTACGCCCTGCGTGCCGTGCCAGGCTGGCAGCGCCCCCTCGTCAAGGCCCTGGGCGCGCCGATCGTCAGCGGCCTGGCCAAGCGCATGCGCCAGCAGGCCTGGCATCAAGGCGTGGGGCGGCATGGTCCGGACGAGGTGGTGGCCCAGGGCCTGCAGGGCTGGCAGGCGCTGGCCACCCTGCTGGGCGATCAGCCCTATCTGTTCGGCACCCAGCCCAGCACGGTGGACGCCACCCTGTTCGCCTGGATCCACACGCTGGCCCGCCACCCCTTCCAGAGCCCGGTGCAGGATTTCGTCAAGGCACAGCCGAACCTGATGGCCTTCCACGACCGGATCTGGGCGCAGCACTGGGCTTGAGCAGCAAATCCACCATGCTCCGCATCGCCCTCTTTCTGACTCTGCTTCTGCCCGGCCTGGCGGCCCAGGCCAGCGAGCCCCCGGCCGATCGTTTGATCGAGCATGCGGCTGGCCCGCACCCGGTGGGTTTTCGTGTGCTGCACAAGACGGATGGCAGCCAGCCTCGGCAGATCCTGAGCTGGTATCCGGCGGCCGCCGCGGCCGAGCCGCTGCGCTATGCCGACTATCTGGCCACCCGCCTGACAGCCTTGCGCACCGACCGCAGCGCCGAAGACCTGCAGGCCCTGCGCCGCCAGCAGGCCAGCCGACTGGCCCAGCGCCTGGGCCCCGCCGCTCAAGCCCTGCTGGAGATGCCCATGCAAGCCAGCTGGAGCGCGCCCCCCGCGAAGGGAGCCTTCCCCGTCATCGTCTACGCGCCCGGTGTGGGTGGCCCGGCGGACGAGAACGCCGAGCTGTTCGAGTACCTGGCCGGCCACGGCTACGTGGTGTTCTCCAGCGTCGGGATGGGTGCGGATGGCAAGGATGTCGAGGACAACCTGGCCAGCGTGGAGCCCCAGGTGGCGGACATCCGCGCCTTGATCCGGCACGCCGAGTCGGCCCCCCAGGCCGACCCGCAGCGCCTGGCCCTGCTGGGCTGGAGCTGGGGCGGCATGACGCAGCTGTTTGCTGCCACTCAGGAGGCGCACGTGCAGGCCCTCATCAGCCTGGACGGCACCCGCGAGCCCGCGCTCACGCGCTTGATCGACGTGACGCGGCTGAAAGCGCCCTGGCTCTATGTCTCGCGCACGCCGGACACGATCACCCAGCTCAACCGCCGCGGCATCGACACCCGCTTCAGCCTGCTCAACGAAGCCCGGCACAGCCCCGTCACCCAGCTCATCGCCTACCCGCTGCGGCATGAAGACTTCGTCTCGCGCCGCCTGCGCGAAGCGCCCGCCAGCGCCTACGACGACTACAGCCAGGCCGAGGTTCGCCAGGCCTTTGGCATGGTGGCGCTGTACGTGCGCCACTTCCTCGACGCGCACCTCAAGCAGGCCCCCGAAAGCCGCGCCTTTCTGGCGCGCAAGCCGGTGGAGAACGGCGCGCTGCCGCATAGCCTGCGGATCGAGCTCAACGGCAGCCTTGCGCCTCCGCCTTGAGACCCTGAGCATCTGCTCGAATCTCGCCCATGCATCCCACCACCCCCTACCCCATCGGCACCCCCGGCCAGCCCTGGGGCGCCGCCGAGCGCGCCGCCTGGCTGGCGCACCAGCGCGTGCAACGCCATTACGCCGACGACGTGCTGGCGCCACTGCAGGCGCACTGCCCCGCAGGCGCCGAATGCTTCACGTACGGCGAGCTCGACTACTCCGCCCTCGGCCAGGGGCGTTACCCGCTGATGGCGGTGCGCAGCCGTGAGTGGCTGGCCGGTCGGCCCACGGTGCTCGTCACCGGCGGCGTGCATGGCTACGAGACGAGCGGCGTGCAGGGCGCGTTGCTGTGGCTGCGCCGCGATTTCCAGCGCTACGCCCCGCTGGTGAATGTGCTCGTGCTGCCGGCCATCAGCCCCTGGGCCTACGAGACCATCAACCGCTGGAATCCGCTGGCGCTGGACCCGAACCGCCTGTTCAAGCCGGACAGCCCCGCACCCGAAGCGCGCCTGGCGATGGCCTGCGTGGCCGCCCAGGCCCCGCAGGTGGATCTGCATGTGGACCTGCACGAAACCACCGACAGCGACAACAGCGAGTTCGGGCCGGCGCGCGCCGCGCGCGACGGCAAGGCCTTCGATTGGCATGAGGTGCCCGACGGCTTCTACCTGGTGGCCGACAGTGCCCGCCCGGCACCCGAGTTCCAGCGCGCGCTGATCGAGGCGGTGGCCCGTGTGACCCACATTGCCGCCGCCGACCCGCAGGGCCGCATCATTGGCGAGCCCTTGCAGCAGCCCGGTGTCATCCACTACGACATGGGGCCGCTGGGCCTGTGCGGCGGCATGACGGCCGCGCGCCTGCACACCACCACCGAGGTCTACCCGGACAGCCCGCGCACCACGCCCGCGCAGTGCAACGAGGCGCAGGCGGTCACCGTCAGCCGGGCCGTCGATTACCTGCTGGGCGGCTGAAAGAAGCGCGCCGCGGCCTCGCACTGGGCGGGCCGCTCCAGCGCATCGCCCGGGCGGTTGCCGTAGGCCACCAGTGCGCCGTGGTACCGCATCCCCATGTAGTCCGCCGTCAGGCGCAGGGTCTGCAGCAGCGGCTCGGCCAGGGCCGGGTCGTCGTCACTCAGGCAGGTGATCACGGACAGGGTCTTGCCGGTCATGCGGGCGCGGAAGTTCACCTCCGGCACGCGCAGCCAGGCGCTCCAGTGGTCGAGGTAGCGCTTGGCGTCTGCCGGCAGGCTGTACCAATAGACCGGCACCACGAACACCAGGTGTTCGGCCGCCAGGGTGTGCGCAAGCAGCTCGGCCTCGGGCCCGAGCGGCGGTGCAAACACGGCCCCGGGTTCGTGGCGGCGATCTTCGAAGGGCGGCAGGGGGTGCTCGCGCAGCGACAACCACTCAATCGGCGTGGCCGCGGGCAGGTGCGCGGCCGCGTGGCGTGCCAGCCGTTCGGCATTGCCGCCCTGGCGTGCGCTGCCGAGGACGAAGAGATGACGCGCAGCGCCGCCAAGCGGCCGAGGCGGCCCGCTCAGGCGAGGGCCGGGAGCACCACGATCGGTGGGCATGGATGCGAGGGGCTTGGGATTCATCGCCCCTATTCTTCGGAGCCCCACGCCCAGCGCGCTATCAAATTCCTGCTCGCCCCGCCATGTCCAGCCCCGCCAACTCCCTGCCCGCTCGGCCCCGCGTCAGCGAATGGCATTGCCCCGGGCAGCCCAGCGGCTGGCAGGAGGAGCAGCCGGCGCTGGCGCTGATCGAGCTGCCCAGCTCGGGCATGGACCTGCGCCGTCTGCGCGGGCAGGAGCTGGTGGCCCGCGCCGGCACCGCGCTGCTGCATGGCGCCAATGAGGTGTACGGCTACGCCTCGCCCACCGGGCGCCCCCGCAGCGCCACCCTCATCCGGCTGGATGCCGCCCTGCGGGACGAACTGGGGCCCGCGTTCCGGCCCGGCGCCGTTCAGACCTCGGCGCGAAGCGCGTTGCTCCAGTGGCGCCTGCGCCAGGCGCCGCCAGACAGCCTCGACCGCGACGAGCTGGCGCTGATGCTGGTGGACAGCGTGCTCGCCGACGCCGGCCCCACACGGCCAGACGGGCCCGCCGCCCGCCCCGCCTGGCAACGCCTGGCCCGCGCCCTGGACGAGCGCCTGGCTTGCGGCTTTGACGAGGCCCTGAGCCTGGCGCGGCTGGCGCAGGACTGCGGCGCCTCGCCGTTCCATGCCAGCCGCGTGTACCGGCGCATCACCGGCTGCAGCCTGCACCGCCAGCTCAACCGCCTGCGCCTGCGCGAGGCGCTGTTCCGCCTGCCGGACATGCGCGGCCGGCTGACGGAACTGGCCCTGGAGCTGGGCTTTTCCTCACACAGTCATTTCAGCAGCGCCTTCCGGGCCGAGTACGGGCAGACGCCTTCGGCGCTGGGCTGAAGCTGCGGGGGGGCTGCGCCACACGGGCGCCGGCCCCGCTCATTGGTTGGCAATGATCTTGGCCATCGCCGCGTAGGTCTCGCACTCCGGCACGCCGCGTGCGCGGTTGCCCTTCACCAGCTTGTCCACGCGCTCGATCAGCTCGCGCCCGCTCTGCTTTTCCTTCTCGGTCTTCAGCGGCGTGGCCTTCATGGTGTCGAGCATGCCGTCAATCATGCTGCGGCATTGCGCCTCGGTGGGGCCCTTGGACTGGGCGCCGGCCGAAGCGGCCAGCGCGCTCAGGCACAGGCCTGCGATCAACGGGTGTCTTGGCATGGAAGGCCTCGTGGAAGTGGAGTGGCCATGATTCCCGAGGCCATGCGAATGCGGGCGTCCTGGCCCCCGGCCGGCGATCCAAAAAACATCCAATTCAACGTCGAGAGGCTGATCGGGTGCCCCTGCCCATGACTTCCGACACAGAAGCCCTGGTGCGCCAGCCCGCCCACGCAGGCCGCTGGTCCTTCTCAGGCCCCGCCGATGGCCCGTTTGGCCCATGCGCGCGGCGCGGTCAATTTTTAGAGTGCCAGGCATCGTCACCAAGGACTTTGCAATGCACTCCCGATTGGGCCGCTGGGCCACCACCACCCTGTTGGCCGCCGCTCTGAGCGCCACCCTGAGCGCCTGCGGCGGCGGCGATGAGCGCGCCGAGCTGACGCCGGCCGCCGCCGCGCCCACCGCACAGGCCGC
>JBDHSJ010000274.1:0-4804 GCA_039808065.1 Burkholderiaceae bacterium | reverse complement strand
GCAAGCCGTGACCCGTCCCTTTTTCATCAGCTTTGAAGGCATCGACGGTGCCGGCAAATCCACCCACCTGGAGAGCACCGAGGCGCGCCTGCGCGCCGCCGGAGCCAGCGTCTGCCGCAGCCGCGAGCCCGGTGGCACGCCGCTGGCCGAGACCTTGCGCGACATGGTGCTGAACCAGCCCATGGCGCCGCTGACCGAGGCCCTGCTGGTTTTCGGTGCCCGCCACGAGCATTGGCTGCAGGTCATCCAGCCCGCGCTGGCGGCCGGCCAGGTGGTGCTGTGCGACCGCTTTGCCGATGCCAGCTTCGCCTACCAGGGCGGCGGCCGCGGCGTGGCCTGGGCGCAGCTGCAGGCACTCGAGCAGTGGACCGTGGCCGGCCGTGCCCCCGACCTGACGCTCTGGTTCGACCTGGACCCGGCCGAGGCCGCGCGGCGTCGCGCCGCGGCACGCAGCGCCGACCGTTTCGAGGCCGAAGACCTGGACTTCTTCGCCCGTGTGCGGGCCGCCTACGCGCGCCGCGTCGACGAGCAGCCGCAGCGATTCGAGCGCATCGACGCCGGCCAGAGCCTGGATGGCGTGGCGGCCCAGCTGAGTGCAGCCCTGCAGCGCCGCGGCTGGTGAGCATGAGCGGCCTGCCGACCTTTCTGCAACCCGCGCTGGCGCGCGCACTGGCCCTGGGGCGGGCGCATGCCGTGCTGCTCAGCGGCCCGGCCGGCCTGGGCCAGCTGGAGCTCGCCCGCGCGTTGGCCCAGGCCTGGCTGTGCGAAACCCAGGCTGCCGGCCAGCCCGCCTGCGGGCACTGCCCCTCTTGCCATTTGGTGGAGCAGGGCAGCCACCCGGACCTGCGCTGGTTGATGCCGGCCGCGCTGCGCGTCGAACTGGGCTTCGAGGAGGCGCCCGGCGAAGGCAAGGCCAAGCCCAGCAAGGAAATCCGCATCGACGAGGTGCGCGGTCTGCTGAGCTTCACGCAGTCCACCAGCGGGCGCGGGCAGGCCAAGGTGCTGGCCATCCACCCGGCCGAAGCCATGAACACCGTGGCCGCGAACGCGCTGCTGAAGACGCTGGAGGAGCCTGGCAGCGCGCTGCGCTTCGTGCTCAGCTGCGGCGCCCCCGAGGAGCTGTTGCCCACCATCCGCTCGCGCTGCCAGACCTTGAGCCTGAGCGTGCCCGAGGCGGGTTTGGCGCAGGCCTGGCTGCAGGAGCAGGGCCTCGGCGCGGCAGACGCCCAGTCCCTGCTGCGCCTGGCCGGTGGCCGCCCGGGCCAGGCCCTGCAATGGGCGCGCGCCGGACTGAACGCGGAGCGACTGGCCGAGCTGCCGCAGCTGATGCTGCGCGGCGAACTGGGCGGCTGGGAGGCCCTGGGCCCGACGCTGCTGGTCGACCTGCTGGGCCGACTCGCGCATGACCAGTTGCGCCGCAGCCACGGTCAGGAGCCGCTCTACTTCAGCGCCGCGCTGTTGCCGCCGCCCAGTGCGAGTGGTCGGTTGCAACGCTGGGCCACCGAGCTGCGCGAGGCCCGTGCCAAGGGTGAGCACCCTCTGGTGCCCGGTCTGTGGATGGAAAGTCTGGCGGCACAGGCCCAAAGAGCCCTGAAATCCGACGTTCGGCCCACTGCTGCCGACAAAAGGCCCGCACTACACTCGACGCCGTGAGCGACATCCCAGCCAAGCCCCAAGCCGCCGCCCTGGCTCAAGCCGCCTCCGCCCCCGGTCGTGGCGGTGTGATCCAGCTCGTGTTCAAAGAGAAGGGCGCGCTCTACGCCGCCTACATCTCGCTGTTCGCCGATGGCGGCCTGTTCGTGCCCAGCACGCGCGAATACAAGCTCGGCGAGGACGTGTTTCTGCTGGTTTCGCTACCCGACGACGTGGCGCGCTACCCCGTCGCCGGCAAGGTGGCCTGGATCACCCCGCCCAACGCGGCCGGCGGCCGCACCCAGGGCGTGGGCGTGCGCTTTCCGAACGACGAGAAGACGCGCCAGGTCAAGCACAAGATCGAAGAACTGCTGGGCACCAGCATCTCTTCGTCCAAGCCCACCCAGACGCTCTGAGCGCCGCAGCCCCTGGCGGGCTGGCCAGCCATGTTCATTGATTCCCATTGCCACCTCAACTCGCGCTCATTGCGCGAGCAGCTTCCGGATTTGCTGGATGCGATGCGCGCTGCCCAGGTTCAGCAGGCGCTGAGCATTTGCTGCACTATGGAAGAGTTTCCGGATGTTTTGCTCATGGCCGAGCAGTACGCATGTGTTTGGGCCAGCGTGGGCGTCCATCCTGATAGTGAAGGTGTGCATGAGCCTTCTGTTGAAGAGCTTGTGGTCAAGGCCGACCACCCCAAGGTGCTGGCCATTGGCGAGACCGGGCTGGACTACTACCGCCTGAACGGCCGCAGCGTGGCCGAGGTGGAATGGCAGCGCGAACGCTTTCGCGTCCACATCCGAGCAGCCAGGGCCTGTGGCAAGCCGCTGATCGTGCATACGCGCAGCAGCGCGGCCGACACCTTGGCGATCTTGAAAGAAGAGGGCGCCGAGGCGGTGGGCGGAGTCTTCCACTGCTTCACCGAAGACCAGGCCGTGGCCGCGGCTGCGGTGGATCTGGGCTTCCACATTTCCTTCAGCGGCATCCTGACCTTCCGCAACGCCGAGGACCTGCGCGCGGTGGCCGCCGCCCTGCCACGCGAGCGTGTGCTGATCGAGACCGACAGCCCCTACCTGGCGCCAGTGCCCTACCGCGGCAAACTCAACCAGCCAGCCTATGTGCCCCATGTGGCCGCCCAGCTGGCGCAGATCTGGGGCGTGCCGGTGGAAGAAGTGGCGGCCATCACGACACGCAACACCCAGCGCCTGTTCCGGCTGCCGGAGCCCGCCACGGCATGCTGAGCCGCCGGCTGGCCTTGCTGTGGGCTCTGGCGCCGCTGGCCAGCCACGCCCAGCAGCCCGATCCGCTGCGCGAGTTCTTCCGCATGATCGAGCTCGACAGCCGCAGCGCGGTGCTGGAGGCCTTGCTGCGCGGCATGGACCCGAACGTGCTGGCCCCGAACGGCCAGCGGCCCCTGCACTGGGCGCTGATGCACGAATCCGGCCAGGCCCTGGACGGCTTGCTGGCCGACCCGCGCACCGATGTTGAGGCCGAGAACGCCAGTGGCGAGCGGCCCCTGATGCTGGCGGCCTTGCGCGGCCGCCTGGCCTGGGCTCAGCTGCTGGTGCGGCGCGGCGCCGCGGTGGAACCCAAGCGCGGGCAAAAGACCTGGGGGGCGCTGCATTACGCCTGCAGCGGGCCGGATCAAGGTGTCAGCGCCTGGCTGCTCGACCAGGGCGCGGACATCAACGCCCGCAGCGAGAACGGCAGCACGCCGCTGATGATGGCCTTTGGTTACGGCAGCCTGGACAGCGCCGACGTGCTCCTCAAGCGCGGGGCCGACACCACCTTGCGCAACGATCTTGGCCTGGACGCCTGGGACTTTGCCCGCAAGGCCGGCCGCAGTGATGCGGCGCAGCGCATGGGTCTGCGCCCGACAGCCGTGTCAGAAAAACCCTGACAGCGGCTTCGTCCGCCGGGCGACTGGCCTGGGCCCGGGCCTGTGCCTAGAGTGCAGCCATCGCATAGGAGATTGCCATGGCGCACACCGACTTCAGCCCCATCGACGCCTTCACGCTGCTGGTCGACCCGGATCGGGTGGCCCAGGCAGTTGCCCACTCCGAGCGCCTGGCGCGCCTGCGTCGGCGCGTCTGCCGGCCGCTCGACAAGCCGCTCATTCCCACCGTGCACCGCACCAGCGTGTGGGATGACGATGAGGACTGGGATGCATCGGCTTGTGCGGCCCCTGACGAGGCGCATTGACGCAGGTTCCAACTCCAGTTGCCTGTGTACTTGACGGCCCTGCGGGGCCGTCTTTTTCACCTCCATAAAGCCGACAATGTGCCTTATGTAAACCGCGAAGCGCAATGCGATTGCTTTGCTTGGGCGCATTCGCTCTCATCCTGAAGCGCTGCGACTCAGTCGGACACGGGCTCCAGCTGCACTGCGCACACCTTGTACTCCGGCGCGTGCACCCAGCCATCGCGCACGGAGCTGGTGAGCCGGTTCAGCAGCACCGCAGGGTCATGGAAGGTGGCGAACAACTGCCCAGGCTGCACGCGGGCATCGATGCGCAGCGGCAGTTCGACACTGCCACGCCGGCTGTGCAGCCGCACCCGCTGGCCCTCTTGCAGCCCCAGGCGCTCGGCGTCGCCGGCGCAAAGGTCCACGGTGTCCGTGGGCCGCAGCGCCTGCAATGCGCTGGTGCCACTCATGGTTGCGGCGTTGAACTGATAAAGATTGCGGCCGGTGCTGAGCAACCAGGGGTAGTCGGCGTCACAGACCTCGGGCGAAGCTCGGTAGTCGAGCGGCCGCAGCGCGGTGCGCACGCCGTGGCCGAATTGTTCAGCGTGCAGGAGGCGGGTACCCGGATCGGCCTCGTCCCGGCAAGGCCACTGCAAACCGCCGCCCTCCAATCGCGCATAGGACAGGCCGGCCCCGTCGGGCCAGACTTGGCGCACCTCGTCCCAGATGGCCTCGGCACTGGCGAACTGCATGCCCTCACCACGCCCCAAGCGCGCAGCCAGCGCACCCAGGATCTGCCAGTCCGGGCGGGACTGACCCCGAAGCGGTAGCGCGGCACGCACCCGCTGCACGCGCCGCTCGGCGTTCATGAAGGTGCCCTCCTTTTCCAGCGTGCTGCAGGCGGGCAGGAAGACATGGGCGAAGCGCGCCGCCGTCTCGTTCAGGTAAAGGTCCTGTACCACCAACAAGTCCAGGCGCTCCAGCGCCT
>JBDHSJ010000273.1:0-4818 GCA_039808065.1 Burkholderiaceae bacterium | reverse complement strand
GCCGAGCAGGCCTCCTACCGCGCCAAGCAGATGGGCCGCAACAGCCTGTGCTATTTCGACGCGGCGCACGAAGCCGCCATCCAGGCGCGCCACCAGCTGCTGCAGGCCCTGCGCGAGGCGCTGCAGCGCGGCGAGTTCCGCCTGCAGTACCAGCCCAAGGTGGACATGGGCAGTGGCCAGGTCATCGGCCTGGAGGCGCTGATCCGCTGGCAGCACCCGCAGCGCGGCCTGGTGCCGCCGGCTGAGTTCCTGCCTGTCATCGAGGACGACGCGCTCGGCCTCGAAGTGGGCGACTGGGTGCTGGCCCAAGCGCTGCGCCAGTTGCAGGCCTGGCAGGTGCAGGGCTGCGCGCTGCCGGTGTCCGTCAACATCGCCGCCCGGCATCTGCAGGCACCCGGGTTCGTTGAGCGCCTGGACGAACTGCTGCGCCAGCACCCCCAGGTGGCGCCCGCGCTGCTGGAGCTGGAGATCCTGGAAACCGGCGCGCTGGAGGACCTGCAGGCGGTGCGCCAGGTGCTGAGCGCCGCGCAAGGCCTGGGCCTGCAGTTCGCGCTTGACGACTTCGGCACCGGCTACTCCTCGCTCGCCTACCTGAAGAACCTGCCGGTGCGCACGCTCAAGATCGACCAGGGCTTTGTGCGCGGCATGGCGCAGGACCCCGGCGACCGCGCCATCGTGCAGGCCGTCATCGGCCTGGCCCAGGCCTTTGACCGCGAGGTCATTGCCGAAGGCGTGGAGGACCGCGAACTGGCCGCCCTGCTGCTGGCCATGGGCTGCCGGCAGGGCCAGGGCTATGGCTTCGCGCGGCCGCTGCCGGCCGAGCAGGTACCTGGCTGGGTTCGTCACTTTGAAGGCGCTTGGCGCCCGCTTGTGGCGCCCCCGCCTCCTCATGATGGAGGAAGGCCGCATCCGGCACTTGGCACGCCCGGTTGGGCCCTCTCATAGTCGGCCCCTGGGCCGCGCCAGACGGCCTTCAGGGAGGGTCGTCATGCGCCAGACCGGTCCGGTCACTCAGCAGGAGTACTTCTTTCCACCCGGCGCCACGCTGGTCTCGGTGACCGACGACAAGGGCCGCATCACTTACTGCAACCAGGCCTTCATCGAGGTCAGCGGTTACACCCGGGAGGAGCTGCTGGGCCAGCCGCACAACTTGGTGCGCCACCCGGACATGCCGGCGGAGGCGTTTCGCGACCTGTGGGCCACCATCGCCGCCGGCCGCCCCTGGTCCGGGCTGGTGAAGAACCGCCGCAAGAACGGCGACCACTATTGGGTGATGGCCAATGCCACCCCGGTACGCAGCGGCAACCGCACGGTGGGCTATATGTCCGTGCGCACACAGCCCAGCCGCGAGCAGGTTCAGGAGGCCGAGGCCCTGTACTCCGAAATGCGCCACGGCAGCCGCCTGGGGCTGGACGCCGGCCAGGCGGTACGGCGTGATCCCCTGGGGCGATTGCTGAACCTCGGCCAGGCCTGGCTGCGCTGCCAGGGCTTGAGCACGCTGGCAGGCTTGCTTGGGTCGTTGGGCGTGGGCACCTTGGTGTCGGCCGGCGCGCCGCTGCAGACCTGGCTGCCGGCGGCCGCCGTGGCCGCACTCGGGTTGGCCTGGGTGATCCGGCGCAGCCAGCGCGCCTGCATCCAGCAGGTCACCCAGCAGGCGCTGAGCCTGGCTGCCGGCGATCTCTGCGCCCCGCCCGGACAGATGGTGGATGGTGACTGGAAAGACCTGCAAGGCGCACTGAACCAGCTCGGCGTCAATATCCGCACCGTGGTTCTGGATTGCCGCACGGAGATCGAACGCCTGCGCGAGGCCGTGGCTGAGATCGCCACCGGCAACCAGGACCTCTCCAGCCGCACCGAGTCACAGGCCAGCAGCCTGCAGCAGACCGCCGCCACGATGGAGCAGATCACCGGCAATGTGGCGCAGAGCGCCAGCTCGGCCTTGCAGGGGGCCAAGCTGGCCCAGGACACCGCCAGCGTGGCGGCCCGCACCGACGCCTGTGTACAGGACGTGGGCCGCGCGATGTCGCAGATCCAGCATTCCTCGCGCCGTATCGGCGAAGTCATCCACGTCATCGAGGGCGTGGCCTTCCAGACCAACATCCTGGCCCTGAACGCCGCGGTGGAGGCGGCACGCGCCGGCGACTCCGGACGCGGCTTCGCGGTGGTGGCCAGCGAGGTGCGGTCCCTGGCGCACCGCAGTGCCGAAGCCGCCAAGGAAGTGCGCCGCCTGATTGGTGAGGCCACCGAACGCGTGGACGAAGGCTCGCAGCAGACCGAGACCGCCCAGCAGCGCATGCGCGAGGCGCTGGACGCCGTCGGTCAGGTCTCCCAGGCCCTTCAGGCCATCAGCGAATCCAGCCAGGAGCAGCGCAGCGGCATCACGCAGATCAACAGCGCCGTCTCCCACCTCGATGGTCTGACCCAGCAGAACGCCGCCATGGTCGAGCAGCTGGCAGCCTCGGCCCAGTCAGCGCGTGAGCAGCTGGAGGCCGTGGAGAACAGCATGCGTCTGTTCCGTCTGCGCGAGCATGAGCACTCGCTGGCGGAGCTGGACGCGGTGGCCTTGCGGCGCAGCATGAAGGACGAGGCGCTGGTCGCGGCCTGATCCCGCAAATGCGGGACCGCCGGGCCGCGGGCGCCGGGCGCGCACGCAGGGGGCGCCCAGAATGCGGGGCTTGCCCCGCCCCTGCACCGCGCCATGAACGACTCCCTTGAAAAGCTCAACCGCCTGACCGAATCGCACGGCGCCATCCAGCCCGGCAAGGGGCTGGCTTCGGGGGTCATCGCGCTGTCGCTGGCCATTCTTTGCTTCCTGGGCGTGCTGGCCTTCCATTTCCCGGAGTACCTGACGACACCGCAGCTGCGCAAGAGCTACTCCGTGCCAGTGCTGCGCCAGCTGCTGTTCGGCTCGCTGGTGCTCAGCGGGTCCATCGCGCTCTTCAACATCCTGCGTGGTCGGGTGCGCTGGCTCAGCCTGGGCACCTTCGTGCTCGTGGGCCTTTCCCTGGCCTTGGGCGGCAGCAAAGTCGAGGTCGACCCGAACTTCCCCGACCACACGCCCTACATCGGGCTGGACTGGTTCATCCTCGATCTGCTCGGCTCCACGCTGATCTTCGTGTTCGTCGAAAAGCTCTGGCCGCTGCGCAAGCACCAACCCGTGTTCCGGCCGGAGTGGCAGACCGACTTCCACCACTTCATCGTCAACCACATGGTGGTGGGCTTCGTGCTGCTGGCCACCAACCTGCTGGTGCACAAGCTGTTCGGCTGGGCCGCCAAGGACGGCGTGCAGGCCTGGGTGCAGGGCCTGCCCTTCCCGGTGGCGCTGTTCCTCATCATCCTGGTGGCCGATCTGGTGCAGTACTGGACCCACCGCGCCTACCACGAGGTGCCCATGTTGTGGCGCCTGCATGCGGTGCACCACAGCGTCAAGAGCATGGACTGGATGGCCGGCTCGCGCCAGCACATCCTGGAGCTGCTGATCACCCGCACCCTGGTGCTGGCACCGATCTTCGTGCTGGGTTTTTCCAAGGACGTGATCGACGCCTACATCGTCGTCGTGGGCTTCCAGGCGGTGTTCAACCACGCCAATGTCGACGTGCGCCTGGGGCCGCTGCGCTACCTCATCGTCACACCCAATTTCCACCACTGGCACCACAGCCAGGACGACGAGGCGATCGACAAGAACTACGCCGCGCACTTCGCCTTCCTGGACCACCTGTTCGGCACCGCAGTGCAGGCCGACCGCAAGTGGCCGAACGAGTACGGGGTGGTGGGGGATTACGTGCCGAACGGGTTCTGGCAACAGCTCAAGTTCCCCTTCGTCTGGAAGGGCTGAGCCTATTCGGACACCCGCCCGCGCCCGGCCTTGATGCCGGCGCGCTGCGCCTTGCCCTGCAGCCGGCGCTGCTGCGAGCCCCAGGTGGGCTTGGTCGCGCGGCGGGTCTTCGGCACATGGGCCACCGACTGCACCAGCGCCACCAGGCGGGCAATCGCCTCGGCGCGGTTCTGCTCCTGGCTGCGGTGTTCCTGGGCCTTGATGACAAGAACGCCCTCATTCGTCAGGCGCTGATCGCTCAGTGCCAGCAGACGCGCCTTGATGGCCGCGGGCAGGCTGGAGGCGCGCACATCAAAGCGCAGGTGCACGGCGCTGGAGACCTTGTTGACGGCTTGCCCACCAGCGCCCTGCGCACGCACGAAGCTCAGCTCGATCTCCTCCTTGCGCGGCTGCCAGTGCAGATGCATCAGGGCTTGGGCGGGCGCTGGCAGGCCATGCGGGCGTCCAGCAATTCCCGCTCTTCGGCGCGGCGCTGGGCCTGCTCGGCCGCGCTGAGCGTGCGGCCCTTCCAGCGGGCTTCCAGGGCGTCGCTGCGCCGGGTCACATCGCCCAGGCAGGCCTCCAGGGCGGGGCGGCGGGCCGCCTCGGCCGGGGCGCGGGCGGCACGCTGGCAGCGCTCGGCCTCGGCAGCGGCGTGGGCCAGGCCGTCGCGCAGCGCCTGCATGGCCTGCGCCTGCTGGGCCTGCGGCAGGCGCGCCGGCTGCTTGGCCGCCAGTTCACGCTGCAAGCGATCCTGCTCGGCTTGGTAGCGCTGCTGGCAGGGGTCTTGGGCGTGGGCGGCGACACCGAGCCCCATCAAACCCAACAGAACCATGCGCTTCATGCTTCCACCTTGACCGGTACACGGGCGGCCAGCGCGCACATCAGCTCGTAGCCGATGGTGCCGGCATGCCGGGCCACCGCGTCGATCTCCAGCAGCGCGCCGCTGGCGGCGCTGCGGCCCCAGAGCGTGACCTCGCTGCCGAAGCCGGCCTGCGGCAGCG
>JBDHSJ010000272.1:0-4833 GCA_039808065.1 Burkholderiaceae bacterium | reverse complement strand
GCGAGCGGGCGCAGCCACAGCAGACGCCAGGCCAGGCGCAGGCCGCTCAGCATGCGCGCTCCAGCTGCAAGGTCTTCAGGCCGGTCAGATCGGCCAGGCCCTGGACCACACGCGTGTCGTGGGTCGCCACCAACAGGCTCACGCCCTGTTCCCGGGCCAGCTCGCACACCAGCTGCAGCAACGCCGTCGTGGCGGCGTCGTCCAGGCTGCTGCTCGGCTCGTCCAGCAGCAGCAGGCGCGGCCCCCGGGCGAGTGCCCGTGCCAGTGCCACTCGCTGCATCTGCCCCACGCTGAGTTGGCTCGGAAGCCGGTCTTGCAGGCCTTGAAGGCCAAGTCGCTCGCAGAGTCTGGCCAAGCGTCCGGGCTCGGGGGCCTTGCCGACGGCCAGCCACGGCAGCTCCAGGTTCTCGCGCACGGTCAAGCCTTCCACCAGATGTAGGCGCTGCGGCAGCACGCCCAGCACCTCGCCGCGCCAGGCATCAACTGCCGGGTTGCTGAGCGTCGCCAAGGAGCGCCCCGCCAGCCAGACCTCGCCGGCACTGGCGCGGCGCAGGCCGGCCAGCAGGGCAATCAGGCTGCTCTTGCCACTGCCTGAGGGGCCGCGCAGCAGCAGGTGCTCACCGGCATGGAGCGTGCCGTCCACAAAGCGCAGGACGTCGGCGCGCTGCGGATAGTGCAGCGACAGGCCACTCCAGCGCAGCAGCTCAGTCACGCAACAGGGCCTTGAACTGGCGCTGGAACTTCTCCACCTTGGGGCCGACGACAAAGCTGCAGTAGCCGGCGTTGGGATGGCGCTCGAAGTAGCGCTGGTGGTAGTCCTCGGCGGCGCAGTAGCCACGCTCGGGCTGAACCTCGGTGACGATGCGCCCACCGAACTCAGCCTGCGCCTGCTGCACCAGCCGCAGCACCTGCGCATGCTGTGCATCGCCATGGGTGTAGATGCCGGAGCGGTACTGGGTGCCGACATCGGCACCCTGCCGGTTCAGGCTGGTGGGGTCGTGAATCGTCCAGAACACGGCCAGCAGTTGCGCCAGGCTGACCTGTTCGGGGTCGAAACGCAGCCGCACCACTTCCGCGTGGCCGCTGGCGCCGGAACAGACTTGCTCGTAATTGGGGTTGGGCAGATGCCCGTTGCTGTAGCCGGATTCCACCTCCTGCACCCCGCGAATGCGCATGAAGACGGCCTCCAGGCACCAGAAGCAGCCGCCGCCGAGTGTGAGGGTTTCCAGAGGAGAAGCTTGCATGAGGAGTGCGCGCGTCTTGGGGGCGGCGAGGATAGCGGAGGCCCGCTGGGACGCCGGACCGCATGGGCTTGTTCCAGCCAGCTGCGAAGATTCATCCATGCGCTCCGTGCTCGCCGCCCTGCTCTTACCGCCCACGGGCTTTCTGCTGCTGCTGGCGCTGCTGGCGTTGGTCAAAGGCACCGCACGGTGGCGGCGCATCAGCCTGGGGGCGGCCGCCCTGCTGCTGTGGATGGCCGGCAGCCAGGGCGTGGTGGCGCCGCTGGCGCACGCCTGGGCGCCGGCGACCGCGCAACCCACCCAGCCCATGGCACAAGCTGACCAACGCGAGCACACGCTGGTGCTGGTGCTCGGCGGCGGTGTGCGCAGGGGCGGCGGCCCCGCGGGGGAGTACGAGCCCAACACCGAAACGCTGGAGCGCTTGCACCGCGGCGTGTGGTGGGCGCGGCAATTTGGGCTGCCGCTGGCCTTCACGGGAGGCCGCAGCCCCAACCCGCAGGCGGACCAGCCCACCGAGGCGGCCGTGGTGCAGCGGGTGCTGGCGGCGCACTATGGCCTGCAGCCCGCTTGGGTCGAAGATCGCTCCAGCAACACCGCAGAGAACGCCCGGTTCAGCGTCGAGTTTCTGCGGGAGCGGGGCATTCGGCGCGTGCTGCTCGTGACCCACGCCCTGCACATGCCCAGGGCCGTGCGGCACTTCCACACTGCCGCGCCGGAGGTGGAGTTCATCCCGGCGCCGCTGAGCCAGGCGCTGCCGTCGCGCTGGGCCCTGCTGGACTTCGTTCCCAGCCCGGAAGGCATCCGCTTGGGGCGCTACCTCGCCTACGAGTGGCTGGCCAACGCAACCGGACACTGAAATGAGAAACCCCTTCCAGCCCAAGGGCCGGAAGGGGGCTGGTGGCATCGCACCACCGGTGGGGCTCCGCAGCCAATTGCTGCAGGGCTCCTGGCGCGCAAAGATTGCGCCATTGCTATGGCCTCCGTCGAGGCCTGACAACATTAGGCGATCGCTCACCGCCTTCAAGGAAAAATTTCTAGGACTTCTCCTCTTGACCGCGGCGCCCAAACAACTTGTCGAACAGGGCATCGGTCTTGCAGGTCACTTCGCTGGGCATGCGGATCACCCGACCCCACTCCCGGTCGGTCTCGCCGGGCCACTTGTTGGTCGCATCCAGCCCGAGCTTGCCGCCCAGGCCGCTCACGGGTGAAGCGAAGTCCAGGTAGTCGATGGGCGTGTGGTCCACCAGCACGGTGTCTCGCACCGGGTCGACTCGGGTGGTGATGGCCCACATCACATCGGCCCAGTCACGCAGGTTCACATCCTCATCCAGCACCACAATGAACTTGGTGTACATGAACTGGCGCAGGTAGCTCCAGACGCCAAACATCAGCCGCTTGGCATGGCCGGCGTAGGCCTTGCGGATGGAGATCAGCGCCATGCGGTAGCTGCAGCCCTCAGGCGGTAGGTAGAAGTCGACAATCTCCGGGAACTGCTGCTGCAGCAAGGGCACAAAAACCTCGTTGAGAGCCATGCCCAGCACGGCGGGCTCGTCGGGCGGCTTGCCGGTGTAGGTGGAGTGGTAGAAGGCGCCGCTGCGCTGGGTGACGCGGCTGACTTCGAACACCGGGAACCACTCCTGCTCGTTGTAGTAGCCCGTGTGGTCGCCAAACGGGCCCTCAAGCGCGTGCAGGTAGCCGTCACGCTCCATCAAGGGAACGCCCAGCTCGCTTTCGCCCCTCCAACCCGCTGGTGCGGGGGGAATATGCCCCTCCAGCACCATTTCGGCATGCGCCGGCACCTGAAGCGGCCAGCCTGACTCGCCCACGGAGCTATCGGCCAGCTCGGTGCGGCTGCCGCGCAGCAGCCCCGCAAACTGGTATTCAGACAGGCTGTCGGGCACCGGGGTCACCGCCCCCAAGGTCGTCGCCGGGTCGGCACCGAGGGCCACGGCAATCGGAAAGGCTTGCCCCGGATTGGCCAGCCTGAAGGCACGGAAATCGAGCGCCCCGCCACGGTGCGCGAGCCAGCGCATGATCAGCTGGCGCCGACCAATCAGCTGCTGACGGTATATCCCCAGGTTTTGGCGCCGGCGCGGCTGCGCTACGCCCTGAGGGCCGCGCGTGATGACGAGCCCCCAGGTCAACAGCGGCCCGATGTCGTCGGGCCAGCAATGCTGAATCGGCCAGCGGGTCAGGTCGACCTCGTTCCCGCTCAGCACCTCCTGCTGGCACGGAGGTCGCGAGACTTGCTGCGGCCGCATCTGCCAGACCGAACGCGCAAGATCCACCAAGCGGCCCACATCCTTCAGGCCTTTGGGAGGTTCCGGTTCGCGAAGCCGGGCCAGCACCTGGCCGATTTCACGTAGCGCCTGGGCGTCTTCGGCGCCCATGGCCAGCGCGACGCGGCGTACCGTTCCAAACAAGTTCGCCAGCACCGGGCGATCGCCCGGCATCGGCCGCTCGAACCACAACGCAGGCCCGCCGGCGCGCAGCACGCGATCAGACAAGGCCGTCATTTCCAGCCGGGTGGCCACGGGCTCGTCAACCCGTCTCAGTTCACCCTGCGCCTCCAACTGCGCCAGAAAGCTGCGTAGATCGGTGTATTTCATTCGAAAAGTAATAAGAGAGATCAGTCATTGAGTTGACTGGTTATTAGTCAACTTTCACAATCCGCGCCGCTTTGAGGGGTAAACCCTGGATCCAAGGCGCTTCTGCCTCACCTGGTCAGTGTCACACGCACCTGGGTCGGGTCGAGAGCAGTGCAACCGCAAAGGGAATTTCATGGCAAACCGAGCAACAGAGTGGATGCAAGGCCTGGTCCGCGGACTCGGGCTGTTTGCCCAGGATGTCGCGCACGGCCTGCTGGTGGTAAGCCACAACACGCTGGCGCTGCTGGGACTGGGACTTGTCACGATCGCCGCCCTGTTCGCCACCCAGAACGATTTGCGCGTGGGACTGGAAAAGCGGGCGTTGGCTTGGCTGGCTGAGCGGCACGAAGTGCGTGCAGAAGCCAGCGGTGACACGCTGCAGGCGGTGGCCGAACCCGATGCGGTTCAGCGCGTGACGGCCGCCGACCCCACCGAGTTGACCAAGCAGCAATCGGCCCTCGCCCAGCACCTGGCACGCCGCTACAAGGTGGCGGTAGAGCCGGTTGCTCGCTTGGTGCTGGAGGCCTGGCAAGCCGGCGAGCGTGCGCGCATCGACCCCACCCTGGTCCTGGCCGTGATGGCCGTCGAGTCCAGCTTCAACCCCTTTGCGCAAAGCCCCGTCGGAGCTCAAGGCCTGATGCAGGTCATGACCCGTGTGCACGACGACAAGTTCGAGGCCTTCGGTGGCCAACGCGCGGCATTCGACCCGGTGAGCAATCTGCGCGTGGGGGTGCAAGTTCTAAAGGAGTGCATTCAGCGTGGGGGCTCGGTCGCTGAAGGTCTGCGCTACTACGTAGGCGCGGCCAACATGGAAGACGACGGGGGTTATGCCCTGCGCGTACTTTTCGAGCAGGAGCAACTCAAGGCGGTGCTGGCGGGCCGCAACCCCGCGCTGGTCCAGCAGCCCCGCCCGCCCGCACCGCCCACCCCGGCCTCTGCGGTGG
>JBDHSJ010000271.1:0-4849 GCA_039808065.1 Burkholderiaceae bacterium | reverse complement strand
CCGGTGGCGCCGCGCCGTGCGCGTAGCGGCTGCCGATACCGTCGGTGCCATGCGCCAGCCGGGGCGCAGGCCGGCGTTGACGCCCGGCCCCCTGGCCGCGCAGCATCCGCCGCCATCCCTCTCACGGAGCGAAATCGAATGAAGCCCCTGCCCGCACTGCTGCCCCACCTGCTGCGCCCGCTGGCCCTGGCCGCCAGCCTGTGCCTGCTGCTGCCCACCGCCCACGCGCATGCCGATCCGTCCGAGGCCAGCGCCCTCTCGGCCCTGCCGGTGGCGGTCTCGGTGGCGGCGCCGGTGGTGCTGATCTCGGGCGGCGCGGTGCTCACGGTGAAGGCCGTCGAGGCCAGCGCCGAGGGCACGGTCTGGGTGCTGGAACGCGCCAGCGACGGCATGCGCGCCAGCATCCGCTTCAGCGGCCAGCTGGCGCAGTCCTCGCTGCTGGCGGCCGGCACGGTCATCACCGTCACGGCCATCTCCGCCGGCCATGTGCTGTCGGCCGCCGGCCAGGCCATCGCCTTCGTGCCCAGCGCCATCGGCGAGGCCCTGCTGCACCACGAACCGATCACCCGCTGATGGCCATGCACACAGCCCTGGTCCTGGCCCTGGCCCTGCTGGCGGGCACGGCGCAGGCTGGCCGCAGCTGCGACACCCAGCCCCCGAAGCTGGAGAGCGTGACGCGCGGCCTGGAGCTGGCCGAGCGCACCGCCCGCGCGCTCGATGCCAGCGGCGCCGAGGTGGTGGTGCTGGCCCGTGCCGGCCAGGATCTGAGCGCCTACGGCCTGCGCTGGTCGCACCTGGGCTTCGCCTACCGGCTCAGCCCGGCCACAGCCCAGGCGCCCGGCACCTGGCGCGTGGTGCACAAGCTCAACGACTGCGGCAGCGACCGCGCCGGCCTGTACCGCCAAGGCCTGGGCGAGTTCTTCCTCGACAGCCCGCACCGCTACGAGGCCGCCTTCGTGCCCTTGCAGGGCCAGGCCGCCGAACAGCTGGCGCCGCTGCTGCGCGACAACCAGGCCGTGCAGCGCCTGCACCAGCCGCGCTACAGCATGGTCAGTTACGCCTGGGCCACGCGCTACCAGCAGAGCAACCAGTGGCTGCTGGAAACCATCGCGCTGATCGACCCCGGCGTGCGCGACCGCGACACGGCGCAGGCCTGGCTCAAGCTCAAGGGCTTCCAGCCCAGCCGGCTGCACATCAATGCCATGGCGCGGCTCGGGGCGCGCGCCACCCGCGCCAATGTGGCCTTTGACGACCACCCCAACGGCCAGCGCTTTGCCGGCCGCATCGACACCGTCGGCGCCGATGCGGTGCTGGCCTGGTTGCAACAGAACCGCTTCGGCGGCGCCCCGGTCTACGTTCGCTAGACGCCGCCGCTGAGCGGCCCCCACCATGACGCTCTACGCCCTCAAACCCCGCTTCCAGCGGGGGTTGCGCCCCGCCGTGCGCCGTTTGGCCGCGGCCGGTGTCACCGCCAACCAGGTCACCGTGCTGGCCGCCCTGCTCTCCGTGGCCCTCGGCCTGGCCTTGTGCGCCTTGCCGCGCGCAGCCTTCGCGCTGCTGCCGGCCTGGCTGCTGCTGCGCATGGCGCTGAACGCGGTGGACGGCATGCTGGCGCGCGAGCACGGCCAGCAGAGCCGGCTCGGTGCCTACCTGAACGAGCTGGGTGATGTCATCAGCGACGCCGCGCTGGCCCTGCCGCTGGCCTTCGTGGCGCCGTTCCAGCCGCCCTGGGTGGCCGCCTTCATCTGCCTGGGCCTGCTGAGCGAATTTGCCGGCGTGCTGGGCGACACACGCCGCTACGACGGTCCCTTGGGCAAGAGCGACCGCGCGCTGGTGCTCGGGTCTTTGGGGCTCTGGATTGCGCTGAGCCCGGAGCTGCCGGGTTGGATGGGCGGCGTCCTGCCGATGCTTTGCGGCCTGCTGGTACTGACCACGGTGAACCGGGTTCGCCACGGCTTGCGCTGAAGGGAGATCGACGATGGACTACCGCACCACCCGGCCCGAACACCAGGGCCGATTCCAGACCCACGACGGCCAGAGCCTCTTCTACCGGCACTGGCCGGCGCAGGGGCCGCGCCAGGGCGCGCTGCTGCTGCTGCACCGCGGCCACGAGCATTCGGGCCGCATGGCGCACCTGGCCGACGAGCTGGACCTGCCTGGCTTCGATGTGTTCGCCTGGGATGCCCGCGGCCATGGCCGCTCGCCCGGCGCGCGCGGCTACAGCCCGGGCGTGGCCTGCTCGGTACGCGATCTGCAGGACTTCGTGCAGCACCTGCAGCAGGCGCATGGCGTGCCGGCCACCGAGCTGGTGGTGGTGGCCCAATCGGTCGGTGCCGTGCTGGCGGCCACCTGGGTGCATGACTACGCGCCGCCACTGCGCGGCCTGGTGCTGGCCGCGCCGGCCTTCAAGGTCAAGCTCTACGTGCCCTTCGCGCGCCCGGGGCTGCGCCTGCTGCGGAAGCTGCGCGGCGAGTTCTTCGTCACCAGCTATGTGCAGGCCGACCAGCTGAGCCAGGACCCGCAGCGCGTGGCCAGCTACCAATCCGACCCGCTGATCACCCGCCCCATCGCCGTGGGCATGCTGCTGGGCCTGTACGAGGCCGCCGAGCGGGTGGTGGCCGATGCCGCCGCCATCCAGGTGCCCACGCAGCTGCTGGTGGCTGGCCGCGACTGGGTGGTGCATGAGAAGCCGCAGCGCCGCTTCTTCGAGCGCCTGGGCAGCCCGGTGAAGGAGCTGCGCGTGCTTGAAGGCTTCCGCCACGACCTGCTGGGCGAGCGCGAGCGCAAGCGTGCCCTGGCCGAGGTGCGCCGCTTCGTGCTGGCCCGCTTTGCCGCCCCCCTGCAGCAGCCCTGCCTGCGCGACGCCGACCGCCTGGGCCCCAGCCACGCCGAGGCCCAGGCCCTGGCGCGGCCGTTGCCGCTGGCCAGTCCGCGCGGGGCCTGGTGGGCGTTGGTGCGCGCGAGCCTGCGCCTGGGTGCATGGTGGTCCGACGGCCTGCGTCTGGGGCGCCGCACCGGCTTCGATTCCGGCTCCACGCTCGACTACGTCTACCGCAATCAGCCCCAGGGCCGCACGGCGCTGGGCCGGCTGATCGACCGCGTCTACCTGAACTCGATCGGCTGGCGCGGCATCCGCGAGCGCAAGCGCCATGTCGAGGAGCTGCTGCGCCAGGCCATGGCCCGCCTGCACGGCCAGGGCGAGGGCGTGCGCCTGCTCGACGTGGCCGCTGGCCATGGGCGCTATGTGTTGGATGCGCTGAACCCACAGCAGCGCCCCGAGGCCATCCTGCTGCGCGACTACTCGCCGCTGAACGTGCAAGCGGGCACCGAGCTGATCCGCGCCCGCGGCCTGCAGGACATCGCCCGCTTCGAGCAGGCCGATGCCTTCGACCCCGGCAGCCTGGCGCAGGCGCAGCCGCGCCCCAACCTCGCGGTGGTCTCGGGCCTGTACGAACTCTTCCCCGGCAACGAACAGGTCGGCCGTTCGCTGCAGGGCATCGCGCAGGCGGTGCCGCCCGGCGGCTACCTCGTCTACACCGGCCAGCCCTGGCACCCGCAGCTGGAGCTGATCGCCCGCGCGCTGACCAGCCACCGCCAGGGCCAGGCCTGGGTGATGCGCCGACGCAGCCAGGCCGAGATGGACCAGCTGGTGCGCGAGGCCGGCTTCGAGAAGCTGGACCAACGCGTGGACGAATGGGGCATCTTCACTGTGGCACTGGCGCGCCGGGTGGCCGCATGAGCGAGCCCCGCCCCTGGCGCCGCGCGCTGGCCTGGTTGGCCTTTCTGGGGCCCTTCTTCTACGCCAGCTATGGCCTGGCCAACGCCCTGGCCAGCGGCCGCGCGGCCGTGCCCACGCTGGCCTTCGCCTGGGAGGCCCAAATCCCCTTTCTGGCCTGGACCATCCTGCCCTACTGGAGCCTGAACCTGTTCTACGCCGGCTCGCCCTTCCTGTTCCGCACCGTGCGCGAGCTGGATGCCCATGGCCGTCGCCTGCTGCTGGCGCAGGTGCTGGCCGTCGCCTGCTTCCTGATCTGGCCGCTGCGCTTCGGCTTCGAGCGCCCTGCTGCCGAGGGCTGGGCCGGGGCGTTGATAGCCGCGCTGATGAGCTTCGATCAGCCCTTCAACCAGGCGCCCTCGCTGCACATCGCGCTGCTGCTGATCCTCTGGCAGCCCTATGCAGCGCGACTGCGCGGCCTGGCGCGCTGGGCCTTGCACGCCTGGTTCGGGCTGATCGGCGTCTCGGTGCTGACGACCTATCAGCACCACGCCATCGACATCCCGGCCGGCGCGGCGCTGGGCCTGCTGTGCATGGTCTTGATCCCGCTGCAGGGCGCACCCTGGCCCTGGCGCCGTGGCTGCGATCCGGCGGGCGCGCGCCTGGCCTGGCGCTTTGGGCTGGCGGCGGCAATGTGCTTGGCGGCGGCGCTGGCGCTGCTGCAGCGGGGCCTGCAGGCGGGCGGCTGGGCCGCCGCCGGCCTGGGCCTGGCCGGCCTGCTGCTGGCCTGGGGCGCGCTGGCCCTCGGCTTGGTGGCCCTGGTGTACCGCAGCGGCCAGGCCCAAGCCTTCGGCAAGGCGGAAGGTGGACGCAGCCCCTGGCCGCTGGCCCTGCTGCTGGCGCCCTACCGCCTGGGGGCCTGGCTGAACAGCCGCTGGCACACCCGCGGCGGGCGGGCCCGCTCCGAGGTCTGGCCGGGGGTCTGGCTTTCGCGCCTGCCCAGCCGCAGGGAGCTGGCCCGGGCCCGCCCCGCCGCCTTGATCGACGCGGTGCCCGAACTGCCGCTGCCGCACCCGCAGGACCTGCGCCTGCCGCTGCTCGACCTGCTGATGCCCGCACCCGCGGCCCTGCGCC
>JBDHSJ010000270.1:0-4901 GCA_039808065.1 Burkholderiaceae bacterium | reverse complement strand
TGGCGCAATCCTTCCGCGCCCACAACCTCGAACAGCTCGACGCCATGCTGCCGCACTTCGGCGACGAGCAGCGCCTGATCGCCATCAGCAAGCAGGGCCGCGAGCAGCTGGAACGGCAATGGGCGGCCGAGCGCGCGCGCCAGCGCGGCCCGCTGCGCGAGGGCTGGGCCGACGATTCAGACCGCTGAGAGACGCTGCAAAGCGGCTTCGACGCGGCGCAGGTCCGCGGCTTGCGTGCGCCAGTTCGAGAACGCCGCGCGCAGGCCCCAGTGACCGTTGAACAGGGTCGGGGTCAGAAAGACCTCGCCCTCGTCGCGCAGGGCTGTCACCAGGGCTTCGATGCGCGCCCGGCCGGCCGCGCCGGCGGGCTGATCGGCGGGGGTGAAGCAGACCACGTTTAGGCGCACCGGCGCCAGCAATCGCCAGCTCGTGCCGGCCGCGATCCACGCGCCCAAGCCCTGCGCCAACTCGACGCATTGCCGCACCACGGCGGCCGCCCCTTCGCGCCCATAGGCCTGCAGCGCAAACCAGGCCGGCAGGGCGCGCAAACGCCGCGAGTTCTCGGGGGTGAGGTGCACGAAGTCGGGCTGCTCGCCCAGATCGCCGAGATACGCCGCCTGGTTCTGGAACACCGCGGTTTGAAGATCCTGCCGGCGCGTGAACTGCACCGCGGCGTCGTAGGGCACGTTCAGCCATTTGTGCAGGTCCACGCAGATCGAATCGGCCTGCGGCAGCCCGGCCAGCTTGGGCGCGTGCTCGGGCAGTAGGCAGGCGAAGGCGCCGAAGGCGGCGTCCACATGCAGCCAGAAGGGCTGGCGCTGGCGCAGCGCGGCCAGGGTTTGCAGGTCGTCGAAGTCCACGCTGTTCACGGTGCCGGCATTGGCCACCACGATGGCCGGGCCGCTGCCCAGGGCATCCGCCAGTGCGGCCGGGTCCACCGCCTCACGCTCCGGCAGTTGGGCCACGGCCTGCACGGCGTTGCGCCCCAGGCCCAGCATGGCGGCGGCCTTGTGGATGCTGCTGTGCGGCGCGCCGCTGAGGATGCGCAGCGGCGCCAAGCCGCTCAAGCCCTGCTGTGCCGCCGAGCCGCCCAGTTCGCGCGAGAGCCACTCGCGCCCCAGCGCCAGGCCGACGAAGTTGGACATCGTGGCCCCGGTGACGAAGCTGCCCGTCCACTGCGGTCCCAGGCCAAACAGCTGCGCCAGCCAGGCGATGCACTCGCGCTCCAGATCGGGCGCGCTGCTGTCCAGGCCGGAAGTGGGGTTCTGGTCCCAGGCGCTGGCCAGCCAATCACCCGCCAGCGCGGCCGGGGTGGCGCCGCCGGTCACGAAGCCCAGGTAGCGCGGGCCGGCGCTGGCGGCAAAGCCGGAGGCGTAGCGTTGCTCAAAGTCCTGCAGCGCCGCCGGCAGGCCCAGGCCCTGTTCGGTCAGGGGCTGGCGCGACACCGGCTGCGGGCGCACGGCGGCGGGCAGCTCGGGCAGGGCCTGCAGGGTGGCGATGGCGGCCTGGGCGGCCTGCTTCATCAGCGTGGGCAATTGGTGCAGTTCCTGGGCGTGCAGCGGGCTCATGGCGATCTCCTTGGCAAGAGCTGCAGTCTGCGCGCGGGCGCCAGCCCCATGGGATGGGTTTGCTTGTGTTCTGATCGGTTTTCATGAACGACAGCCTGCCCTCGCTGAACGCGCTGCGCGTGTTTGAGACGGTCGCGCGCCTGCAGCATTTCCGCCGCGCCGCCGAGGCCCTGAGCCTCAGCCCCGCGGCGGTGAGCCAGCACATGCGCCAGCTTGAAGCGGCACTGGGCGTGGCCTTGTTCGAGCGCAGCCGCCAGGGCGCGCAGCTCACCGCCGCCGGGCGTCAGCTGCAGGCCGGCGTGGAGCCGGCGCTCACGCAGCTGCGCGATGCCGTGCAGTACGTCAGCGAAGGCCGCGCCCGTGCCGCGCCCACGCGATTGCGCCTGGCCGTGCTGCCCTCGCTGGCCACCTGCTGGCTGTATGCGCGCCTGCTGGATTGGCAGCAGCTGCACCCGCAATGGGAGCTGGACCTGCAGGCCAGCACCGCCGTCCAGGCGATGAAGGGGATCGATGCCGCGCTGCGCTTCGGCCCCGGCCGCTGGCCCGATGCCCTGGCCGAGCGCCTGGCCGGCGACCGCCTGGTGGCCGTGGCCGCCCCGGCCCTGCTGCAGCGCTTGCCGCTGGCCGCGCAACGCGAGCCGGCCCAGCTGTTCGCCCGCCTGCCCCTGCTGCGCCACAGCGCCACGCCCTGGGCGCCCTGGCTGGCCGAGGCCGGCCTGGACGCACGCGGCCTGGACTGGCGCGCCAGCCTGCGCGACGCCGGCGTGCAGGTGGCCGCCGCCCGCGCCGCCCAGGGCCTGGCGCTGACCCGCTTCAGCCTGGTGGCCGATGCCCTGGCCAGCGGCGAGCTGCGCCAGGTGCACCCGCACAGCCCCGCCACCGACTGGGCTTACCACCTGGCCCGGCCGCGCACGGGCCGCCTGCATCCGGGCCTGAACGCCCTGCGCGACTGGCTGCGCGCGCAGTTCCGCGCCAGTGGATTGACCTGATGCGCAGCCTGCACAGAGAGCTGCCCGGAGAATGCGCGCCATGACCGCCGACTTCGACGCCCCCACCTTCCGTTCCGCCCTGGGCCTGTTCGCCACCGGCGTGACGATCGTGACGGCGCGCGCCGCCGACGGCCGCCTGGTGGGCCTGACGGCCAACAGCTTCAACTCCGTCTCGCTCAGCCCCCCGCTGGTGCTGTGGAGCCTGGCGCGCCGCGCCGGCTCGCTGCCGGTGTTCGCCCAGGGCAGCCATTACGCCATCCACATCCTGGTGGCCGAGCAGATCGAGCTTGCACGCCGCTTTGCCACGCCGGAAATCGACCGCTTTGCCGGCTTGGGGCTGGAAGAGGGCGCCGGCGGTGTGCCCCTGATCCCGGGCTGTGCGGCGGTGTTCGAGTGCGCCAACCGCAGCCAGTACGAAGAGGGCGACCACATCATCTTCGTCGGCCAGGTGGAGCGCTGCTCGCACCGTGCGGGCGCGCAGCCGCTGATCTTCCACGGCGGGCGTTACTTCACCGAGCTGCCGCTGTAAGTCAGTCCAGCCGCCCGACCGGAAGTGGTGCAGGGGCCTGTGCCAGCTGGCGCCAGCGCCGCAGCGCCCAGGGCAGGGTGGCGAAGCAGACGGCCAGGACGGGCCAGGCAAAAGGCCACGCCAGCGGCGACAGCAGCCAGGCCGCCGCGCAGACCAGCAGCACTCCCATCTGAAGGCCTGCTGTCTGTCCTCGCGGCTCGCGAATGCGAGCCGGGTCGATGAGGCAGCCCGCCAGCATCAGCGGCAGGCAGCCAGCCAATGCCAACCCCATTGCCGAACCAATGCGCGGGCTGGTGAAGGGCGCGGTCATCATCATCGGTAGCAGCACGAGCATCCAGGCGATCAGACCCTGCGAGACCCAGCGCAGGGCCAGGGCGCGTGTCAGAACCCCTGGCTGGCTGGAGATGCCGGGCAACAAGGCCAGGACCGCCTGTTCCCGCCGGGTCCGCCAGAGCTGCTTGGCTCGGCTCAAGTCCGCTGCAAACGCCAGACTCAGGACGCCGATCCATAGGCCTACCAAGTTGTCGGCCAGGGGGCGCTCGACGGTCTCGTTGCTGACGCCCAAACCCAGCAGGGTGATCAGGAGGAGCAGGATCAAGAAGCCCACCCAGAGCCGCACGCTCCAGTGGCTGGCGCGCGAGAGGAGATGGTCAATGCGCGCCACGGGGCTGGCGTTCAGCACCCGTTCGAAGTGCCACTCGCGCGGCCAGGTGAAGCAGCGGCCCAGGCGGACCAGCAACTGATCGCCCCAGCCTGCGCCGGGCAGCCAGCCGCGTTGAGCGCTGCGCCGCGCTTGCAGGCGTGCGTTGTGATCGCGCCAATGGGCGGCGTCGCCATTGCCGACCCAGCGCCACAGCGCCCACAGGCACCAGGCCGCGGCCAGCAGCAGGCCGACAGGACTGCCCAGCAGGGCCATCGCGGCTGCCAGGGGTTGCTTCAGTGCGGGCACGGCCTTCACCAGCAGGGTCAGCAGGGTCAGCAGCAGGGGCGGCACCAGAGTCAGTGCCCAGATCAGGCGTGGCCGCCGCAGCAACCAGGCCAGGGTCACGACGAGTGTGGTGATCAGCAGCAGGCCGGTCGCGCTGGGCCCCCAGATGCGCGCACTCAGCGCGGCGAGCGGCGCCACCACGCTTCCCACCAGCAACCAACTGGCCTGCCGCAGTGCACGCAGATGACCAGGTACGAGGTGCGCACTGCGCGGGTCGTTCTGCGACCAGAGCTGGCGCAGCGGAGTGACCACCAGCGCGTAGCCCACGGCACCCGCTACCCAGAGCAGCACAAAGTGCCAGGCGAAGCCCAGAGCCTGTTGCAGCAGTAGCAGCAGGCCCAGCGGGCCGGCCACCGCCAACAGGGCCCGTTGCCAGCCCAGGTGCCGCAGCAAGACCCAGCGCATGCGCAACCACACCATCGCCTGCGGGCTTGGCACGGCCGCGTTCATGCCAGACCCTCGAAAAGGTCTTCCAGCGTGACCGTCTGCACCAAGGTGTCCGGGCTTTCGACGGCAGGCCGGCGCACCAGCAGCCGCGGCCCGAAGCGCCCCAGCAGCTCGCCGCCATGCGCCTCGGCCTGCGGGCCCTGCACCCAGCGGCATTGCTCCAGCAGCTCGTCCAATGGCCCCTGCAGGCTGATGCGGCCGCCCTTCAGGAAGGCGACGTTGAAGGCCACGCGCTCCAGGTCGCTGAGGATGTGCGTGCTGAACACCACGGTGGTGCCGCGGTCCAGCACCTGCTCCACCAGCTCGCGCAGGAAGTCGCGCCGGCCCAGCGGGTCCAGGCTGGCCACGGGTTCGTCCAGCACCAGCAGGTCGGGCTCATG
>JBDHSJ010000269.1:0-4924 GCA_039808065.1 Burkholderiaceae bacterium | reverse complement strand
TCGCGGTGGCTCTTGCCCATCGCCACATGGCGCACGATGTTTTCGCGCACCACGATGGCATCGTCGATCAGCAGGCCGATGACCAGGCTCAGCGCCATCATGGTCATGAAGTTCAGCGTGAAGCCGAAGGCATAGACAGCGATGAAGCTGGAGATCACCGCGATCGGCAGGGTCAGGCCGGTGATGACGGTGGAGCGCCAGCTGTGCAGGAACAGGAAGACGATGGCCACCGTCAGCAGCGCGCCCTCGATCAGGGTGTGCTTGAGGCCGTCCAGCGAGCCCTTGACGAAGTCGCTGGTGGAGTAGATCTCGCGCAGTTCGATGTCGGCCGGCAGGTTCTTGCGCAGCTCGGTCAACGCCTGTTGCACCGCCTCGCCGGTGCGCACGATGTTGGCGTCCTGCTGCTTGAAGCTATTGAAGGTGACGGCCGGCTGGCCGTTGATGCGCGAGAGGTTGTCCGGCTCGCGCTCACGCTCGGTCAGTTGCCCCAAGTCGTTCAGCGTCAGCGCCAGGTTGCCGCGCTTGGCCACCACCACATTGGCAAAGGCGCGCGGGTCTTTGACGCGGCCTTCCACGCGCAGCGAACTCTCGATCTGGCTGTCCGAGATCAGGCCCACGGCCTGGTCGGCATTGGCCTCGCGCAGGCCCTGGGCGATCTCCGCGACCGTCACGCCATAGGCGCGCAGGCGCTGGGGGTCCAGGTCGATGCGCACCTCGCGGCTGGCCAGGCCCGACAGGCCGATCACCGCCACGCCCTCGGCGCGCTGCAGGCGCTTGGCCACGGTCTGTTCGGCGATCAGCGACAGCTCGCGGGCGCTGCGGGTGCTGCTCAACAGCGCCGCCACCACGACCGGCTGGTTGCCTTCCTGGAAGCGGTTGATCAGCGGCGCCTTGACGTCACGCGGGAAGCCGGCCTGGGCCAGCGACACACGGTCGCGCAGGTCCTGCATCGCGCGGTCCATATTGGTGTCGAGCGTGAACTCAACGCTCATCTGCGCGCGGCCCTCGAAGCTGCGCGACTGGATGCGCTTGACGCCGGCGATGGTGTTCACCGCCTCTTCGAGCGGCTTGGCGACTTCACGCTCCACGGCCTCGGGGTTGGCGCCGGGGTAGCGGGTGTCGATCCAGGCGCCTGGCAGGGAGATTTCGGGCATCTGCTCGACGCCCAGGCGGTTGTAGGCAAACAGACCCAGCACGCAGAGCGCCACCATCACCATGGTGGCGAAGACCGGGTTGTTGATCGAAACGCGGGTCATCCACATGATGGGTCCCTTCAGCGCGTGGCCGCAGGCGCTGCGGCAGCGGCCACCTTGGCCTTGCCAGCATCAATCTCGGCCTTGGTGCCTTCGCGCAGGTTGTCGTAGCGGGCCGCCAGCACCTGGGCCTTGGCATCCACACCCGAAAGAATTTCGACGCGACCTTCCTTGGCATCCTGGCGGCCCACCGTCACCAGCCGGCGCTTGAGTTCACCGCCGTCGATCACCCACACCGCCTGCTGGCCGCTGCTGCCCATCAGGGCGGTCTGCGGCAAGGTCAGGCGGGGTTCCGGGTCATCGAGGGTGACCGAGGCGACGGCGTACTGACCGGCACGCAGCTGCTCACCAGGGTTGGCCAGACTGAGCGTGACACCGATCGAGCGCGTGCCGGGTTCGGCGGCCGGGCTGATGCGGGCGATCTTGGCCGCCACGGGCTCGGTGTGGCCTTCGATGCGCAAGGTGGCCGCCATGCCGGGCTTGAGGCGCGAGACCTCATGCGTGCCCACCAGGCCGGCCAGTTCGAGCTGGCTCAGGTCCACCACGGTGACGACGGCCTGTTCAAGCTGCAGCTTTTCACCCGGCACCGCGTGGCGCTTGGCCACCCAGCCGCTGATCGGGGCCGTCAGCGTGGCCTGGCGCAAAGCCACCTGCACGGTTTCCAGCTGCGCCCGCGCAGCCGCCAGGTTCGCACGAGCGCTGTCAAGCTGCGAGCGGCTGCTGTCCAGCGCGGTCGGGGCGATAAAGTTCTGGCGCGCCAGGCCTTCATTGGCCAGATGGGTACGCTCGGCCTGGGCGGCCTGGGCGCGGGCCGCTTCCACGGCGGCCTGGCGTTCATTCACGCGCTGGCGCAGGTCTTCCAGATCGAGGGTGCCGAGTGATTGGCCCGCCTTGACGCGACTGCCTTCCGGCGCCGCCAGGCTCAGCAGCGTCCCGCCGCCCTTGGCGCGCACGATGGCGGTGTTGGGGGCCACCAGCGGGCCGCTGAACTCCACCACTGCGCGCAGGGCCTGGCGCTGCGGCTGCACCACCTCAGAGGCGGTGAAGCGCAAGGTCTTGGGGGCGTCCTTCTTGTCCTTGGCGTCCGGCTTGCTGCCAGCATCGGCCCCGACGGCCACACCAGCCGCGACCGCCAGCGCCAGGGCGCTCAGCCCGCCGCCCAGCCACCAGCGCTTGTTGAATCGAGAGGAAGTCTTGTGCAGCTCCATGGCAGGCCCCGTTTTGAGTAACGGCGGCCATGCTAGGAAGCGAAGGCTGCGGGTGCGTTTAGAAAGCGACGAACTGCACCCCTGAGGGGGTCAGCTGCAAACCAAACATTCGGCAGGGGTCTTGACCCCCACCGAAGCATGACCTTCAGCAGGGGCACTCAGCCCGCCCCCGTGTCGCCCCCGGCTTGTTGCCACAGACATTCGGCGAGCTGCACCGCATTCAGCGCTGCGCCCTTGCGCAGGTTGTCGCCACTGACGAAGAGGATCAGGCCGTGGGGTACGGTGGGGTCGCGCCGCACCCGCCCCACCAGCACTTCATCGATGCCGGTCGCGTCCAGCGCGTTGGGCACCGCGCACAGGCGCACGCCCGGGGCCTGGCGCAGCAGGGCCTCGGCCTCGCCCACTTCGATGGCGCGCTCGAACTCGGCATGCAGAGTCAGCGAATGCGCACTCAGCACCGGCACCCGCACGCACGTGCCGGCCACCGGCAGGTCGGGCAGCGCCAGGATGCGGCGGGTTTCGTCGCGCAGCTTCAGTTCCTCCTCGGTGAAGCCGTCTTCCTTCAGCACGTAGTTCAGCGGCACCACATTGCAGGCAATCGGCACCGCCCACTTGCGCGGCGGCGGAAAGGCCACGGCCCGGCCATCGTGTACCAGGGCTTCCAAGTGATCGGCCGCTGCGCGCATCTGCTCCACCAGCTCCTGGACGCCCACGACACCGGCACCGGAAACGGCCTGGTAGCTGCTGGCAGTCAGGCGCTTCAGGCTGGCGGCGTCGTGCAGGGGTTTGAGCACCGGCATGGCGGCCATGGTGGTGCAGTTGGGGTTGGCGATCAGACCCTTGGGCCGCTGGCGCAGGGCGTCCGGATTGACCTCGGCCACCACCAGGGGCACCTCGGGATCGGCCCGCCAGGCCGAAGAGTTGTCGATCACCACGGCGCCGGCGGCCACCACTTTCGGCGCCAACGCGCGCGCGGTGTCACCGCCGGCGGAGAAGAACACCAGATCCAAGCCACCGTAATCGGCTGTGGCGGCGTCCTCCAGCGGCAAAGGCTGACCCTTCCAATCCAGCTGCTTGCCCACCGAGCGTGCCGAGGCCAACAGGCGCAGCCTGCGCACGGGGAACCCGCGCTCGGCCAGCAGCTGGCGCATCAGCAGGCCGACGGCACCCGTGGCACCCACGATGCCCACGGACCAGCCTTCGGGGTGTCGTTGCAGATTCGCCATCTATCGACTCCCGCTCGAGGGCTCAGCCGCGCTGCGCCGGCACGGGCGCAATCGGCAGTTCCACATCGCCGCCCTGGGCGCGCTGCTGCAGCGCGGCGTCCATCAGCACCAGCGCCAGCATCGCCTCGGCAATCGGCGTGGCGCGGATGCCCACGCAGGGGTCATGGCGCCCATGGGTGACCACGGTATTGGGCTGGCCGCTGCGGTCGATGCTGGCCTTCTCCAAGCGGATCGAACTGGTGGGCTTGATGGCGATGTGCACCACCAGGTCCTGGCCGCTGGAAATGCCGCCCAAAACGCCGCCCGCATGGTTGCTGGCAAAGCCGTCCGGGTGGATCTCGTCGCCGTGCTGACTGCCGCGCTGCGCCACGACGCCGAAGCCATCGCCGATCTCGACACCCTTGACAGCATTGATGCCCATCATGGCGTAGGCGATCTGGGCATCGAGCTTGTCAAACAAGGGGGCGCCCCAGCCCGGCGGCACGCCCTGGGCTTCCACACGCAGCTTGGCGCCGACCGAGTCGCCGCTCTTGCGCAGGGCGTCCATGTAGGCCTCCAGACGCTCCAGCTCGCGCGTGCCGGCGGCGAAGAAGGGGTTGTGCGCGGTCTGCGCCCAGTCTTCGATCGGGATCTCGATCTCTCCCAGCTGCACCATGCAGCCGCGCACCGTGGTGCCGTAACTCTGTTGCAGCCACTTCTTGGCCACTGCGCCGGCCGCCACCATGGGGGCGGTCAGGCGGGCCGAGCTGCGGCCGCCGCCGCGCGGGTCGCGCAGGCCGTACTTGCGCCAGTACGTGTAATCGGCGTGGCCGGGGCGGAAGGTGTCGAGCAGGTTGCCGTAGTCCTTGCTGCGCTGGTCTTCATTGCGGATCAGCAGGGCGATCGGTGTGCCGGTGGTCAGGCCTTCGTAGACGCCGGAGAGGATCTCCACCCGGTCGCCCTCTTGACGCTGCGTCACATGCCGGCTGGTGCCGGGCTTGCGGCGATCCAGATCGGGCTGGATGTCCGCCTCGCTGAGCGCCAGACCGGGCGGGCAGCCATCGATGACGCACCCGATCGCCGGGCCATGGCTTTCGCCGAAATTGGTGACGGCGAACCAGCGCCCGAATGTGGATCCACTCATGGGTGCCCGGCGCCGGGCCGCCCCAAGCGGGCGGGCGCCCCCTCAGGGGATGGCGAACGAAGTGAGACTGGGGGTTTCATGTTTTGGATTCTAGAAAGGCAAAGGGCGGCACAG
>JBDHSJ010000268.1:0-4929 GCA_039808065.1 Burkholderiaceae bacterium | reverse complement strand
CCCCGGCCAGCGCGCCGGGCTTTGTGGCCGCCCAGCTGGCGGCCGTCCTTCTGGTCTGGGCCCTGTGGCCCAGGCGCTGATCAGGCCAGCAGCTGAACGGCGGTGGCGATCGTCAGGATCAAGGTGCTGACCAGGGCGATGGCCTGGACGGCGATGTAGATGTGACGGTCGGTGTGCAGGGTGGCGGTGGTGTTCATTCGGGTTTCTCCTTAGTTGCGGGGCGCATGATGCCGCAAAATCCGTGAAAACCCTATGACAAATTGTCATCGACACATCCAGGTAAGGGATGTCAAAGGTCAGCCGGCGGCCCGAAGACCGCCGGCTTGACCCTGATCAGGCCCGGTGCAGGGGCACGGCCGGGAAGTCCAGCGGGGTCTCGAAAGCGTTGTTCACATAGTTGGTGAACAGGTTCAGCGCCACGTGGGCCAGGATCTCCACCGCTTCGCCGTCGTCAAAGCCCGCGGCCTTCAGGGCCTGCAGCTGCTCGGCGCTGACGCGCCCGCGCTGCTCCACCAGCGCCAGGGCAAAGCGCAGCGCGGCCTGGGTGCGCGGTTCGGCGCTTTCGCCCATCTGTGCGGCGCGCAGGGCCTCGCTGCTCAGGCCGGCCTTGCGGCCCAGGGCCGTGTGGGCGGCCAGGCAGTAGTGGCAGCCATTGCGCTCGGCCACCGCCACGGCAATCTGCTCGCCCAGGGCCGCGCCCAGCCGGCCGGCGCCCAGGGCGCCGAAGCTGCCCCACATGGATTGCAGGGCGGCGGGTGAGTTGGCGACGGCACGGAACATCGCCGGTACGGCGCCGAAGGCGGCGTGGATGGGGTCCAGCAGTTCGGGGGCTTGGCTGCGTTCGATCAGGGGGATGCGGGCCATGGTGAGCTCCTTGGGGTGGGGGTTGAGGAGCCCTCACTGTGCCGATCCAATCGATACGATTGGGAGCCAATCGTCCTAAATAGATTCCCAATCGTCCATGGATCGCCTGTCCACCCTGCTGGAGCGATTTCCGGTCCGCGCCCGCCTGTTCCACCACGGGCCGCTGTGCGGGCTGACGCATTTCGCCGCCGAGCCCGGCCGCGGCTTTCTGCATGTGCTGCGCCGGGGCGAGATGGAACTGAGCCACCCGGGCGGCGGCGGCGCGCCGCAGCGCCTGCGCGTGGTCGAACCCAGCCTGCTGCTCTACCCGCGCCCGCTGGAACACGACTTCCACAACGCCCCGGCCGAGGGCTCGGACTTCAGCTGTGCCCAGTTGGAATTTGCCGACGCCGAGCGCCACCCGCTGGCCAGCGCGCTGCCGCCCTTCGTCTGCGTGCCCCTGCGCGAGGCCGAGGGCCTGGGCCCGGCGCTGGAGCTGCTGTTTGCCGAGCTGGAGCGCCCGCGCTGCGGCCAGCGCCTGCTGGTGGACCGCCTGTTCGAGGTGGTGCTGCTGCAGCTGCTGCGCTGGTTGCTGGAGCGCGCGCCCCAGCTCGGCCTGCCCGAGGGCCTGCTGCTGGGCTTGGCCGACCCGGCGCTGGCGCGCTGCCTGGTGGCGCTGCACGAGGCCCCGGGCCGGGCCTGGACCCTGGAGGCCATGGCCGCCGAGGCCGGGCTTTCGCGCTCCGCTTTCGCGCTGCGCTTTCGCCAGCAACTGGGCTGCCCGCCGGCCGAGTACCTGACCCGCTGGCGCCTGCTGCTGGCCCAGCAGCGCCTGCGCGCCGGCGCGCCGCTGAAGGGTCTGGCGGCTGAGCTGGGCTACGCCAACCCATCGGCGCTGTCGCGGGTGTTCAAGGCTCAGCTGGGTTGTTCGGTGCGAGAGTGGCTCGCGCAGATCAAGCCCTAGGCCCCCCGCACCCTCGATGCCCTCCGCCCCTCCCCTAGCCAGCCCGCGCGCCGTCCGGATCGGCGGCATGGACAAGGCCGAGCTGCTGCAGCGCTTGGCCGCCGCCCAGGTGCAGATCAACCCTGCAGGGCAGCAGCTGTTTGCGGATGAGCGCTTTGGCACTTCCGCCCAACCCCGGCAGATCCAGGTGCAGCAGATCAGCGTGGCGGACCTCGGCCTGCCCGATGGCGGGGTGATGGCCGAGATCCTGGCCGCCGCCGACCAGCGCGGCCTGGAGCCCTGCCCGCTGGAGCTGGCGCCGCATCTGCGCTTGCAGATGCTGGATCAGGCCGAAGGCGCGCTGGGCTTCGCGCCCACGCGGCACCAGTCGCCGCCCGGCGCGATCCGGGTCGTGTCCGCGCCGCTGTGCGAGGACGATGAGGTGCCCAAGGGCTTCTACCTGCGGCGCATCGAGGGCGTGCTGTGGCTGCGCGGCTACTGGTCCTCGGCCGACCATGTACGCCGGCCGGATGAGCAGCTGGTGTTCGCCTACCCCGGCACGGCCACCATCACCGCATAGGCCTTGAAGCAGGCCGTGGCCGGCTGGCCCACGCGCAGGTCCAGGGCCTCCACCGCGTCGTGGGTGACGCTGGCGGTGAGCTGCATGCCGCCGGGCAGGGTCAGACCCACCAGGGCGCCGGTGGCCCCCTTCTCCAGGCGCGAGATGGTGCCGGCCAGCTGGTTGCTGGCGGAGAGCCTGTAGCCGGCGAAATCCTGCACCAGCACCACCTCACTGGCCTTCACCATCGCCAGCGCCTCCTGGCCGACTTGCAGATCCAGCGCGGCGGCGGCCTCGGCATTGATGGCGGCGCGCAGCGGCAGGCCGCCGGGTAGCTCCAGCCGCACCTGCACGGTGCTGGGGCCGTGGCTGAGGGCGGCGATGCGGCCGACGAACTGGTTGCGGGCGGTGGTCTTCATGGCACGGCGCCGCAGCAGGGCGGCGAGTTCGGGGTGGTCGGTGAACTGCTCCAGCAGCCAGGCCTGCTGCTCGCGCAGGAACTCAGCCTGCCGTTGCTGCAGCTGCTGCCAGGCCTGCAGCAGGGCCAGGGCGGAGGGGGTGAGCTGCGAGCCGCCGCCGCCGCGCCCGCCTTGCTGCGCCTGCACCAGCGGGGTCTGGGCCAGGTTGGTGGCCTGATCGAGCAGCAGCCAGGCGCCCTTGTAGCTGTAGCCGGCGGCGCGCGCGGCGCGCTGCAGCGAGCCGGTCTGCTGCAGGGCCTGCAGCAGCGCAAAGAAGCGCGTGTCCAGGCGGCCGGCCAGGCGCAGATCGGCTTGCAGCAGGCTCATGCTTCCAGCAGCCTGCGCCTGCGCGCGGTTTCGGGGTCGTCGGGCGGCGCGGCCAAGCCGGCGGCCTCGCGCTCCTGCGCGCTGGCGGCACGCAAGTCCACGCGGCGCTGCACCCGGCCCTCGTCGAACAGGAAGGCCTCGTCGGCCAGGGCCAGCAGGTCGTCGACGTCATGAGTGACGAGCAGGGCCGGCACGCCGAAGCGTTCGCGCACGCGCCGGAGCTCGTCGCGCAGCTGGGTGCGCAGCATGGGGTTGAGCGCGGCAAAGGGCTCGTCCAGCAGCAGCAGGCTCGGGCGCGCAGCCAGGGCACGGGCCAGGGCCACGCGCTGGCGTTGGCCGCCGGAGAGCCGGTCCGGGCGCGCGTCGGCCAGCGCGCTGAGGCCGAAGGCGGCCAGCAGCTCGTCCACCCGCTCGCCATCGGCGCGGCCCAGCCGCCGGTACCAGCGCGTCAGCCCGAAGCCGACATTGGCGCGCACGCTCAGGTGCGGGAACAGCGCGTAGTGCTGGAACACGAAGCCGACGCGGCGCTCCGGCACGGCGCGGTGGATGCCGCGCGCGCTGTCGAACCAGCATTCACCCCCCACCACGACGCGGCCCTGCTGCAGCGCCAGCAGCCCGGCCACCGCCTGCAGGCTGAGCGACTTGCCCGCGCCCGACGGGCCGTAGAAGCCCAGCACCGCGGCGTCGCTGCGCAACTCCACGTCCAGGCGAAAGCGCCGCGCGCCCTCGCGCAGCTCGGTGTGCAGGGCCAGCTCGATCATGGCGCGTCAAAGCCGCGCTGGCGCAGCTGGGCCTGGGCGGCGCTGCCCAGCAGGTAGTCCACAAAGGCCTGTGCCGCGCGCGCTTGGCGGCTGGCCGCCACCACCGCCACCGGGTAGCGCACCGGGGCGTGGCCATCCACCGTCATGGCCAGGCGCACGCGCTCCCGGGCGGTTAGCGCGTCGCTGCGGTACACGAAGCCGGCCTCCACCTCGCCGCGCGCCACATAGTCCAGCACCTGGCGCACGTTGTCGGCCGGCACGATCTTGGGCTGCAGGGCCTGCCACAGGCGAGCGCTTTCCAGCGCCTGCTGGGCGTAGCGGCCCGCCGGCACGGTGGCCGGCTTGCCCACCGCGATGCGCTTCACGCTGCCTTGCTGCAGCGCCTGCAGCGTGCCGAGCGTGCTGCCGGGCGGCGTCACCAGCACCAGCGCATTGCCGGCAAAGAGGCGCCGGCTGTCGGGGGCGATCAGGCCCTGCGCCGCTGCGCGCTCCAGGGTCGCCTCGTCGGCGCTGGCCAGCACATCCACCGGCGCGCCCTGGGCGATCTGCTGCAGCAGCTGGCCCGAGGCGGCGAAGTTGAAGCGCAGCTTCACGCCCGGGTGGGCGGCCTCGAAGCCCGGGGCCAGGGCCTTGAAGGCATCGGCCAGGCTGGCGGCGGCCGAGACGGTCAGCTCCTGGGCCTGGACCGAGAGCGGCAGCAGCAGCAAGAGCAGGGCGCGGCGCAGCATCAATCGAAGCGCCGCGGGGGGCGGGCCTGCAGAAAGCGGTTCGAGGCCAGCAGCACCGCCACCGACAGCAGCGAGACCGCCAGCGAGAGCGCCAGCGCGGCCTCGTCCTGGCCGGCCTGCACGGCGTCATAGATGGCCATGGCGGCGGTCTGGGTCTGGCCGGGGATGGAGCCCGCCACCATCAGCGAAGCGCCGAACTCGCCCAGCGCGCGGGCAAAGGCCAGCAGGGTGCCGGCCAGGATGCCCGGCCAGGCCAGCGGCAGGGTGACGCGCAGGAACACGCCCAGGCGCGACTGCCGCAGCGTGCGCG
>JBDHSJ010000267.1:0-4942 GCA_039808065.1 Burkholderiaceae bacterium | reverse complement strand
CCCCGGCCAGCGCGCCGGGCTTTGTGGCCGCCCAGCTGGCGGCCGTCCTTCTGGTCTGGGCCCTGTGGCCCAGGCGCTGATCAGGCCAGCAGCTGAACGGCGGTGGCGATCGTCAGGATCAGGGTGCTGACCAGGGCGATGGCCTGGACGGCGATGTAGATGTGACGGTCGGTGTGCAGGGTGGCGTTGGTGTTCATTCGGGTTTCTCCTTAGTTGCGGGCCGCATGATGCCGCAAACTCCGTGAAAACCCTATGACAAATTGTCATCGACCCATCCATGTAAGGGATGTCAAAGGTCAGCCGGCGGCCCGCAGACCGCCGGCTAGGAGTCAGATCAGGCCCGATTCAGGGGCACGGCCGGGAAGTCCAGCGGCGTCTCGAAGGCGTTGTTCACATAGTTGGTGAACAGGTTCAGCGCCACATGGGCCAGGATCTCCACCGCCTCGCCGTCGTCAAAGCCCGCGGCCTTCAGGGCCTGCAGCTGTTCGGCGCTGACGCGCCCGCGCTGCTCCACCAGCGCCAGGGCAAAGCGCAGCGCGGCCTGGGTGCGCGGCTCGGCACTTTCGCCCATCTGCGCGGCGCGCAGGGTGTCGCTGCTCAGGCCGGCCTTGCGGCCCAGGGCCGTGTGCGCGGCCAGGCAGTAGTGGCAGCCATTGCGCTCGGCCACCGCCACGGCAATCTGCTCACCCAGGGCCGCGCCCAGCCGGCCACCGCCCAGGGCGCCAAAGCTGCCCCACATGGATTGCAGGGCGGCGGGCGAGTTGGCAACGGCACGGAACATCGCCGGTACGGCGCCGAAGGCGGCGTGGATGGGGTCCAGCAGTTCGGGGGCTTGGCTGCGTTCGATCAGGGGGATGCGGGCCATGGTGTGCTCCTTGGGGTGGGGGTTGAGGAGCCCTCACTGTGCCGGCGCAGCGCATACGATTTGGTTCAATTCATCTTTCATAAATACCCAATCGTCCATGGATCGCCTGTCCTCCCTGCTGGAGCGCTTTCCGGTCCGCGCCCGCCTGTTCCACCACGGGCCGCTGTGCGGGCTGACGCACTTCGCCGCCCAGCCGGGCCGCGGCTTTCTGCATGTGCTGCGCCGCGGCGAGATGGAACTGAGCCACCCGGGCGGCGCCGGCGCGCCGCAGCGCCTGCGCGTGGCCGAACCCAGCCTGTTGCTCTACCCGCGCCCGCTGGAACACGACTTCCACAACGCCCCGGCCGAGGGCTCTGACTTCAGCTGCGCCCAGCTGGAATTTGCCGACGCCGAGCGCCACCCGCTGGCCAGCGCGCTGCCGCCCTTCGTCTGCGTGCCCCTGCGCGAGGCCGAGGGCCTGGGCCCGGCGCTGGAGCTGCTGTTTGCCGAGCTGGAGCGCCCGCGCTGCGGCCAGCGCCTGCTGGTGGACCGCCTGTTCGAGGTGGTGCTGCTGCAGCTGCTGCGCTGGTTGCTGGAGCGCGCGCCCCAGCTCGGCCTGCCCGAGGGCCTGCTGCTGGGCTTGGCCGACCCGGCGCTGGCGCGCTGCCTGGTGGCGCTGCACGAGGCCCCGGGCCGGGCCTGGACCCTGGAGGCCATGGCGGCCGAGGCCGGGCTCTCGCGGTCCGCCTTCGCCCTGCGTTTCCGTCAGCAGCTGGGCTGCCCGCCGGCCGAGTACCTGACGCACTGGCGCCTGCTGCTGGCCCGGCAGCGCCTGCGCTCGGGGGCGGCGCTCAAGACGCTGGCGGACGAGCTGGGCTACGCCAACCCATCGGCGCTGTCGCGGGTGTTCAAGGCGCAGCTGGGTTGTTCGGTGCGAGAGTGGCTGGCGCAGATCAAGCCCTAGGCCCCCCCGCACTCTCGATGCCCTCCGCACCTCCCCTAACTACCCCGCGCGCCGTCCGGATTGGCGGCATGGACAAGGCCGAGCTGCTGCAGCGCTTGGCCGCCGTCCAAGTGCAGATCAACCCTGCAGGGCAGCAGCTGTTTGCGGATGAGCGCTTTGGCACTTCCGCCCAACCCCGGCAGATCCTGGTGCAGCAGATCAGCGTGGCGGACCTCGGCCTGCCCGATGGCGGAGTGATGGCCGAGATCCTGGCGGCCGCCGCAGCGCGCGGCCTGGGGCTCTGCCCGCTGGAGCTGGCGCCGCATCTGCGTTTGCAGATGCTGGACCAAGCCGAAGGCGCGCGGGGTTTTGCGCCCACGCGGCACCGTTCGCCGCCGGGCGCGATCAGGGTGGTTTCAGAGCCCTTGTGCGCGGACGATGAAGTGCCGAAGGGCTTCTACCTGCGGCGCATCGAAGGCGTGCTGTGGCTGCGCGGCTACTGGTCCTCGGCCGACCACGTACGCAGGCCAGACGAACAGCTCGTGTTCGCCTACCCCGCCACCGCCACCATCACCGCATAGGCCTTGAAGCAGGCCGTGGCCGGCTGGCCGACACGCAGGTCCAGGGCCTCCACCGCGTCGTGGGTGACGCTGGCCGTGAGCTGCATGCCTCCCGGTAGCGTCAGCCCCACCAGGGCGCCGGTGGCCCCCTTCTCCAGGCGCGAGATGGTGCCGGCCAGCTGGTTGCTGGCCGAGAGCTTGTAGCCGGCGAAATCCTGCACCAGCACCACCTCGCTGGCCTTGACCATGGCCAGCGCCTCCTGGCCGATCTGCAGATCCAGCGCGGCGGCGGCCTCGGCATTGATGGCGGCGCGCAGGGGCAGGCCGCCCGGCAGCTCCAGCCGCACCTGCACGGTGCTGGGGCCCTGGGTGAGGGCGGCGATGCGGCCGACGAACTGGTTGCGGGCGGTGGTCTTCATGGCGCGGCGCCGCAGCAAGGCGGCGAGTTCGGGGTGATCGGTGAACTGCGCGAGCAGCCAGCTCTGTTGCTCGCGCAGGAACTCGGCCTGGCGCTGCTGCAGCTGCTGCCAAGCCAGCAGCAGGGCCAGCGCGGCGGGGGTGAGCTGCGAGCCGCCGCCGCCGCGTCCGCCCTGCTGGGCCTGCACCAGCGGGGTCTGGGCCAGATTGGTGGCCTGATCGAGCAGCAGCCAGGCGCCCTTGTAGCTGTAGCCGGCGGCGCGCGCCGCGCGCTGCAGCGAGCCGGTCTGCTGCAGGGCCTGCAGCAGGGTGAAGAAGCGCATGTCCAGGCGGCCGGCGAGGCGCAGATCGGCTTGCAGCAGGCTCATGCGTGCAGCAGCTTTCGTTTGCGCGCGGTCTCGGGCGTGTCGGGCGGCGGCGTCAGGCCGGCGGCCTCGCGGTCCTGCGCGCTGGCGGCACGCAAGTCCACGCGGCGCTGCACCCGGCCCTCGTCGAACAGATAGGCCTCATCGGCCAGCGCCAGCAGGTCGTCCACGTCGTGCGTCACCAGCAGGGCGGGCACGCCGAAGCGTTCGCGCACGCGCCGGAGCTCGTCACGTAGCTGGGTGCGCAGCATGGGGTTCAGCGCGGCGAAGGGTTCGTCCAGCAGCAGCAGGCTGGGCCGTGCCGCCAGGGCGCGAGCCAGGGCCACGCGCTGGCGCTGGCCGCCGGAGAGCCGGTCTGGCCGCGCATCCGCCAGCTCGCTCAGGCCGAAGGCGGCCAGCAGCTCGTCCACGCGCTCGCCATCGGCGCGGCGCAGGCGCTGAAACCAGCGCGTCAGGCCGAAGCCCACATTGGCACGCACGCTCAGATGGGGAAAGAGCGCGTAATGCTGGAACAGGTAGCCGATGCGGCGCTCGGGCACCGGGCGCCGGATGCCGCGGGCGCTGTCGAACCAGCACTCGTCCTGCACCACGATGCGGCCGCGCTGCAGCGGCAGCAGCCCGGCCACGGCCTGCAGGCTGAGGGATTTGCCCGCGCCCGAGGGGCCGTAGAAGCCGAGCACGGCGGCGTCGCTGCGCAGTTCCACATCCAGGTGGAACTGCCGGGCGCCCTCGCGCAAGGCGGTGTGCAGGGCCAGTTCGATCATCAAGCGCTCACGGTGCGCCGAAGCCCTGCTGCTGCAAGCGGGCCTGGGCCGCTTGGCCGAGCAGATGGTCCACAAAGGCCTGGGCCAGCGCAGCCTGGCGGCTGCCCGTCACCACCGCGACCGGGTAGCGCACCGGCTCATGCCCGCCGACCGTCATCGCCACGCGCACCTTGTCCTTGGCGCCCTGTGCATCGCTGCGGTAAACGAAGCCGGCCTCGACCTCGGCGCGCGCCACATAGTCCAGCACCTGGCGCACGTGGTCGGCCGGCACGAGCTTGGGCTGCAGGGCTTGCCACAGGCGCGCGCTCTGCAGGGCCTGCTGCGTGTAGCGGCCCACCGGCACGGTGGCCGGCTTGCCCACGGCAATGCGCTTGATGCCGGCCTGGTTCAGGTCGACCAGGCTGGCCACGGTGCTGCCGGGCGGCGTCACCAGCACCAGCGCATTGCTGGCGAAGACGCGCCGGCTGGCCGGGGCGATGAGCTGCTGCGCGTTGGCGCGGTCCATCGTGGCCTCGTCGGCGCTGGCGAAGACGTCCACCGGGGCTCCCTGCGCGATCTGCTGCAGCAGCTGGCCCGAGGCGGCGAAATTGAAGCGCAGCTTCGCGCCCGGGTGCGCGGCCTCGAAGCCCGGGGCCAGGGCCTTGAAGGCATCGGCCAGACTCGCGGCGGCGGAAACGGTCAGCTCCTGGGCCTGGACGGACAAGGGCAGCAGGAGCAGCAGCAGGGCACGGCGCAGCATCAGTCGAATCTCCGCAGCGGACGCGTTTGCAGAAAGCGGTTCGAGGCCAGCAGCACCAGCACCGACAGCACCGAGACCGCCAGCGAGAGCGCCAGCGCGGCTTCGTCCTGGCCGGCCTGCACATGGTCGTAGATGGCCATGGCGGCGGTCTGGGTCTGGCCGGGGATGGAGCCGGCCACCATCAGCGAGGCGCCGAACTCGCCCAGCGCGCGGGCAAAGGCCAGCAGGGTGCCGGCCAGGATGCCCGGCCAGGCCAGCGGCAGGGTGACGCGCAGGAACACGCCCAGGCGCGACTGCCGCAGCGTGCGCG
>JBDHSJ010000266.1:0-4960 GCA_039808065.1 Burkholderiaceae bacterium | reverse complement strand
TTCGCCACCACCATCCAAAGCTCCTTGCTTGAGCAGCTTGAGCGTCGCTCGGAAATGACCGACGCGGAGATCGACCGCCAGGTCGACGAGATCAACGCGACCATCCGTCGCACCAAGAAGAAAGTCTGAGATGGAACCCCTGAAGGGAATGCGCGCCGACGGCCGGCGTGCCGATGAGCTGCGCCCGCTGCGACTGGAGCGCCATTACACGCGGCATGCCGAAGGCTCGGTGCTGGTGGCCTTTGGCGACACCCAGGTGCTGTGCACTGCCTCGGTCGAGGAGCGCGTGCCGCCGTTCCGCCGCGGCAGCGGCGCGGGCTGGGTCACCGCCGAGTACGGCATGCTGCCGCGTGCCACCCATACCCGGTCCGACCGCGAAGCGGCCAAAGGCAAGCAGAGCGGACGCACCCAGGAAATCCAGCGCCTGATCGGGCGTGCCATGCGCGCGGTTTTCGATCTCGGTGCGCTGGGTGAGCGCACGATCCAGCTGGACTGCGACGTGCTGCAGGCTGATGGCGGCACCCGCACGGCCGCCATCACCGGCGCCTACGTGGCGGCTCATGACGCGTGCAGCTGGCTGCGCGAGCAGGGCTTGATCCAGGCCTGGCCGCTGCGCGATGCGGTGGCGGCGATCTCCGTGGGCATCGTCGACGGCGTGCCCATGCTGGACCTGGCTTACACGGAAGACTCTGCCTGCGACACCGACATGAACGTCGTGATGACGGGGCAGGGCGGCATGATCGAAGTGCAAGGCACGGCCGAAGGCGCCGCCTTCTCGCGTGCCGAACTCAACCAGCTGCTGGATCTGGCACAGCTGGGCATTTCGCAACTGCACCGGGCGCAGCGCCTGAGCCTGGGCCTGGCTGATGTCTGACCTGATGCCCGAACTGGTGCTGGCTTCGAACAACGCCAAGAAGCTCGCCGAACTGCAGGCCTTGCTGCCCAGCATCCGCGTGCGCTGCCAGGGTGAGCTGGGCGTGGGCGAGGCGGAAGAGCCGCATGACACCTTTGTGGAGAACGCGCTGGCCAAGGCGCGGCACGCGGCGCGCATCACCGGTCGCCCGGCGCTGGCCGACGATTCCGGTCTGTGCGTCGACGCCCTCCAAGGCCGGCCCGGCGTGCAGTCGGCCCGCTATGCCGCGCTGGCGGGGGGCGAGCGTAGTGATGCGGCGAACAACGCCCTGCTGCTAGCCAGCATGCAGGGACAAGAGGATCGCCGTGCGCACTTTGCGTGCGTGCTGGTCGCGCTGCGCCATGCGGACGACCCGCAGCCCCTGATCGCGCAAGGGCGCTGGCTGCTCGAAGTGTTGATGGAGCCGCGGGGTGAGGGCGGTTTTGGCTATGACCCGCTGGTCGCGCCGCGCGGCCAGTCACGTTCGGTGGCCGAATTGAGCGCTGAGGAAAAGAACAGCCTCAGCCATCGCGCGCAGGCGATGGCGCAATTGCGCGCCCAACTGGCCGAGGCCTGGGGATGGCGCTGAACGCCAGCCCGGAGCGCCTGGCCCAGCTCATGCGGCCGGGCACCTTGCAGTTGAGCAGCCTGCCGCCGCTCTCGCTGTATGTGCACCTGCCCTGGTGTCTGCGCAAATGCCCCTACTGCGATTTCAATTCGCACGAGGCCGCGCAGGGCCTGTCTGACGCCGCCGCGGATGGCTATCTGGATGCGCTGCGCGCCGACTTGGAGGCCGCCTTGCCGTTGATCTGGGGGCGTCCGGTGATTTCGGTCTTCATCGGGGGCGGGACGCCCAGCCTGTTCACGCCGGAACAAATTGCGCGGCTGCTCTCCGACTTGCGTGCTCGCCTGCCGTTGGAGCCGGGCGCCGAGATCACTTTGGAAGCGAATCCGGGCACCTTTGAGCGTGACCGCTTCCGCGGCTACCGGGAGGCCGGCGTGACGCGGCTTTCCATCGGTGTGCAGAGCTTTGACGACCGGCACCTGCAGAGCCTCGGACGCGTGCACAACGGCGCGCAGGCCCGCGAAGCGCTGGCCGAGGCCAAGGCCTGCTTCGAGACCTTCAACCTCGACCTGATGTATGCACTGCCCGGGCAGCGCCTGCAGGACTTGGACCGCGAGCTGGACGAGGTGTTGCGGTTCGCGCCGCCGCATGTTTCGATCTACCACCTCACCATCGAGCCCAACACCCGCTTTGCGGTGCACCCCCCCACCTTGCCCGACCCCGATCTGGCCAGCGAGATGCTGGATCGCATCACCGAGCGCAGCACGGTGCAGGGCTATGAGCGCTACGAGGTGTCCGCCTATGCGCATGCTGGCCACCGTTGCGTTCACAACCAGAACTACTGGTCCTTTGGTGACTACCTGGGCATTGGCGCGGGCGCGCACAGCAAGCTGTCTTACCCGCACCGGGTGCTGCGCCAGGTGCGCTGGCGCGAGCCACGGACCTACCAGGAGCAGGCCTTGCGAGGCCAGGCCGTGTCGAACGAACACGAGGTCGCGCGGGCCGATCTGCCGTTCGAGTTCGTGCTGAATACCCTGCGCCTGCGCGAGGGCGTGCCCTTGACCCTGTTCACGGAGCGAACGGGCTTGCCGCTATCGGCCCTGCGGCAGGGCTTGGAGCACGGGGTGGCCCGCGGCCTGCTGGTGGACGAGCCCGGTCGATTGCAGGCCAGCGCCAAGGGCTTCGACTTCCTCAGCGACCTGCAGGCCCTGTTCCTGGCCTGAGGCAGTGCCTCAGACGCGGTTCATGGACATGCCGGCGGTGCTGCGCAGGCGCTCAATCAACCGGGGGGCGATCTGGCCAAGCGGAAGCACCTCGTCCGCCGCGCCGGCAGCGATGGCTTCACGCGGCATGCCGAACACCACGCAGCTGGCTTCGTCTTGCACCAGGTTGTAGGCGCCGGCGTCCTTCATGGCGCGCATGGCGCGCGCACCATCGGCGCCCATGCCGGTGAGCATGATGCCCAGCGCATTCGGCCCCACCACCCGGGCCGCCGAGTTGAACAGCACTTCCACGGAGGGCTTGTGGCGGTTCACCGGCTCGCCATCTTGCACGCGGGCGATGTAGTTCGCGCCTGAACGTTCCACGCTGAAGTGCTTGCCGCCCGGGGCGATGTAGCCATGGCCGGGCAGGATGCGTTCGCCATCACTGGCTTCCTTGACGCGGATGCGGCACAGGCCGTCGAGGCGCTGTGCGTAGCTGGCGGTGAAGCCTGGCGGCATGTGCTGGGTGATGCAGACGGCCGGGCAGTCGGCGGGCAGGTTGATCAGCACATCCTTGGTGGCCTCGGTGCCCCCGGTGGAGGCGCCGATAAAGACGATCTTCTCGGTGGAAAGCCGTCCGACGCTGGCGATCTGTGTCGGGGCTGCAGCCGCGGCCGGCGCACCGGCGGCCGGCGCTGGCGGCGCGCGGCGAATGTGGGCGCGCGCGGCGATGCGGATCTTCTCCGTGATGTCCGAGGCCAATTGCCGGATGCCGTCGGCCACGCCGATCTTGGGCTTGGCGACGAAATCCACCGCACCCAGTTCCAGCGCCTTCAGCGTGACTTCGGCGCCGCGCTCGGTCAGGGTCGAGACCATCACGACCGGCATCGGGCGCAAGCGCATCAGGCGCGAGAGGAAGTCGATGCCGTCCATGCGCGGCATCTCTACATCCAGAGTGATGACGTCCGGATTCAGGTTGCGGATCATTTCGCGCGCCACCAGCGGGTCGCTGGCGGCGCCGATGCATTCCATGTCGGGCTGCTTGTTGATGATCTCGGTGAGGATGGAACGGACCAGCGCCGAGTCGTCCACCACCACCACACGTGTCTTGGCCATAGTGTTGAGAATCAGAAGAGATCGATGGAGCCACCGCCACTGGCCACCGGTTGCACGCGTTGCACGGCGACTTGGTCTTGCTGCAGCAGGGCTTCGTTGGCGGCGGCCAGGCGCTTGACCATCGCCTTGCCGCTCTTGGGCAGGAAGCAGACCTTGCGCGGGTAGATGTCCATCACGTCCTTGGATACCACCGGGATGCGCTCGGTCTTCAGGAAGTCCAGCACGAAGTTGGTGTTTCGCTCGCCCACATTGAGGCTGTTCATGCCGGAGATGACGGCGCCACCGCCGAACACCTTGGCTTCCATGCGCCCCTTGCTGGCGCCGCGCTTCATCATTTCGTTGATCAGCAGCTCCATCGCGTAGGTGCCGTAGCGCCCCGATTCGCCATTGCCTTCGGGCAGCATGAAGTGGTTCATACCGCCCACCATGGCGGTGCGGTCCCACAGGCAGGCCGCAATGCAGGAGCCCAGCGTGGTCATGATCAGAAGATCTTCGGCTTCAACGAAATACTCGCCTGGCAAGACCTTGACCGCTGCGTTCTTGAAGTGTGAATCGAAGAAGAAGAACGAGGCCTCACCGTTCTTGCGGGGCTGGCTCTTGAGCTTGCTGACCCAGTTGATGCCGGGGTGGGCGCCAGCCGATGCCAGGCTGGAGGAGGCGATCGAAGCGCTGGACAGGCTGCTCATGTCGGACCTACACGCGTTCGTAAATGGTCTTGCCGCGCAGGCGGAACAAGTCCTTGGACTCGGTGAAGTTCTCCGAGTGGCCGACAAATAGCAGGCCATGCGGTTGCATGACCCGGTGGATGCGCTCCAGCACCTTGCGCTGCGTGGGCGCGTCGAAATAGATCATCACGTTGCGGCAGAACACCATGTGAAAGGGCTCGCCGAGCTGCCATTGCGTATGCATCAAGTTGACCACGCGGAAGTCGATGTTGCGGGCCAACTCGGGTTTGAAGCGGATGCGGCCGGCGTTGGCGCCCGTGCCACGCATGAAATATTGGCGCAGGCGCTCCGGGGACAACCCGCGGGAATCGGCGCTGTAGACCCCACGGCGCGCCGTGGCCAGCACATTGGTGTCGATGTCCGAGCAGATGAGCTGGACCTGGTTCAGGTTTCCTAGCGCTTCGTGGCAGGTCATGGCGATGGAGTAGGGCTCCTCGCCGGTGGAGGCGGCGCAGCACCA
>JBDHSJ010000265.1:0-4968 GCA_039808065.1 Burkholderiaceae bacterium | reverse complement strand
TGGTGATGGAGTCCACCGGCGTGTACTGGATCCCGCTCTTCGAGCTGCTCTGCAGCCAGGGCTTCGAGGTGCTGCTGGTCAATGCCCGACACGTCAAGAACGTCTCCGGCCGCAAGAGCGACGTGCTGGACTGCCAGTGGCTGCAGCAGTTGCACAGCTACGGCTTGCTGCGCGGCGCCTTCCGCCCCAGCGATGGTGTGTGCGCGCTGCGCGCCTTCATGCGCTAGCGTCACGCGCTGCTGCGAACCCAGGCCCGCAGCGTGCAGCACATGCAAAAGGCGCTGGTGCAAATGAATCTGCAACTCACCAGCGTAATTGCCGACGTGGCCGGTGCGACCGGCCAAGCCATCGTGCGCGCCATCGTGGCCGGCGAGCGCGACCCCTGGCGGCTGGCCGCTCTGCGCAACTGCCGCATACGAGCCAGTGAGACGGACATTGCGCTGGCCCTGCAGGGCACTTGGCGTCACGAGCACCTGTTCGCACTCCGGCAGGCCCTGGCGTCCTTCGACTTCTGCGGCCAGCAACTGGCCGAACTGGATGCGCAGATCGAAGCCCAATTGCAGCGCTTGCACATCAACGAGGAACTGCCCGCCAAGGGCAAGCGCCGCTCGGTGGCGCGCAACGCGCCCAAGTTCGATCTGCGCACGCGCCTCTTCCAGATGTGCGGCGTGGACCTGACACGCATCGACGGCATCGACGTCACCACCGCACTGGCCGTGGTGTCGGAGACCGGCGCGGATCTGAGCCGCTTCCCCAGCAGCAAGCACTTCGCCAGTTGGATGGGGCTGGCCCCGGGCACCAAGATCAGCGGCGGCAAGCTGCTGAGCGGTCGCACGCCGCCCTGCGCCAACCGGGCTGCGCAGGCGCTGCGGCTGGCTGCTGCGGCCCTGCGCACCAGCCAGTCGGCGCTGGGGGCCTACTACCGCCGGCTGTGCGCGCGCATGGACAAGGCCAAAGCCGTGACGGCTGCTGCTCACAAGCTGGCGCGGCTGATCTACGCCATGCTCACTCAAGGGCAGGAGTACACCGATCAAGGGCAGGAAGCCTTCGAGCAGCGCTATCGCCAGCGGGTGGTTGCCAACCTCAGCCGGCGCGCCCAGCAACTGGGCCTGTGCCTGATGCCAGTGCCAGAAACAGCAACGGCCCGTGCTGTGCGCAGGCCGTGGCAAACGGGGCAATGAAATCAACTACTTGGAGTGTGTTTCTTGAGAGGCTTCACTCGTGCCCAACCAAGCACGATACTCACTTTGGTGACTGCCCTCGTGATTGGAAAACCCCGGCCGGGTGAGATATCCAAGCGGTGCAGTGCGCGATGAGATGGTTTTCGCTGGGCGTTCGTGCCAAGAGATGTTGAATGCGGCCAGCTTGGGGAAGAACTCCATTTCTGAGTACGAGGGGACATGATCATGGATCCACCATGCTAAGGCTTGCCAGTGCTTGGTGCTGTCGTAGTAACTAAGAAAGCCCGGAACTACAATGCAGGCAGTTGCACCCTTGTATCCGTTCTCATCCAATTCGTCCCAGATATGACGGGCACGGTTTGCGTCACTCTTTGCGCACCTGTACTGATTGTGATTCTCTGCGCCAACATCATTGACCCTGCGACATCGGTAAGCCGAACGAATAGCTATCCGGCCATGGCGATCTTGGATCGGTTCAAGCACTTCTTCGCATAGATGTCGTCCAACTTCAACGGCCAGATCGGGGTTGTTCGGCAGATTTGGGATTTTCTCCATCTGTGAGATTTCAGAGTAGAGAAAGTCCCGCATAAAGAATGTCTTTGACAACTTAACGCGGCCGAGATTCTCAAGTGTTTCGACCGATGTGGGAGTCCGCATGGTGTTTCCTGTGAAGCCTAAACAATCAGCGTTTATCTGCCGCGCCTCAACAGCCATCAAATGCTCCAGCGCCTGTCGCGGCAGATAAACCATGTTGAATAAACCGAGTCCAGTCGTGGACTGCGGGGGGTGGGCCAGAGGGGATTGGATCGCGCCCGGCCCTTGAACTCAGGCAATTGTGGCCGCGCGTGGCGCAGGTGCCATGCGGTTGAGCCCCGATCTGCGGCCTCGGCGGGCCCGGGGGCGGCGCCGCTTCGCAAGCGTCTGCACTTTCACGGCTCGCGCACAGGCTGTGGGGTGCGGGTGGCACAGCCCGCCCCCGCCACGCGCGCCGCGTGGCTTGTTGGCCGCATTGAGGCCGTCTGACTTCACGGCGGCCCCCGCTCGCGCACTGGCCACGCCGTGCGGCTGCCCTGCGGCCCTGGCAGGTGCTTGTGCCCGGGCAGCGTCTGCACCACCTGCAAGTGGCCCTGCCGGCACTGCGGGCAACGGCTCAGCTCGATGCGCGCCACCCGCGCCATGAAGGCCTGCGCACTCTCCAGGGTCGCCTTGTGAACGGCGGGCTGCGCCAGACTGGCGCGCGCCTGGGCCAGCTGTGTCTTCTTGCAGCCGTTGGCCAGCACGCCGTAGTGCCGGATGCGCTGCACACCGCCGGGCAGCACGTGCAAAAGGAAGCGCCGGATGAACTCGTCGATGGGTAGTCGCACGCGACGCTTGCCGCCCGGCTGCTTGCCCGGTTCGTCGGCGCGCACCGTGAAGATCACTTGCCGCTCGGGCGTGAGCGCCTGGATGCGCTCGTTGCCAATGGCCGTGCGGTGCGTGTAGCGGCCCAGGTACTCCAGCACTTGCGCGGGGCCGCCCAGGGGCGTCTTGGCGTAAACGACCCAGTCGTGACGCACCAGGGTCCTGCGCCCGCTCGCCGTCAGGTTGGCGTCTTCCAGCTCGCTGTGCCGGGCCCACTGGCGCAGTGCCGCCATGAACTTGCCCCGGTAGACCTTGGAGAGCGCCTGCACGGGGAACAGGAAGTCGGGCCGTCGTGCGGGGGCGTGCCATTGGTTGTCGTGCCCGAGCACCCCGCAGGCCATCACGGCATGCAGGTGCAGGTGTTGGCGCAAGTCCTGGCTCCAGGTGTGGAGCACGAGGCTGAAGGCGGGCTGACCGCCGTCGATGCCCATCCAGCGCGGGTTGGCCGCGAAGTCCTTGAGCGTGGCCGCCACGCTGGCAAACAGCGTCTCGATGACCCAGCGCGGCTGGCAGCGGTACAGGCTGCCCAGCTCATGCGGCAGCGTGAAGACGAGGTGGGCATAGGGCACATCCAGCACCTCGGCCAAGCGCCCGCGCAGCCAGGCGTCGCGGGATCGGGCGCCGCATTGCGGGCAGTGGCGGTTGCGGCAGGAGTGGTACTGCCAATGCCGGTGGCCGCACTGGGCGCAGGCCAGGCACTGACCGCCCAGCAGCGCGGTGCGGCAGGCGCAGATGCCCCGCCACGCCCTCGCTTGGGGTGTGCTTAAGGCGTGCTCGCGCAGGTAGGCATCGGCCCCCAGGCGCAGCACCTGGGCCAGCGTGGCCATGTCGGCGGGCTCAGTGCAGCGAGGCGGCGCTGGGCAAGGCGGCCAGCAGGTCCAAACGCTGAGACGGGTCGGCTTGGGCCTGCGGCTGGAACTGCGGGCTGATCAGGTGCAGGTAGCGGGTGGTGGTGCTGAGGTGATGGTGGCCCAGCAGCTGGGCGATGGTGTGCAGGTCCACCCCGGCTTCGAGCAGGTGGGTGGCGAAGCAGTGGCGCAGGGTGTGGGTGCTGCCCCGCTTCTTGATGCCGGCCTCCAGACGGGCGCGCTGGTAGTGGCGCTGCACGATGCTGGAGCAATAAGGCTGGCCGGTGCGCGGGTTGGCGAACAGCCAGCCCGGCGCGCCGGGGGCGTGACGGTGGCATTGGTGGCGGCGGCAGTGCGCGCGCAGCAGGCTCAGCAGCGTGGGGCTGAGCAGGGTGTAGCGGTCGGCCGCGCCCTTGCCGGCGCGCACGCGCACGCACATCCGGTCGGCCGCGCTGTCGATGTCGGCCACGCGAAGGTGGCAGCCTTCTTCGATGCGCAGGCCGCAGGCATACAGGGTTTGCAGCAAGACCCGCACGATGGGGTGGGGGCAGTGCGCAAACAGCCGCGCGATCTCGGCACGCGCCAGCAGTTCGGGCAGTTGCTGGGGCACGCGGGCCACAGGCGGCAGCACGCGCTGAGCGCTGGTGTCTAGACCCTCGCGGCCGAGCACGTGAACGAACAGGAAGCGGCTGGCCGAGGCGACCTGGTTGATGGTGGAGTAGGAGCGGTGCCGTTCGCGCACCAGGTAGAGCATGTAGCGCTCGATCTGGGCGGCGTCCAGCTCGGCCGGGCTGCGGCCGTAGTGCCGCGCCATGCGCGCGAGCACCTCCACATACGTCTCTTGGGTGCGCACGGACAGGCCGCGCACGACCATGGCATCGATCAATTGCTGGCGCAGCGGGGTCATGGGCTTCTCCTTCAGGCCGGGGGACATTCCCCGACCCGAAGGCTTGATCGCCCGGTCGCCCTTCGCAAGGCCAAACCCAAACGCAAAACGCGGTGGCGGCTCGGTGCAGGTAGCCACCGCGTCAGCGGTTTAGTTCAACGTTTGAGTTCAGCCGACCGAGACAGCGAAGCTGGCTTGGGTCGGCTGCAACGAAAGGTTATGGGTCGTTTAGACAATGCCCTTGTTCGTGTATTTAATAGGCTTTGCGGCATGGATATTTGCTTGCGCTTCAAGCTCTTGAATTCGTTTCGTGAGTTTCTCTTTCTCGGCCGCGTGGAGCTGCTCAAGGTGAGAGATGGATTCGTCATGATCCTTTTGGAACGAATAGAGCTTTTGCCTCGTACTAGAGAGTTCCTGATCGGAAAGATGCAATTCGCGTCTTTGCTTTACCGCATCAAGCACAGCAGCAACTGCAACTGCTGCCATTGTTACGAGCAAAGACCACATGATCTCAGGCGTCATAGTGAGACCCATAACTTCTAATTAACCGGCGGCACGTAGTGCCGTCCAGTGAGCGAATGCGAACGAGGTTGAATTATTTGTTATGCTATACACACTCGATTTCTACCGTCATTCTTCGCATGATATAAAG
>JBDHSJ010000264.1:0-4991 GCA_039808065.1 Burkholderiaceae bacterium | reverse complement strand
CAGGTTGGTCGTGATGACGACGCTGGTGTGCTCGTAGAGCTTGGACATCAGGTGGAACAGCAAGGCGCCGCCGGCCTGACTGAACGGCAGGTAGCCCAGTTCATCGAGGATCACGAGGTCCAGCCGCAGCAGGCTGGCTGCGATGCGCCCGGCCTTGCCCTCGGCCTTCTCCCGCTCCAGCGCATTGACCAGGTCCACGGTGCTGAAGAAGCGCACCCGTTTGCCGTGCGTGCCGATGCCCGCCACGCCCAGGGCCGTGGCCAGATGGGTCTTGCCCGTGCCGGGGCCACCCACCAGCACCACGTTATGCGCCGCGGCCGTGAACTCGCAGGTGGCCAGTTGCGTGACCAGCTTGCGGTCCACTGGCGAGACCTCGAAGTTGAAGCTGGCCAGGTCGCGGTGCACCGGGAACTTGGCACTGCTCATCTGGTGCTGCACTGAGCGCGTGGCGCGGTCGTTGGCCTCGGCCTGCAGCATGTGCTCCAGCAGCCAGCGCGAGCGCTCGACTTCGGCATTGCGCTGCTCGCCCAGTTCTGCCCAGGTGGCGGCCATGCCGTGCAGGCGCAGTGCCTTCAGCTCTGCCACCACGCAACGATTCGCGTCAGCCATGGTCAACCTCCGGCTCGGCCTCCCTGGCCAGATTGCGCAGCCTGTCGTACAGACCAGGGTCAGCCTGCACAGGCGTACTCGTGCTCAGCGGTGTGTCGACATTGGGCGGTCGCTCCGGCGCCGTGAGCCGCGCCAGCACGTTGGCCACGTGCTCCGGACTGATCCGCCCGCCAGGCCCTGCGCGCTCCAGCGCCAGTTCGGCCGCGACCAGCACCTCGTCCAGCCCGGCCGTGCTGCTCAGCGCCAGTACCTGCGCCATCAGCCGGTCGCCACCGGCGTGGCGCAGCAAGGCCTGCCGCAGCTTTGCCAGCGGCTCGGGCAGGTCCACGAAGGGTGCGCCGTTGCGCAGCGCTCCGGGCTTCCTCTGCACCAGCGGCACGTAGTGCTGCCAGTCGTAGGCGGTGCGCCCCTTGCCGCTGAGCCGCACATGCTCGGCCACCACGCGCTCGTCGGCCACGATCACCACGCGCTGCGGATACAGCCGCGTGCTGACCGTCTGCCGCGCCAACTCGCACGGCACTGAGTAGCGGTTACGGGCCACGGTGACCAAACAAGTGCTGCTCACGCGTGCCACGTCCTGCACATAGCCGTCGAAGTCCACGGGCTTGGGCATCAGGTGGCTGCGCTCCAGCTCCAGCATCTCCGCCACGCTGAAGGCCTTGTGCTCGGGGTGGCGCACTTCAGCCCACAGCGCCTTGCACCGCGCGCCCAGCCAGGCGTTGAGCTCCTCCAGACTGCCGAAGCGCTGTTCGCGTGCCGCCAGCCAGATGCGCCGCCGGCTGTCCTGCACGTTCTTCTCGACGACACCCTTCTCCCAGCCGCTGGCGACGTTGCAGAAGTCAGGGTCGAAGAGGTAGTGCGCGCACAGCGCGGCGAAGCGGCTGTTGACGTCGCGGTTCTTGCCCCGCCCCACGCGATCCACGGCGGTCTTCATGTTGTCGTAGATGCCCCGGCGCGCCACGCCGCCCAGGGCCGCGAAGCCGCGCGTGTGCGCGTCAAACAGCATCTCGTGGCCCTGACTCGCGTAGGCCACCAGCCAGAAGGCCCGGCTGGCGCACAGCTTCATGTGCGCCACCTGCAGCCGCTGGTAGACGCCTCCAATCACCAGCGGCTCCTCGCTCCAATCGAACTGGAAGGCCTCGCCGAGCTCGAAGCTCAGCGGCACGTAGGCATCGCCCAGCGCTGTGCTGCCCTGGGCCGCGCGCCAGGCGCGGATGTAGTCGGTCAGCCGGCTGTAGCCACCCTCATAGCCAGCGGCCCTCAACTGCGCCAGCAACGCCTTGGCGCTGCGCCGGTCCTTCTTGGATCGCCTGGCATCGGCACGCAGTGCCAGCTCCAATTGGTCGACGTACGGTGCCAGCTTGGTCGGCACCGCCGGGCGGCGGTACTGCGGCGGTTCGGCCTTGCCCAGCCTCAGGTACTTGCGCACCGTGTTCCGCGCCAAGCTGGTTGCCTTGGCAATCTCTCGCACCGACTTCTTCTCGCGGTGGTGCATCCGCAAGACCTTGCCAATCATGGCCATGGTGATCACTCCTCGAACCCCGCCCTCCTGTGGATATCTCGGGCAGGGTAGGTTGAACACCTGGGTCAAATTTGGGTCGGCAGGGCCCTCACGGGTGGGTCAAATTTCAGTCGGCGCCAACAACTGGGGCGCATCACCAAGGCGGGCGACGGCTATCTGCGCAGCCTGTTGGTGATGGGAGCGCGGGCCGTGCTGGCGGCGGCCAAGAACAAGACGGATCCGATCAGCCGCTGGGTCATCGCACTGGAGCAGCGGCGCGGCTACTGGAAGGCCGTGGTGGCCATGGCGGCCAAGAACGCGCGCATGGCCTGGGCGGTATTGGCCAAGGGCGAGGCCTTCACGCTGCCCGGCCAAGCCACGCCGGGCTGAGCCGCACCCGGCTGAGCTTGGCGGCTGCCTCCCATCAACCCTTCCAACCGGAGTTGAACCCACCCAAAACTTCCGCCGCGTGACCGGCATGTCGTTGATGAGCAAAGGTTGGACCTGTGCGGGGTGATTCTGTTGAATTCTGGGGAGCGCGCAGCCGACTCCGACTAACGAATGAGAACTCCCGCGCGCGTCTTCACATCAGGGTTCCAGGCAGCGTCCGTATGGACATCAAACCCGACCTGGATAACCGCTTGTAGATACCCCAGTCCGCTATTTGCTCGCGACTCAACGAATCAGGCTGGAAACGCCTCGGACCCAGGACCGCAATTCCCTTGATGAATGGCTGCGCCATTCATCAGGGTTGGATATTGCTTGCAATCAGTGGGGAAGCCCTTGTAGTTTGAATTCAGCCGACCGGACGGCGCAGCCGGACAGGGTCGGCTGCAATGAATAGGAAGGGACTTCCCGCGATCCCTGCCTCGAGGGGCGGCGCAAAGAATGGGGTGTCAAAAACCACTTTGCCCAGGAAAGGGGAAGCCCATGTCGCAGATTACCGAAATCGGTGTTGACCTGGCCAGACGGGTCATCCAGGTGCATGCCCGCAACAGCGCGGGTCGCGTCGTGCTGGCGCGCGCGTTTGGCCGGGAGCGCTTCCTGATCTGGTGCGCCAGCCTGCCCAAGGGCACGCCGGTGACGATGGAAGCCTGCGGCGGCGCGCATCACATGGCGCGGCGCCTGGCGCTGATGGGTCTGGCCGTGCGCCTGGTGGCCCCGCACTTCGTGCCGCCCTATCGCATGCAAGGCGCCAGCGGCAAGAACGACGCCAACGATGCGGCTGCGATCTGTGAGGCCGGCTCGCGGCCCAACATGCGCTTTGTGCCCATCAAGACCGCCCAGGCGCAGGGCTGGCAGGCGATCCATCGGCTGCGCGAGGGCTACAAGGAGGAGCGCACCGCACTGGTCACCCGCATCCGCAGCTTGCTTGAGGAATTCGGCGTGCAGCCTCCTGCGGGCATCGACAGCTTGCGCGCTGAGCTGGCGGGGCTGTTGGAGGATGCGTCCAACGAGTTGCCCGGCGTGCTGCGCTTGGGTCTGCAGCGCGCGCATCTGCACTGGATCGATCTGGACATCCAGTTGGCTTGGTGCGATCAGCAGGTCGCCCAGCACGTGGCCAGCGAGCCGCTGGCGCGCAAGGCGGTGCAGCTGTGTGGCGTGGGGCCTCTCACGGCCTCGGCCTTGGTGGCCACTGCGGGGGATCTGAAGCAGTTCCGCAGCGGCTCACAGTTTGGTGCTTGGGTGGGTTTGGTGCCGCGTCAACACAGCACGGGCGGGGTGCCCAAGTTGGGGCGCATCACCAAGCGCGGGGACACGTATTTGCGAACACTGCTGATCCAGGCGGCCAAGAGCGCGGTGAACACGGCGCACAAGCGAACGGATCGGCTCTCGTGCTGGGTGCAGCAGCTTAAGGAGCGGGTGGGCTGGCAAAAAGCCGTGGTGGCGCTGGCCAACAAGCACGCGCGCATCCTGTGGGCGATGCTCACTCGCGATCAGGGCTTTGATCCGGAGCACGTCAGCTTCGGGCCGGTCTGAATTCCTGCGCCCACGCTTCCAAGAAACCGATTTCTTTCAGTCTGTTCGCGCAGTTGCAAACACAGGTCAGACCGGCGGTGGGACAGCTCGATAACCTTGGTGTGACGCCAGCAGGCGCCACGATCAATGAATGGAGCCCCGCCGAGCGGTTCGTAACTGGGTCCGTGCGGAATCAACCAAAAACTCCGACACAACAAGGCCGTCTGTAGATTTGCAGTCTGAATGTGCCCGCGCTGTCTGAACACTGAAGAGCTGCCAACCCATTGAATTCAAAACAGCCCAATACGCTTTGAATGGAAACCCAATGAGCGCTTGATGGGAGGGGAAGTCCCTGTAGAAAGGTTATCCAGCATCGCCATATTCGTGCCAAAGCTCTTCGAAAGACTTGGCGTCGATCTCGATTCCGTCAAACTCTGATTGAACGTTGATCTCTGCAAGTGGAGGAATTGGGACTGTGCCAAGGGCCGTACCGTTGGTTGCTCGAGTTGAGCACGCAAAACCAACGCGACCATTGGCAAAAAATTCCAGCTTTCGTTGCTCCCAGCCAGCCACGTCGAGTTCAGAAATCAGTCGGACCGGTTCATGGGGCGACTTGTGGAGCCAGCGAACGTCGATGTACCTCATGCTGGATAACGTTTGACATGAGAGGCGCTGACCGGCTTGCCGGGCAGCGTCCTCTCGATGGAAGGGTTAGCGGAGTAATCGGCCGCCCCGGACCGCAAATCGGCCTGAAGAAACAGGGGCGCTTGCCAGCACCGAGCAGGGTGGCGCATCCTGGACCGTGGCACCGGGGAAGACCGGAGCAGCAATGGAGCACATTGCCCGCGGGTTAGCGTGGTCTTGGGCTGCGTCATCGACAGTGGTGAGCCGGGCGTCAGCCTTGCGGCCGGCGCGGCGGCAT
>JBDHSJ010000263.1:0-4992 GCA_039808065.1 Burkholderiaceae bacterium | reverse complement strand
CTGCGCACCGCGCAGGCCTGCTCCGCCCAACTGGGCTACACGCCCAAGCGCATCTCGCGCAGCAGTGCGGCTTCCTCGGCCGGGCCGTAGAACAGCGGGTACAGGCTGCGCGCCTGGGCGGCCAAGTCCGCCCGGCCTCCCATGGTTTCGATGTCGCGCCGCATCTCGTCGAGCGGCTTGCACATCAGCACCGCCGGCGCGTTGACAGCCGGATCCAGGCGCTCACCGGCCAACAGGCGCGAACCGAGCATGCGCCGGTAGAAGGGGGAATGGCGCGGGTGGACCTCGAAGACGATCAGTTCCGCCTTTTCGATCCGGTGGGCGTACAGATAGGCCATGTGGAACAGGCGCGCCAGCACGGGCTTGGACTCGGTGCCGCCATCGACGGCCAGCCGTGTGAATTCGCACAGCCGCTGCTGCTCGCGCAGCGCCCGCACCTCGTCCGGGAACACCGCATCGGCCGCCAGGCCGGCCGGACCATCCAGGCGCACCGTCAGCGTGCCCACCACCTGTTCGCCCTCGCGGACGCGCAGGCTGGCCAGCCCATCGGCCGCCATTTCCAGGGGCGTGACGCGCAAGCCGCGCTGGCCGTAGCGTCGGCCCACCAGGGCTTGGTTGGCCAGCCAACCCGCGCTGCCCTGCACCCGCTCGGCCGCGAAGCGTTCGAGAGGCGGCGCCGCGGGAGCGAGCCAAGCCTCCAGCGACCGCAGGGGGCCTGTTTCTTCTCTGCTGGAATCGCTCATTACTGCCTCGCTCGCCAATCCCTCGGAAGAAAGAGGGAACCGCAATGTAGCGGGCAAGCGTGAATTTATTGACGAAATAAGCCCAGGAATCCCCTGATGCAAGGCCTATTCGCAACAACGGCCCCGCACGCAGGGCCGTTTCTGATAACAAGGATTACTTCTGCAGGCGTTTCGCAGCCAAGCGGCGCATATTGCGCATCGAGATGCGGTGGTATTCGACGACTTGCAGCAGGCCACGGCGGTGGAAATCCAGCACCTTGGCGTCTTCCAGCTTGGCAAATTTCTCGTCGTTGATGGCCAGGAAACCATCGACTTCGATTTTTTGGCCGCCGTCCATCGAGGCCTCGAAACGCATCGGTTCCAGGATGCCGGCTTCGTCCAGCGCCTCGCACACCAGGCGGGTGCGCTCGACCTCGGTTTCGTAGCTCTCCAGGAACTTCAGCACCGACTGGGTGAACTCGGTCGGCTCGCCCTTGTCATCAAACATCGGCTGACCCTCGGTCTGCGAGAAGCCTTCCCACTGGTCGTCCATGCACACCACCATCTGGTCACCGTTGTCCAGGCGGGCCATGGCAAAGGGGTAGCGACGCAGGTAGGCGGGGGCGTACTCGGCGTCCCACGTGCCGTCTTCCTTGATGAACAGGTTTTCACCGTTCTGCAGGCCCAGCACGGCCAGAGGCATCAGCGGCGCGGGCTTGCCGTCCTTGCCTTGCCCTGCACGCACGAACACGATGGGGAAGTTCTGGCAGGCGTCGGCGAATTCGATGACGTTCAGGAACATCGAGTTCAAGCCCTTGGCCGGGTTGAGGTTGATCAGGTCCTGGCGCACGCGCAGATTGCGGTGCTGGGCACGGTCCAAAGCGACCAGGCTGCGGTACATCGGGGGGAGTTGCATGGGATTTCTCTCAGATAAGGCCGACTGTCGGCGCCATGGCGCCGTGTTGGAGGTTCAGGCGAGTCGGGTGGCCAAGACCTTGTCCACCCGCTTGCCGTCGAGGTCAACGACCTCGAAGCGCCAGTCCTCCCACTCCACCGCGTCGGCCGTGCGCGGCAAGTGCCCCAGCAGCAGCATGATCATGCCGGCCAGGGTGTTGTAGCGCCCGCGGTCTTCCTCGGGCAGTTCCTTCAGCCCGAGCCGGTCCTTCAGTTCCGGCACGGGAATCAAGCCATCGATCAGCCAGCTGCCGTCGGCGCGCTGCACCGCCCAGGCCTCGCCATCGCTGGGTGCGTTGAACTCGCCGGCGATCGCTTCGAGCAGGTCACGCAGACCGATCACGCCCTGCACCTCGCCGTACTCGTCAACGACGAACACCAGCGGGGCGTCGCTGGCGCGGAAATGCTCCAGCAGCTCCATGCCCGACAGGGTTTCCGGCACGAACACCGGCGGATCCAGTGCTTCTGCCAAGTTCAGGGGCAGCCCCGCCAGCGCGCGCGCCAGCAGGCCCTGGGCAGTGACAACGCCCAGCACATCGGACAGATCGCCGCGACACACCGGGTAGCGGCTGTAGCCATGCGCCTGCAGCACCGCCAGCACCTGTTCGGGCGTGGCATCGGCATCCAGCCAAGCGATTTCGGCACGCGGAATCATCATCGAGCCGATCTGGCGCTCGTCGAGGCGGAACACATTGCGCACCATCTGGTGTTCGCTCTCCTCGATCACGCCGGCGTCCAGCCCCTCCTCCAGGCTGGCCGCGATCTCTTCTTCGGTGACGCTGCGCTGCCCCTGGTCCTTCAGCCCGAGCAGGCGTAGCGTGGCCTCGGTGCAGAAGGTCAGCAGACGCACGAAAGGCCGGGTCAGCGTGGAAATCGCCTCCATCGGCTTGGCCACCAGGCGCGCGATCAATTCCGGATAGAGCTGCCCCAGACGCTTGGGTACCAGCTCGCCGAACACGATGGTCATGAAGGTGATGATGAGCACCACCAGGCCGGTTGCAGTCAGGTTGGCGCTCCTTTCCGTGAAGAAGGGAAAGCCGCGCTCCAACCACTCGGACAGCGGGCCGGAAAAAGCCGCCTCACCCACGATGCCGTTCAGCACCCCGATCGAGGTGATGCCGATCTGGATGGTGGAGAGGAATTTGGTCGGGTTGTCGTGCAGGGCCAGCGCGGCGGCGGCGCCATGCTCCCCGGCCTCGACCATCACCTGTAAACGGGCCTTGCGGCTTGCCGTCAGGGCCATTTCCGACATGGCGAACCAGCCGTTCAGCAGGATCAAGAAAAGAAGTAGCGCGGTATCCATTCCAAGCGGCACCCCGGGGGTGCCAGAAAAAAGCGCCGGCAGGCGGCGCGGGGCGCATTCTCTCAGCTGGGCCGACCCCGGCCTTCTCCGGGTTCCCCCGCCCCCAAGACCCCCCAGAATGCGGCGATGGATTGGCTCATCGGTGATTTGCAGGGCTGTGACGACGCCCTCGGGCGGCTGCTGGCCGCAATCGATTTCTCGGCCTCGCGCGACCGCCTCTGGCTGCTGGGCGATCTGGTCAGCCGCGGCCCCCAGTCGCTCGCCACGCTGCGCCGCGTCGTCGATCTGGGCGCCCAGGCCGTGCTGGGCAACCACGACCTGCACCTGCTCGCGGTGGCGGCGGGTGTGCGCAAGGCCAAAAAAAGCGAACAGCTCGACGCCCTCTTGCAGGCGCCCGACCGCGGGCGGCTGCTGGACTGGCTGCGCTCACGCCCCCTGGTGGCGCAGGCACCGGGCTGGCTGCTGGTGCACGCCGGCCTGCTGCCGGACTGGTCGGCCGAACAGGCGCTGGCACTGTCGGCCGAGGTCGAGGCCCTGCTGCGCAACCCGCAGGCCCTGTCCGCGTTCTGGCCGCTGATGTATGGCAACCAACCCAATCGGTGGAGCGCCGCACTCCAAGGGGCCGATCGCCTGCGCACCATCATCAATGCCTGCACCCGGCTGCGCTTCGTGGATCTGGGCGGTCACATGGACTTCGAGACCAAGGAAGGCGCCGATGCCGCGCCACCCGGCCTGCTGCCCTGGTTCGAGCACCCGCAGCGCGCCAGCCGCGGCACACCGATCGCCTTCGGCCACTGGAGCACGCTGGGCCTGATCAACCAAACACACCTGCTGGCGCTGGACACCGGCTGCGTCTGGGGCGGCTGCCTGAGTGCCGCCCGCATCGACGGCGGCCGCCGCGAGATCGTGCAGGTACGCTGCGAGCAGGCGCAAAAGCCGGGCTGAGCCGCGGCTGAGTGACAATGCGCGCCCTTCGCGCGGAGGCTTGGGGGAGTGGTTTAACCCAGCAGTCTTGAAAACTGCCGGCTCGCAAGGGCCCGTGAGTTCGAATCTCACAGCCTCCGCCACAGTGGACTTCCTCTCGCTGAGCGGCCCCCAAGTTGCGCCCTGACCTTGCCCGGACAGCCAGCCGAACACTGGCCCTGCTGCTGTTGCTCCTGGCCTCGCGGGCACAGGCCCAGATCATTCAGATCGAGTACCGGGACAAGCCCCCCTACAGCTACACCGAACGGGGCCGACCGGCGGGCTTCCTGATGCTGCGCACCATCGAGCTCTTGGAGCTGGCCAAGGTGGAGGCGGAGTACCTGGAGGTGCCCGTCAAGCGCATCCTGCAGGACATCGAGGCCAATCAAGCACCGATCTGTTCGCCCAGTTGGTACAAGCTTCCCGAGCGAGAGAAGTTCGCGCGCTTTTCCCTGCCCATCCACCAGGACAAGCCGCACACGGTCCTGGCCCATGCGCAAGCGGCCAAGGCCATTCAGCGGCACGCCAAACTCAGCGCCCTGTTTGCCGACCCGCAGCTGACACTGGGGGTATTGGACGGGGTCTCCTACGGCGCGGAGTTGGACCAGGCGATGGCCAACACCCGCAAGCCTGCGGTGCGGGCGCGCCTGAACCCGGGACAGCTGGCACGAATGATCGCGGCGCAGCGCGCCGACTACATGCTGATCGACCAGGAAGACCTGGGCTGGCTGCGCAACGACCCCGAATTCAACAGCCTGAACCTGGTGCGCTTCGACTTTCCGGACATGCCCGCCGGCCTGCTGCGCTATCTGATGTGTTCGCGCCAGGTCGACCCGGCCGCGCTGGAGCGCCTCAATCAGGCCATCCGCCAACGACTGCCGGAGCTGGCCGGCCGGAGCTGAGTGCGCGGCTCAGGTGCGCCCCGCGCGCCGCAGCCAGCCCCACGCGACGGCGAAGGGCAGCGCCGAACGGGGCCGGTAAGGCGTGCACCACAGCCCGCCGTGGCAGGCCTGGTCCATGAACAGCTCGAAGGGGTGGGCCAGTTCCACG
>JBDHSJ010000262.1:0-5055 GCA_039808065.1 Burkholderiaceae bacterium | reverse complement strand
CCGGCGCGCGCCGCAAGACCCGCGCTACCACCCGTTGGCGCCTGCACAGTTCCAGGCCGTGCAGGCGCGCGAGCGCGTGCTGGCCAGCCTGCTGCGCCGGCATGGCTGGGCCGATACCCAGCCCCTGCGCGCGGCCGAGTTGGGCTGCGGCAGCGGCATCAATCTGTTGACCCTGCTGCAGCTGGGCTTTCGTGCGCCGCAGCTGTGCGGGGTGGAGCTGCTGCCCGAGCGCGCCGCGCTGGCGCGCGAGCGCCTGCCCCAGGCCGTCACCATCCACCAGGGCGATGCCCGCCAGGCGCCGATCGCCCCGGCCAGCCAGGATCTGGTGTTGGCCTTCACGGTTTTCAGCTCGGTGCTGGATGACACCCTGCAGGCTGAACTGGCCGCCACCGCCTGGCGCTGGCTGCGCCCCGGCGGTGCGGTGCTGCTGTATGACTTCAGCTTCGACAATCCAGGCAATCCAGACGTGCGCGGCGTCCCCCTGCGCCGTGTGCGCCAGCTCTTTCCTGAGGGGCAACTGGACGCCCGCCGCGTGACCCTGGCGCCGCCCCTGGCGCGCCGGCTGCCCGCCTGGGCCCTGCCCGTTTTCGACGCGCTGCCCTGGCTGCGCACCCATCGCCTGACCCATATCCGCAAACCCCTATGAGCGCTCCCGCCTTTCTGCCCTTTGCCCTGCCGGAGATCGGTGAAGAGGAAATTGCCGAAGTGGTGGACTCGCTGCGCAGCGGCTGGGTCACCACCGGCCCCAAGGCGCGTCGTTTCGAGCAAGCATTTGGCGAGTTTCTGGGCGACTCCAGCCTGCACTGCATCGCCGTCAACAGCGCCACCGCCGGTCTGCACCTGGCGCTGGAGGCGATTGGCATCGGCCCGGGCGACGAGGTCATCACCACCACCCATACCTTCACCGCCACGGCCGAGGTGGCGCGGTACCTGGGTGCCGATGTCCGCCTGGTTGACATCGACCCCGCCACGCTGAACCTGGACCTGGACCAGGTTGAGGCCGCCATCAGCCCGCGCACCCGCGCCATCATTCCGGTGCATTACGCCGGCCTGGCGGTGGACATGCTGCGTCTGCTCGACATCGCCCGCCGCCATGGCCTGAAAGTGGTGGAAGACGCCGCCCATGCCCTGCCCACCACGCTGGAGCGCGAGCTGATTGGCACCCTGGGTAGCAATGCCACGGTGTTCAGCTTCTACGCCAACAAGACCATGACCACCGGCGAGGGCGGCATGTTGGTGACGCGCGACGCGGCGCTGGCCGAGCGCGCCAAGGTGATGCGCCTGCATGGCATGAACCGCGATGCCTTCGATCGCTTCACCGCCAAGAAGCCGAGCTGGTACTACGAGATCGTGGCGCCCGGCTTCAAGTACAACTTGACCGACATCGCCGCCGCCCTGGGCCTGCACCAGCTCAAGCGCCTGCCCGCCTTCCAGACGCGGCGTGAGCAGATTGCTCAGGCCTATTTCGAGGCCCTGGCCGATTTGCCGCTGATCCTGCCGCCGCAGGCGCCGCAGGGCGATGTGCATGCCTGGCATCTGTACGTGCTGCGCCTCAGCGAAGCCGCGCCGGTGGACCGCGACACCTTCATCGAACGCATGTATGCGCAGGGCATCGGCTGCAGCGTGCACTACGTGCCGCTGCATTTGCACCCCTACTGGCGCGATCGCTACCAGCTCCGCCCCGAGCAGTTCCCGCACTCGCAGCGCGCTTATGAGTCCATGGTGAGCATCCCGCTCTACACGGCGATGACGGATGCGGACGTGCAGCGCGTCATCCAGGCGGTAGGGCTAAGCCTGCAAGGCTGATGGGCAAGCGCTTGTTTGACCTGTTGCTCAGCGGCCTGGGCCTGCTGTTGTTGGCGCCGCTTTTGCTGGCGCTGGCGTGGTGGATCCGGCTGGACTCGCCCGGGCCCGCGCTGTTCCGCCAGGAGCGGGTGGGGCAGCATGGGCGGCGCTTTCGCATCCACAAGTTCCGCACCATGCGCACTGAAGCGGGCGGTCTGCCGCTGACGGTGGGCGTGGACCCGCGCATCACCCGCGCCGGCCACTTCCTGCGCCGCCATAAGCTGGACGAGCTGCCCCAGCTGATTGACGTGTTCAAGGGTGACATGAGCCTGGTGGGCCCGCGCCCCGAGGTGCCGCGTTACGTCGAGCTCTACCCGGCCGAGCTGCGCGAGCAGGCCCTGGCCGTGCGGCCCGGCATCACCGACCCGGCCTCGCTGGCCCATCTGGACGAAGCTGCCTTGCTGGCGGCGGCCAGCGACCCCGAGCGCGACTACATCGAGCGCGTGCTGCCGGCCAAGCTGGCCGCCGCCGTGGCCTACAGCCAACAGGCCACCTTGGGTTCGGACCTGCGCCTGCTCGCCCGCACCGTCTGGACCCTGCTGACCCGCCCGCGCACCCCATGAACCTCGGCCTGCGCGCCTGGCGCGCCCTTGATCAACTGCTGAGCCGCCTGCGCACGCGCCGTGCCAGCCTGGCTCTGCTCACCGATCTGGCCTTGATTGCACTGGCCTGGCAGGCCACCTATCTGTTCCGGCTCGGCTTCGAGCGCTGGCTCAGCGCCCGGCCGGCCTATGACGCGGCGGTGCTGGCCGGCCTGCTGGCGCTGTACGCCGCGGCCCTGCTGGCCCTGCAGGTGCCGCGCTCGATCTGGCGCTTCTCAGGGTTTGGTGAGGTCAAGCGCTTGTTTTTCGTGTGCTTGATCGCTGGCGTGGCGGGTGGCCTGACGGTGCGCGCCCTCGGCCTGGTGCAGGTGCCGCGCGCCGTGCTGGCCCTGCACCCGATCGTGGCCCTGATGGCCCTGGTGCTGGCGCGCATCCTCTACCGCATGCTCTACGAGCACATGCGCGCACGCCTGCACCGTGGCGCGGGCGAGGTGCGGCAGATTCTGGTGCTGGGTGCGGGCGAGGCAGCGACACGCCTGATCGCCGGCCTGCGCGACAGTGACAGCCTGATTCATGGCCTGCTGGACGACAACCCCGCCAAGCGCGGTCACCGCGTGGCCGGCGTGCCGGTGCTGGGTGCGCTGGATCAGCTGGCCGACTGGGCCGAGCGACTGCCGCTCACGCATCTGGTCATCGCCATGCCCTCGCTGCGCGGCGCCGCGCGTCGGCGGGTCGTCGACCTGGCCGCGGCCACCGGCCTGCCCGTCCTCACGGTGCCGAGTGCCGAGGAATTGCAGGCCGGCACGCCGCTGGAGCGGGTGCGCGACATCGAGCCCGAGGACCTGCTCGGCCGCGAACCGGTGCAGCTGGACGAAGCCGGCATTGGCGAGATGATCCGCGGTGCCACCGTCTTCATCACCGGCGCGGGCGGCAGCATCGGCAGCGAGCTCTGCCGCCAGGCCACGCGCTACCGGCCGGCGCGCCTGGTGCTGTACGAGCTCAGCGAGCCCAGCCTCTACGCCATCGAGCAGGAGCTGGGCCTGAACCATCCCGAGCTGGATCTGGTGCGCCTGGTGGGCGATGTGCGCGATCTGGCCCATCTGCAGGCGGCCGTGCAGGCCCAGGCCCCGGACCTGCTGCTGCACGCCGCCGCCTATAAGCATGTGCCGCTGATGGAGGATGGCCACAACGCCGCTTCTTGCGTGCGCAACAACACGCTCGGCACCTATCACGCCGCCCTGGCCGCGGCGCGTGCGGGCGTGGCGCGCTTCGTGCTCATCAGCACCGACAAGGCCGTCAACCCCACCAATGTGATGGGTGCGAGCAAGCGCGCCGCCGAGCGCGTGGTCTCGGCCCTGGTGCCGCAGTTCCCGGACACGCGCTTCATGGCGGTGCGCTTCGGCAATGTGCTGGGCTCCAGCGGCAGCGTGATCCCGAAATTCAAGGAGCAGCTGGCGCGCGGCGGTCCGCTCACGGTGACCCACCCGGACATCATTCGCTACTTCATGACCATCCCCGAGGCTGCGCGCCTGGTGCTTCAGGCGGCCGCCCTGGGCCAGAGCGGGCAGGTGCTGGTGCTGGACATGGGCGAGCCGGTGCGCATCGCTGACCTGGCGCGCGACATGATCCGGCTCGCTGGCCACACGGTCGAAGAGATCGGCATCGTCTTCACCGGCCTGCGCCCCGGCGAGAAGCTGTACGAGGAGCTGCTGGCCGACGCCGATACCAGCTTGCCCACGACGATCAGCCGCTTGCGCATCGCTCGACTGCTGGCCGACGGCGGCCCCGAGGTGCTGGCCTGGCTGGAGCGCCTGCAGGCCGAGCCGCCGCAGGACGCCGAAGCGGTACGCGCGCGCCTGCGCGAACTGGTGCCGGAGTTCCGCCCCGCCTGACTATTTGGTCGGTGCCACCTTGCCGTCCGCTGCCTCCTGCAGGGTCTCCGGCTGGTGCACCAGCAGCGAATTGCCATCGCGCGCCAGCACTTTCAAGCCTTGCAGGAACTGCAGGGTGCGGGTCACGGTCTCCCGACTGGTATTGACCATGATGGCGATTTCCTGGTGCGTTGGCGCCATCGTGATCACCGTCTGGCCGCTGCTGTCCTTCTGCGTCAGCAAGGTCAGCTGGGCGCAGACCCGCTGGAACGAGCTCGGCAGAGCCAGCAGGGCGCGGTGCCCTGCGGAGCGGCGCATGCGCGCGGCCAGCCGTTCGGCCACCGCGGCCGCGCCGCGCGGGGTGGAGAACATCAGCTCACGCGCGCGCTCGCGCTCCAGGAAGGCAATCCGCGAGGGCGCCACCGCAATGATGTATTCGGGCGCGGGTTGGCCGTCGATGACGGACAATTCGCCGAAGAAGTCGCCGTCTTCGACGAAATCAATCCCGACTTCGCGGCCGTCGAGCGTGAAGTTGACGGTCTGCAGCCGGCCTTCGATCAAAAAGCCCAGGCCGGCATCGGTTTCGCCGCGCTTGATCACCACCTCGCGGCGTTCCACGCGGCGCTCGTTCATCGTCACCGAGACTTCGGCCAGTTTGTCGGCCGGCAGACTGTCGAACAGGCGCAGGCCCTGAAGGATCGGGATCAGGATGGGCATCGGGGGCCGAACTGTGCAGGCAACAAAGCGTCAGGGGATGTGATGCACAACACATGGTCCCTGTGTGTGTTGATGCAACA
>JBDHSJ010000261.1:0-5055 GCA_039808065.1 Burkholderiaceae bacterium | reverse complement strand
CCGGCGCGCGCCGCAAGACCCGCGCTACCACCCGTTGGCGCCTGCACAGTTCCAGGCCGTGCAGGCGCGCGAGCGCGTGCTGGCCAGCCTGCTGCGCCGGCATGGCTGGGCCGATACCCAGGCCCTGCGCGCGGCCGAGTTGGGCTGCGGCAGCGGCATCAATCTGTTGACCCTGCTGCAGCTGGGCCTTCGCCCGCAGCAGCTGTGCGGGGTGGAGCTGCTGCCCGAGCGCGCAGCCCTGGCGCGCGAACGCCTGCCCCAGGCCGTTGCCATCCACCCTGGTGATGCACGCCAGGCGCCGATCGCACCCGCCAGCCAGGACCTGGTGCTGGCCTTCACGGTCTTCAGCTCGGTGCTGGATGACAGCCTGCAGGCCGAACTGGCCGCCACTGCTTGGCGCTGGCTACGCCCGGGTGGCGCGGTGCTGCTGTACGACTTCGCCTTCGACAATCCAGGCAATCCGGACGTGCGCGGCGTCCCCCTGCGCCGTGTGCGCCAGCTCTTTCCCCAGGGGCAGCTGGATGCCCGCCGCGTGACCCTGGCGCCGCCGCTGGCGCGCCGGCTGCCGGCCTGGGCCCTGCCTGTTTTCGACGCGCTGCCCTGGCTGCGCACCCATCGCCTGACCCATATCCGCAAACCCCTATGAGCGCTCCCGTCTTCCTGCCCTTTGCCCTGCCCGAGATCGGGGAGGAGGAAATCGCCGAGGTCGTCGACAGCCTGCGCAGCGGCTGGGTCACCACCGGCCCCAAGGCGCGCCGCTTTGAGCAGGCCTTCGGCGAGTTCCTGGGCGACTCCAGCCTGCACTGCATCGCCGTCAACAGCGCCACTGCCGGCCTGCATCTGGCGCTGGAGGCGATTGGCATCGGCCCGGGCGACGAGGTCATCACCACCACCCACACCTTCACCGCCACCGCCGAGGTGGCGCGCTATCTGGGTGCCGATGTGCGCTTGGTCGACATTGACCCCGCCACGCTGAACCTGGACCTGGACCAGGTCGAGGTCGCCATCGGCCCGCGCACCCGCGCCATCATTCCGGTGCATTACGCCGGTCTGGCCGTGGACATGCTGCGCCTGCTCGACATCGCCCGCCGCCATGGCCTGAAAGTGGTGGAAGACGCCGCCCATGCCCTGCCCACCACGCTGGAGCGCGAGCTGATCGGCACCCTGGGCAGCAATGCCACGGTGTTCAGCTTCTACGCCAACAAGACCATGACCACCGGCGAGGGCGGCATGCTGGTGACGCGCGATGCCGCGCTGGCCGAGCGCGCCAAGGTGATGCGCCTGCACGGCATGAACCGCGACGCCTTTGATCGCTTCACCGCCAAGAAGCCGAGCTGGTACTACGAGATCGTGGCGCCCGGCTTCAAGTACAACCTGACCGACATTGCCGCCGCGCTGGGCCTGCACCAGCTCAAGCGCCTGCCGGCCTTCCAGGCGCGGCGCGACCAGATCGCGCAAGCCTATTTCGAGGGCCTGGCCGATCTGCCGCTGATCCTGCCGCCGCAGGCGCCGCAGGGCGATGTGCATGCCTGGCATCTGTATGTGCTGCGCCTCAGCGAAGCCGCGCCGGTGGACCGCGACACCTTCATCGAACGCATGTATGCGCAGGGCATCGGTTGCAGCGTGCATTACGTGCCCCTGCACTTGCACCCCTACTGGCGCGATCGCTACCAGCTCACGCCGGCGCAGTTCCCGCATTCGCAGCGCGCTTATGAATCCATGGTCAGCATCCCGCTGTACACGGCGATGACGGACGAGGACGTGCAGCGCGTCATTCAGGCCGTGCGCCTGAGCCTGCAGGGCTGATGGGCAAGCGAATCTTCGACCTGCTGCTGAGCGGCCTGGGCCTGCTGCTGCTGGCGCCGCTGCTGTTGGCGTTGGCGTTGTGGATCCGGCTGGATTCGCCCGGTCCCGCGCTGTTCCGCCAGCAGCGGGTGGGGCAGCATGGACGTCTGTTTCGCATCCATAAATTCCGCACCATGCGCAGTGAGGCCGGTGGCCTGCCGCTGACGGTGGGAGTGGATCCGCGCATCACCCGCGCCGGCCACTTCCTGCGCCGCCACAAGCTGGACGAGCTGCCCCAGCTCATCGACGTGTTCAGGGGCGACATGAGCCTGGTGGGCCCGCGCCCCGAGGTGCCGCGCTATGTCGAGCTCTACCCCGCCGAACTGCGCGAACAGGCCCTCGCCGTGCGCCCGGGCATCACCGACCCGGCCTCGCTGGCCCATCTGGACGAAGCTGCCGTGCTGGCCGCTGCGGCCGACCCCGAGCGCGATTACATCGAGCGCGTGCTGCCGGCCAAGCTGGCCGCCGCCGTGGCCTACAGCCAGCAGGCTACCTTGGCCTCGGACCTGCGCCTGCTCGCCCGCACCGTCTGGACCCTGCTGACCCGCCCGCGCACCCCATGAACCTCGGCCTGCGCGCCTGGCGCGCTCTCGATCAACTGCTGGCGCGCCTGCGCGCGCGCCGCGCCAGCCTGGCCCTGCTCACCGATCTCGCGCTGATCGCGCTGGCCTGGCAGGCCACCTATCTGTTCCGGCTCGGCTTTGAGCGCTGGCTCAGTGCCCGCCCGGCCTACGACGCGGCCGTGCTGGCTGGCCTGCTGGCCCTGTACGCCGCGGCCCTGCTGGCCCTTCAGGTGCCGCGCTCAATCTGGCGCTTCTCCGGCTTCGGCGAGGTCAAGCGCCTGTTCTTTGTCTGCCTGCTGGCCGGCATCGCTGGCGGCCTGACGGTGCGCGCCCTTGGTCTGGTGCAGGTGCCACGCGCGGTGCTGGCCCTGCATCCCATCGTCGCCCTGATGGCCCTGGTGCTGGCGCGCATCCTCTACCGCATGCTCTACGAGCACATGCGCGCACGCCTGCACCGCGGCGCGGGCGAGGTGCGGCAAATCCTGGTGCTGGGCGCGGGCGAGGCGGCAACGCGCCTGATCGCCGGCCTGCGCGACAGCGACAGCCTGATCCACGGCCTGCTGGACGACAACCCCGCCAAGCGCGGCCACCGGGTGGCCGGCGTGCCGGTGCTGGGCGCGCTGGATCAGCTGGCCGACTGGGCTGAGCGCCTGCCGCTCACGCATCTGGTCATCGCCATGCCCTCGCTGCGCGGCGCCGCGCGTCGGCGGGTCGTCGACCTGGCCGCGGCCACCGGGCTGCCCGTCCTCACCGTGCCGAGTGCCGAGGAACTGCAGGCCGGCACGCCGCTCGAGCGGGTGCGCGACATCAAACCCGAAGACCTGCTCGGCCGCGAGCCGGTGAAGCTGGACGAGTCCGGCATCGGCGACATGATCCGCGGCGCCACGGTCTTCATCACCGGTGCCGGTGGCAGCATTGGCAGCGAGCTGTGCCGTCAGGCCGCGCGCTACCGGCCGGCGCGCCTGGTGTTGTACGAGGTGAGCGAGCCCAGCCTCTACGCCGTCGAGCAGGAGCTGGGCCTGAGCCATCCTGAGCTGGAACTGGTGCGCCTGGTGGGCGATGTGCGCGATCTGGCCCATCTGCAGGCGGCCGTGCAGGCCCTGACTCCGGACCTGCTGCTACACGCCGCCGCCTACAAGCATGTGCCGCTGATGGAGGAGGGCCACAACGCCGCCTCCTGCGTGCGCAACAACACGCTCGGCACCTATCACGCCGCCCTGGCCGCGGCGCGTGCCGGCGTGGCGCGCTTCGTGCTCATCAGCACCGACAAGGCCGTCAACCCCACCAATGTGATGGGCGCCAGCAAGCGCGCTGCCGAGCGCGTGGTGTCTGCCTTGGTTGCGCAATTCCCCGGCACCCGGTTCATGGCAGTACGTTTCGGCAATGTGCTGGGCTCCAGCGGCAGCGTGATCCCGAAGTTCAAGGAGCAGCTGGCGCGCGGCGGGCCGCTCACGGTGACCCACCCGGACATCATTCGCTACTTCATGACCATCCCCGAGGCTGCGCGCCTGGTGCTTCAGGCGGCCGCCCTGGGTCAATCCGGCCAGGTGCTGGTGCTGGACATGGGCGAGCCGGTGCGCATCGCCGACTTGGCGCGCGACATGATCCGGCTCGCCGGCCACACGGTCGAGGAGATCGGCATCGTATTCACCGGCCTGCGCCCGGGTGAAAAGCTCTACGAGGAACTGCTGGCCGACGCCGACACCAGCCTGCCGACGGCGATCAGCCGGTTGCGCATTGCCCGTCTGCAGGCGGAGGGGGGGGCCGAGGTGCTGGCTTGGCTGGACCGACTTCAGGCCGAGCCGCCGCAGAACGCCGAGGAGGTGCGCGTCCGCCTTCGCGAGCTGGTCCCCGAATTTCGACCCGCCTGATTACTTGGTCGGCGCGACCTTGCCGTCCGCCGCTTCCTGCAGGGTTTCGGGCTGGTGCACCAACAGCGAGTTGCCATCGCGCGCCAGCACCTTCAGCCCCTGCAGGAATTGCAGCGTGCGGGTCACGGTCTCGCGGCTGGTGTTGACCATGATGGCGATTTCCTGGTGCGTTGGCGCCATCGTGATCACCGTCTGGCCGCTGCTGTCCTTCTGCGTCAGCAAGGTCAGCTGGGCGCAGACCCGCTGGAACGAGCTGGGCAGCGCTAGCAGCGCACGGTGCCCGGCGGAGCGGCGCATGCGCGCAGCCAGCCGTTCGGCTACCGCTGCCGCGCCGCGCGGGGTCGAGAACATCAGCTCGCGCGCGCGCTCACGCTCCAGGAAGGCAATCCGCGAGGGCGCCACTGCAATGATGTACTCGGGTGCGGGTTGGCCGTCGATGACGGACAATTCGCCGAAGAAGTCGCCGTCTTCGACGAAATCGATGCCGACCTCGCGGCCATCGAGCGTGAAATTGACGGTCTGCAGCCGGCCTTCGATCAAGAAGCCCAGCCCGGCATCGGTTTCGCCGCGCTTGATCACCACCTCGCGGCGCTCCACGCGGCGTTCGTTCATCGTCACCGAAACTTCGGCCAGTTTGTCGGCCGGCAGACTGTCAAACAGGCGCAGGCCCTGAAGGATCGGGATCAGGATGGGCATCGGGGGCCGAACTGTGCAGGCAACAAAGCGTCAGGGGATGTGATGCACAACACATGGTCCCTGTGTGTGTTGATGCAACA
>JBDHSJ010000260.1:0-5065 GCA_039808065.1 Burkholderiaceae bacterium | reverse complement strand
GTGCACCGCGCCCGGCTGCAGGACGGCCGCGCGGTGGTGGTGAAGATCCGCCGCCCCAACATCCACGAGGTGGTGGAGGCCGATCTGCGCCTGCTGGCACGTTTTGCCGCCAGCGCCGAGCGCGACTGGCCGGCGCTGCAGCCCTACCGCCCGGTGCAGCTGGTGCGCGAGTTTGCGCGTTCGCTGCGCCGCGAGCTGGACCTGGCCAATGAATGCCGCCAGGCCGAGCGCATCGCCCGCAACCTCACGGGCCTGAGCGATCTGGTGCAGATCCCGGCCGTGCACTGGGCTTTCACGCACGAACGCGTGAACGTGCAGGACTTCATCGAGGGCGTGCCCGGCGAAGACCTGGAGCGCGTGGACCGCGCCGGCCTGGACCGCAAGCTGCTGGCCCAGCGCGGCGCGCGCGTGGTGCTGAAGATGATCGTCGAGGACGGCCTGTTCCACGCCGACCCGCACCCCGGCAATGTGTTCTACCTGCCCGGCAACCGCATCGCCCTGATCGACTTCGGCATGGTGGGCCGGCTGCCGCTGAAGCGCCGCGAACAGCTGCTGCAGCTGCTGCTGGGCCTGGTGGAGCGCCGGCCCCAGGAGGTGGCCGACGTGCTGCTGGAGTGGGCCGGCGACCACCGCGCCGGCCTGAACCTGGAGCAGCTGGAGGACGAGATCGAGGCCTTCGTGGACCAGTACCACGGCGTGCCGCTGGCGCAGCTGCACATCGGCCAGATGCTGGCCGAGGTGACCCAGGTGCTGCGCGAGCACCACCTGGCCCTGCCGCCCGATCTGGCGCTCTTGATCAAGGCCTTCATCTCGATGGAGGGCATGGGCCGCGCGCTGGACCCGGACTTCCACATGACGGCCGAGGCCCTGCCCGTGCTGCGCCAGGTGATGACGGCGCGCTACCAGCCCAAGGCCATCGCCCAGCGCGGCTGGAACCTGCTGACGCGCACGCTCAAGGTGGCGCAGGGCCTGCCCGAGGATCTCTCGCGCCTGCTGCGCCGCGCCCGCCACGGCCAGTTGCGGGTGGGCGTGGAGATCGCCCACATCCGCCAGGTGGGCGACCAGCTGGAGCGCGCGTCCAGCCGGCTCTCGCTGGCGCTGGTCATCGCCGCGCTGATCATCGGCTCGTCCATCGTCATGACGGTGGGCGGCGGGCCCACGCTGTTCGGCCTGCCGGCCTTCGGGCTGCTGGGCTTTGTGGCCGCGGTGGTGGGCGGCCTGGCGCTGCTGCGCTCGATCTGGCGCGGCTTTCGCAGCCGCGGCCTGGACGAGGAATGAGGGCCGCGCTGCTGGCCGGCCTGGTGGCAGCCCCGCTGCTGACCGGCAGCGCCCAGGCCGATCCCGGCTACTACCTGGTCACGCCCTACGCCATGCCGGGCGAGGCGGCACTGGACCTGCGCTACTGGACCGTCAAGGTCGATCGCCGCAAGGCCACGCTGTGGCCCGAGGCCGGCCTGCGCCTGGGCCTGGGGCCGCGCTGGACCAGCACGCTGTTTCTCAGCGGCATCGGGCCGACGCTGCACCAGCAGCGCCTGAGCTCGATCAACTGGGCGCACAACTGGGTGCTCAGCGAAGGCCGCAGCGACTGGGACTTCGGCCTGCACGCCCAGGGCATCCACCGCCCCGGCGAAGGCAACGCCTTGGAATGGGGCCCGCTGCTGCAGACCGACCAGGGCCTGACGCGCCTGAACCTCAACCTGCTGTTCGAGCGCGACTTCGCCGCCGGTGGCACGCAGCTGAAGCTGCAGGCGCAGGCCCTGCACCGCTTCGGCCGAGGCGTGCGCGCCGGCCTGCAGGGCTTTGGCGAGCTGGGCCAATGGAACCACTGGAGCCGCCACCCTTCACTGCGCGCCGGCCCGGTGCTGCGCCTGGGCCTGGGCGATGCCGCCGAGCTGCAGCTGGCTTATCTGCGCGGCAAGACTTACGGGCGTACGGGCGCGATGTTCAGCACCCAGCTGCTGCTGAGCTTGTGACTCACTGGCAGCCCGCCGTGGCCAGCCAGGTACCGAGCGCACCCAGCTCCTGGATGCCCTGGCTGCCGTTGGCGTCCCAGAACACCAGGCGCTGCCCGCTCAGCGTGACGCCGACGTAGGTGTTCGTCGTCGGGTAGTGGCGGTAGTAGTAGTCGCCACTGGTCTTGGAGGACTGCGGTTGCGGCTGGAACAGGCTGGCGTACTGGCGTTCGCCCCAGCTGAACAGGCAGTCGGCCTGCTCGCTCAAGGTGCGCGCCTGTGGCTTGAGTTCGACCAGCTGCAGGCCGCGCGCGGGCACGCTGGTGCTCAGCTCCAGCACCCCGCCGCTGGGGCTGAGGTCGCTGCGCGTTTCCTGCGTCGGGCTGGCCAGCAGGCTCTGCAGCGCCGTGGCGTCCACCTTGGCCGGGTTGCCGGCCACGCTGAGTTCCTGCACCGCATTGCCGGGGGTGCGCAGCACGGCCTGGTAGCGGCTGCTGCCCAGGCCCTTGACGCGCACGGTGGTGGTCTGCGCGCTGCTGCCGTCATTCGTCAGAACCAGCAGGGTGCGGTTGCCTTGCTGGGCCCCCAGGGCCAGCAGGGGCAGGGTTTCGGCGGCGTAGCCGGCCAGGCAGTTGCTTTGACAGACCTGGGTGCTGAGTTGCGTGGCGCCGCGCAGCTGGGTGTGCGCCCAGAAGGCCCAGGCCGAGGGATTGATGCGCGCCTTGCCGGCCGCGGTGCTGAAGTCGAACAGCGCCATGATGGGCACGCCGGCATAGAAGTGCGCCGCCTCGATGTTCTGCGCCGGGTCCTGGAACTGCGTGAGAACCGCGCTGGCGTAGGACTGCGTGCGGGCCTCGCCGAAGAAGGCGTTGCCGCACTGGGTGCCCAGGCCGATGTTCCATTCGGTGATGTGGATGGGCAGGCTGCTGCCACCCTGGGTGTTGACCAGGCTGCGCACGTTGCGCAGGAAGGTGGCGCTTTCGCTGGCGCTGGCGCGGTCGCAGCTGCCGTAGAGGTGGGCGGAATAGAAATCGAGGTTGCTCAGGCCCACGCCGGCGATGAACCCGTTGGCCGGATTGCCGCTCACGGTGCTGGTGGTGAGGATGCTGCGCGTGAAGCCCGGCCCGCCGATGCGCAGGCTCTTGCCCGCCGTCTGCGCCGCGGCGCGAACACGGGTCACGGTTTCGCGGAACAGCGTGTAGAAGTCCGCTTGCGTGCCGCGCCAGAAGCCGCCATCGGGTTCGTTGTGCACTTCCACGAACACCGGGTCCACCGCGGCCACGCCGGCCGTGGGCTTGAAGCGGCCGATGACATGCTGGTAGATGTTGGTGGCCACCTTGGCCCAGGCCACCGGGTCGGCGGTGTTGTTGGGGCCGTTGTAGCTCTCGCCAAGGCGCAGGTAGGCGGCGGCACCGGTGCTGGCCACTTCCTTCAGCGCGGTGTCGGTGCCGCTGAAGTCGTAGTTCGCGGTGTTGTTGAGATCGGCATCGGCGCTGGAGCTGGGCGTCCAGGTGAAAGTGGGGATGCCGCCGGTGCCGCTGAGTTCGCAGCCGCTGACCGCCTGCGCCGGGCTCACCCCGGTGTTGAGCTTGGTGGCCGCGGTGTAGGTGGTGCAGAGGTCCAGCCCGGCGTCGTGCAGGCGCACCTGGCTGAGGCCGAAGGCGCTGTAGAGGTTGGCGGCGTCCAGGTTGGCGGCTGCGCCCTGCGTGGGCTTGGTGGCAAAGCCGGGCTTGCGGTTGACGCCGAACACATCGCGGATGGCGCCCTGCGGCTGCGCCAGATCCACCTCGACGCGCAGGCTTTGCGCGCTGACTCCCAGGCTCAGGCCGACAGAACCGAACAGGCAGACAAGCAACTGGCGCATGCAGCACTCCGGCGGGGGCGGGGCTCCATCATGCCCAAGCCCGCGCGGGCTCCACAAGCCGTGTCAGGGTTCGATCAGGGCTCGATCAAACTGAGGCAGGTCAGCCCCGCCTCGGCGCGGCCGAAGGCCGGAATCGCCACCGCATGCAGCGCGATGCCGCGCTGCACGGCCTCAGGGCCCAGGCGCTCCAGGGTGCGCGGGAAGGCAGCATTGGCCAGCCAGGCCTGCGGCAGGCGCAGCACATTGGCGGCGAAGGGTTCGGCCGCATCCACGTGCAGAAAGCGGAAGCCGGGCAGCGCGGCGGCATCCACCCACTCGGGGTTGATCAGCAGGGTCTCGTCATCCAGGGCGGTGCAGGCGGTCTTGAGGTGCAGGCTGGGGCCCAGGGGCACGGCATCCACCTGGTAGCCGAACGGGCCGAGCAGGCTGCGCAGCTGCTCCACGGCGGCGGCATTGCTGCGGGTGGACAGGCCCACCAGCAGGCGGCGCCCGATGCGCAGCACATCGCCGCCATCCAGCGTGGCCGGGGCCTGCAAGGTGTGCAGGGGCAGGCCGCGCGCGGCCAGGGCGGCCTGCAGGTGCACCGGCTCGGCCTGGCGGCTGGCCACGCCGGGGCGGGTCAGCACAGTCAGCTCGGGCAACAGCAGCGCGGCGTCTTCCACAAACACCGAATCGGGGAACTGCGGCAAGGCCGGCAGCACCACCACCTGCAGGCCCAGCTGCGCCAGCGCGCGGCGGTAGGCCTGGTGCTCGACCAGCAGGTCGGCGTAGTCGATCGGTTCACGCGCCAGGTGCGTGAGTTCACAGGCCTCGGGCAGGGTGACGGCGGGTTCGCGCACCCAGACGTGGCGGGGGGTTGGGGACATTGGGGGCAGCCTCGTGAGCAGAACGGCCATTCTGGGCGGCCGCCCCCTCACGCGGCAGCGAGCAGGCTTCGCCGCCGGTGCACGCTCAGCCGGGCAGTTCGGGCTCGGGCGGCACGCCCACCAACGCTGGCGGCGGCTGCGTCAGGTCCAGCTCGCCGTCGGCAAAGCGCAGCATCTCGATGTCGAACAGCTGGTCACTGCCATCGCGGTCGGCGACCAGGTCGTGCACCTGAAACTGACCCGCCTGGGGGCCACGTTCCAAGAGGTACTCGCTGCGCAAGCCCCGGTAGACGGCCACGTCCTTGCCCTTGCCACCGTACAGGCTGTCGCCGCCGCCGCGGCCCTCCAGGGTGTCGTCACCGCCCTCGCCCCAGAGTGCGTAG
>JBDHSJ010000259.1:0-5154 GCA_039808065.1 Burkholderiaceae bacterium | reverse complement strand
CGGTGCTGGAGATTGGCACTGGCCTGGGCCTGCTGGCGCAGCGCCTGGCCGCCGCCGGCCACCCGGTCTGGGCGCTGGAGCCCGATGCCGACATGCGTACCGTGCTGCTGGCGCAGTGGCAATTGCTGCCGCCCGCGGCCCAGGCGCAGCTGACACCCCTGCCCTGGGTGGCGGCGGCCGACACGCCGGACCTGCCCGAGTCCGTGCAGGTGGCCTGCGCCTTCAGCCTGCTGCACCTGCTGGCCCCCGCTGCCCGGGAAGGCCTGTTGGCCTGGGCCTGGCGCCAAATGCGCCCCGGCGGCCACTTACTGCTGGAGCTGCCGGTGCACAGCCCGCAGCGCCAGGGCGGTGAGTGGCAGCTCTACACCGAGCGCCCGGTGGGCGCGAGCCTGCTGCGCATGGAAACGCGCCTGCAGGGGTCCGACGCCGAGGGCTGGTGCACCGAGTGGCGCTTCGAACACCGCCTGGGCGAGCAGCGTATCGACCAGGGCGAGCGCGCCTGGCACTGGCAGGCCTTCGCCCCCGACGCCGCGCCTTGGGCGGAACTGCCCGGCTGGCGGCTTGAAGCAGAGGCCTCGGACGAGGGCGGGGCGCCGTTCGTGCCCGGCGTCAGCACGCGGCGATTTGTGCGGTTGCGCAAGGGCTGACGAGTCGATCGACAAAAGTCAACAAGGCTTGCGCGGCCGCCCGAGGTGCGCACGGCAGCAGCATGTGTGGCGCCGCGAACGAGACCCGCTCGGCGTCGGGCCGCAGGGCCAGCAGCTCGCGTTGGCAGCGTGCCGGCACCAGCCGGTCATTCTGTGCTTCGAGCAGAAGCAAGGGCAGACGAGTCTGGCGCAGGGCGGCGCGCACATCGGCGCGCAGCACCGCTTGCAGCCGGGCCGACAGTACGGGCGTCGGCAATTGGGCCAAGGCGCGGCTCAGGTCTGCGCGCAGGGCTGGTGTGGCGTGCGCCCCAAGCAGCGCGGCGCACACCGCCCAAGCCGGTCGGGGCAGGTGAGCCAAGGCTTTGGCCATTGGGGCAAGGGCCGGAGGCAGGCGCAAGGGCTTGCGCGCAAAGCTGGCGCACAGCACCAGGCCCTGCAGCCCTGGCGGATCGGCCGCGGCCAGCAGGATGGCCACCGGCCCAGAGAAGGATTCACCTAGCAAGACAAACGGTCGATCGACCGGCAGGTGTGGTTGTACCCAGTCCGCCAGAGCTGCGGGGTGTTGGGGTCCAAGCAGCGGATAGCGCAGCACTTGCACCGGCTGCTCGGGCGGCAGCCGCGCCAGCAGCGGCTCGAACAGCTCCCCCGTTCCGTCCATGCCGGGTAGCAGGACGAGGGTCGGCCTCAGGGTCCCAGCCGCCACAAGCTTGTCACTTCCTTCACCCGCGCCGCGTGCAGCGGATCCTCACGGTCCTGGGCCTTGCCGTGGCGGGGGCGGATGTCCCGGCGGCCCCGCACCCTCAGCCCGGCGGCAGCGATCCAGGTCTCCAGCTCGGCGCGGCTGCGCAGGCCCAAATGCTCGGCCAGGTCCGAGAGGATCAGCCAGGCCTCGCCACCCGGCGCCAGCTGTGGGCCCACGCCGGACAGGAAGCCCTTGAGCATGCGGCTGTCGGGGTCGTAGATGGCGGTTTCGACCGCGCTGCTGGCCTTGCCGGGCAGCCAGGGCGGGTTGCAGACGATCAGGTCGGCCGGGGCTTCGTCGGTAGGGAAGAGATCGGCCTCGCGCAGGCGCACCGGCACGCCCAGGTGGGCAAAGGTGTCGGCCGCGCAGGCCAAAGCGGCGGGGGCGTTGTCGGTGGCTACCACGTCTTTCAGCCCACGCCGCGCCAGCAGGGCGGCGATGACGCCGCTGCCGGTGCCGATGTCCCAGGCGCGCCGCGCCCCGGCAGGCAGCGGGGCCTGGGCGACCAGGTCCAGGTACTCGCCTCGCACGGGGCTGAAGACGCCGTAATGCGGGTGGATGCGCGCGCCGCCCAGGGCCGGCACGGGCACGCCCTGCTGGCGCCATTCCCAGGCGCCGATCCAGCCCAGCAGCTCGCGCAGCGAGGCGAGGTAGGGTTGATTCGCCGGGCCGATGGCCGCTTCGGCCGCGGCCCGCACATCGGGGGCGCGGCGCAGCGGCAGTTCATGGCCGGCCTCGAGGCGCAGCACCAGCAGGCCGAGGATGCGCGCGCGTTCGGCCTGGGCCTTGCGGTGCTGGTGGAAGGCTTCCAGCAGCGTGGCCGGCGCTGCGGCCTTGCGGCGGGCGCGTGCCTGCTCGATGCGCCGGGCGAGCGCCTGCAGCATCTGGCGCGCCTGGTGGTAATCGCCCAGCCAGAGCAGGGCCGTGCCCTCGCAGACCCACTTGTAGGCGCGGTCGGCGTTCAGGGTGTCGTCCACCAGGGCCCAGCGCTTGGGGCGCGGCGCGCCGCTGTGGCTGCGCCAGGGCAGGGCGTCCAGCTCCTCCATCGCACTCATGCCAAGGATTCCGCGATGCGCTGGCCCACCCAGCGGCCATGGGCCAGGCAGGCATTGAGCAGGTAACCGCCGGTGGGCGCTTCCCAGTCCAGCATCTCGCCGCTGACCCAGACGCCGGGCAGGGCCTGCAGCTGGCCGCGTTCATCCAGCGCTTCGAAGCGCACCCCGCCGGCGGTGCTGATGGCCTCGTCGATCGGCCGGGTGGCGTTGAGCGTCAGCGGCAGGGCCTTGAGCCCTTCGGCCAGGCGGGCGTGGTCGTGCACCGCCTCGCCCAAGACCTCGTGCAGCAGCGCCAGCTTCAGGCCCTGCAGGCCGAACTGGCTTTTCAGGAAGGCCGCCAGGGATTTGCTGCCCTGGCCGCGCGCCAGCTCGGCGCGCACCTTGTCGAGCGGGTGCTGGGGCAGCAAATCCAGCGTCAGCGTGGCCTGGCCCGCGCGCTCGATGGCATTGCGCAGCGCGGCGCTGAAGGCGTAGACCAGGCTGCCCTCGATGCCGCCGTCGGTCAGCACGAACTCGCCCTGCTGGCTGCGGCCCTCGAACTGCAGGCTCACCGGCTTGATGGGCTGGCCGGCAAAGCGGGCGCGCAGGTACTCGCTCCAGCCGCCGGCCCGCTCGAAGCCGCAGTTGCTGGGGCGCAGCGGCGCCAGTTCGACGCCGCGGGCGGCCAGCAGCGGCGCCCAGGCGCCGTCCGAACCCAGGCGGGCCCAGCTGGCGCCGCCCAGGGCCAGCAGGGTGGCGCGCGGGCAGCACAGGGTCTCCCCGTCGGGGTGGGTGAAGCGCAGCGCACCGTCGTCCGTCCAGCCCTGCCAGCGGTGGCGGCTGTGGACCCGCAGGCCTTGGGCGTGCAGGCGGCGCAGCCAGGCGCGCAGCAGCGGTGCGGCCTTGAGATCGAGCGGGAACACCCGGCCCGAGCTGCCGACGAAGGTGGCGATGCCCAGTTCCTCGCACCAGTCGCGCAGATCGCTGGGCGTGAAGGCGTCCAGCATGGGGGCGAGCGCCGCGGCGCGTTCGCCGTAGCGCTGCAGAAACTGCGGGTAGGGCTCGGAATGGGTCAGGTTCAGGCCGCCGCGGCCGGCGAGCAGGAATTTGCGGCCCAGGGTGGGCATGGCGTCGAACAGTTCGACGCGGCGGCCGGCGCGGCAGAGCATCTCGGCGGCCATCAGGCCGGCCGGGCCGCCGCCGATGACGGCCACATCGGGTGGCGGCGCAATGTGAGTTTCAGACATGGGCCGGAGTGTCCCCCGTAGGATGCCGCCCCCGTCTTTTGCCCCTGCCCTCCATGAAGCCGCGTGTCGTTCTGGTCTATCTGCTCAGCCTGCTGGTGGCGCTGGGCCTGATCGCGGCGGTGCTGCAGCTGGGCCAGGGGCTGGCACCGCCCGCCAGCAGCAGCGCCCCGTCGGCGCCGCCGGTCGATGCCGTGCAGAGCTGGCTGCTGGGCCTGCGCGCGCAGCTGGATCACCCACTCAGCCACCTGCTGGTGCAGCTGCTGGTGGTGATCGCTGCCGCCCGCAGCCTGGGCGCGCTGTTCCGCCGCCTGGGTCAGCCGGCCGTGGTGGGCGAGATGGCGGCTGGCATCCTGCTTGGGCCTTCTCTGTTCGGCTGGCTGGCGCCGGGCGGCTTTGCCTTCGTGTTCCCGGCCGAGTCGCTCGGCAGCCTGAAACTGCTGAGTCAACTGGGTGTGTGCCTGTTCATGTTCGTGGTGGGCATGGAGCTGGACCTGGGCCAGCTGCGCCGCAAGGCCGGGGTGGCGGTGGCCGTCAGCCACGCCAGCATCGTGCTGCCCTACACCCTGGGGGTGTTGCTGGCCTATGGGCTGTACAGCGAGCTGGCCGCGCCCGGCGCGCGCTTCAGCGCCTTTGCGCTCTTCATGGGCATTTCCATGAGCATCACCGCCTTCCCGGTGCTGGCGCGCATCCTGCAGGAGCGCGGGCTGGCCCAGAGCCCGCTGGGCCAGACGGCACTGACCTGCGCGGCGGTGGACGATGTGACGGCCTGGAGCCTGATGGCCTTCGTGGTGGCGGTGGCCCAGGCGGGCAGCCTGGCCGGCGCGGCGCTGAACGTGCTGCTGGTGGCCGGCTTCATCGCCCTGATGCTGCTGGCCGTGCGGCCTCTGCTGGCGCGGGTGATTGGCCCCGCCGCGCTGCAGCGGCCCGAGCCCAGCCAGGGCAGCCTGGCGGCCATCGTCTGCCTGGTGGTGGGGGCGGCGCTGTGCACCGAGCTGATCGGCATCCACGCCCTCTTCGGTGCCTTCCTGGCCGGCGTGGTGGTGCCCGCCGCCCAGGGCTTCCGCCGCAAGATCGGCCTGCAGGTGGAGAACCTCAGCGCCGTGCTGCTGCTGCCGCTGTTCTTCGCCTTCACCGGCCTGCGCACCCAGATTGGGCTGCTGGAGGGCGCGGGAGACTGGCTGCTGTGCGCGCTCATCGTGGCCGTGGCCACCCTGGGCAAGCTGGGGGGCAGCGCGCTGGCGGCGCGCCTGGGCGGCCTGGCCTGGCGCGAGGCCCTGCAGCTGGGGGCGCTGATGAACACGCGCGGGCTGATGGAGCTGATCGCCCTGAACGTGGGCTACGACCTCGGCATTCTTTCGCCGCGCATCTTCACCATGCTGGTGTTGATGGCCCTGATCACCACCATGCTGACCGGACCCCTGCTGGGCCTCTTTGCACGCCTGCCGGCGCGCCGCCATCCCCTGGCGCAGGGGGTGGCGGGCTTG
>JBDHSJ010000258.1:0-5155 GCA_039808065.1 Burkholderiaceae bacterium | reverse complement strand
AAGGGCGCCGCCCGCCGCGGCGCGTGGCCGAGCTGGCGGCCTGGCCGCATCTGGTGCTGCGCCCGCCGGGCGTCAGCGAAGCCCGCCCCTGGCGCTTCATCACACCGACCGGGCGCGAATACTTCCGCCCCCACGCGCCGGTGGCGGAACTGAGCGCACTGGAGTCGGCGGTGGCGCTGTGCTTGGAGGGCTTTGGCCTGGCGATGCTGCCGCGCTATCTGGTGGCCGAGCACCTGGCGGCCGGCCGCCTGCGCGCCCTGTTGGCCAGCCAGGTGGCCGAAGGGCCGGCGGTGCATGTCTGTACCACGCAGCGGGAGCTGTTGCCACAGCGCGTGCAGGTGCTGCTGGCCACGCTGGTGCCGGGGCTGAAGGCGGCGCTGGCGGCTGCCTGATGCAACCTGAGGCAGCCTGAGGCTGGGGGCCCCTGGGGGATGCCTGGGCCTGGCGCGCCCGCCACGCTGCCGACAATGCCCTGCATGAGTTCCCTGCGCCAAACCCTGGCCCGCATCCCTGAAGGGGCGGGCGTGCTGTTCTTCATCCAAGTGGTGTCCACGCTCGGCTATGCCGTGCTCTATTCCAGCCTGGTGCTCTATGCCAGCCAGGCCCTGGGCTACAGCAATGACAAGGCCGCGCTCATCATGGGTGTGTTCGGCGCCTTCAACTACGGCCTGCACCTGTTCGGGGGCTATCTGGGCGGGCGTTTCCTGAGCAACCGCAACCTGTTCCTGGGTGGCATGGTGCTGCAGGCGGCGGGCTGTGCGGCCATCGCTCTGGGCGGTGAGACCCCGCTGATCTGGGGCCTGGCTCTGTTCCTGACCGGCAGCGGCCTGAACGTCACCTGCCTGAACATGATGCTCACGCAGCGCTTCGCGCCCGAAGACACGCGGCGCGAGGGGGCCTTCCTGTGGAACTACGCCGGCATGAATGTCGGCTTCTTCATCGGCTTTGCGGTGGCCGGGCATTACCAGCTCAGCCAGGCCTACGGCAGCCTGTTCAGCTTTGCCACCGTGGGCAATGTGCTGGCCATCGTGCTGACCCTGCTCTTCTGGCGCACCCTGGCCGACCGCGACACCCCGCTGCTGCAGGCCTCGCCCGCGCAGTTCCGGCTGCGCTTTGCGGCGGGTCTGGCCATCCTCATCGGCCTGGTGCCGCTGCTGGCCTGGCTGCTGCGCCACCCCGGCGAGACCTCCTGGCTGCTCAAGGGCGTCGGCGCGGCCATCGGCCTGATCCTGCTGGTGCTGACGCTGCGCCACCCCGTGCCAGCCGAGCGCCGCCGCATGGTCGTCTACCTGGTGCTGACGCTGGGCTCGCTGGTGTTCTGGTCGCTCTACCAGATGGCGCCCAGCGGGCTGCAGCTGTTCGCAGTCGGCAATGTGCGCATGGAGGTGGCGGGCATTGCCATCGCCCCGCAATGGGTGCAGAACATCAACACCGTCGTGATCGTCATCGGTGGCCCCTGGCTGGCCCTGTTGTTCCAGCGCTGGCGCGCACGTGGCTGGCCGGTGGACATCCCGCAGCAGTTCGCCGCTGCGCTGCTGTTGATGGGGGTGGGCTTCCTGGTGCTGCCGCTGGGCATTCAGCTGGCCGGCGCCGATGGCCGCGTGGCCTTCGTGTGGCTGGCGCTCAGCTACGTGCTGCAGGCGGTGGGTGAGCTGCTGATCTCGCCGATCGGCTACGCCATGATCGGCCGCCTGGCGCCGCAGAAGTACCAGGGCGTGATGATGGGCGCCTGGATGATGGTGACCGGCCTGGCCTCGCTGTTCGCGGCCGATTTCTCCGGCCTGGTGGCCCAGCCGGCCGATGGCTCGCCCCTGACCAGCAACCCCGCCTACGCCACGCTGTTCGCCCAGTTGGGCGTGGGCAGCCTGGTGGTGGGGCTGGCACTGGTGGCGCTGGTGCCCTGGCTGGGCCGAATGATGGGCCCGGCCACCACTTCCAAGCAGGCGGGTTGATGTGCTTGTGAAATAAATGATTCAGTTCTAAAGTACTTTGCATCGCGGGCCGCCAGGGCCCGCCCTGCGCTGTGCTTCGGGAGCTGGATCTCATGAACATCGTCTGCATCGGCGGCGGCCCGGCCGGCCTGTACTTCGGCCTGCTGATGAAGTCCCGCCACCCCGAGCACCGCGTGCGCGTGGTGGAGCGCAACCGCCCCTACGACACCTTTGGCTGGGGCGTGGTGTTCTCTGACGCGACGATGGAGAACATGCAGCGCTGCGACGCGGCGACTGCCGCCGCCATCGAGGCGCAGTTTGCGCATTGGGACGACATCGAGCTGCGCTTCAAGGGCCGGCGCATCCGCTCGGGCGGGCACGGTTTCGTGGGCATCGGGCGCAAGAAGCTGCTCAATATCCTGCAGGCGCGCTGCGAGGAACTGGGTGTCGAACTCTGCTTCGACAGCGAGGTCGAGTCCGACCTGGCGTTCGCCGACGCCGACTTGATCATTGCCAGCGACGGCATCAACTCGCGCATCCGCAACCGCTACGCCGCCACCTTTCAACCCGAGCTGATCACCCGGCCGAATCGCTACATCTGGTTGGGCGTGAAGAAGCGCTTCGAGGCCTTCACCTTCGACTTCCGTCGCACCCCGCATGGCTGGTTCCAGGCACACATCTACCAGTTCGATCAGGAAACCAGCACCTTCATCGTCGAGTGCCCGGAGTCCGTCTGGCTGGCCCATGGGCTAGATCGGGCGGGGCCGGAGGAGTCGATCCGCTTTTGCGAGGGCCTGTTTGCCGAAACGCTCGAGGGCGCCGAGCTGCTGAGCAATGCCCGCCACCTGCGCGGCTCGGCCTGGCTGAACTTCCAGCGCGTGGTGTGCGGCCAGTGGTGGCTGCAGAACGAGCAGGGCGCCCATGTGGTGCTGATGGGCGACGCGGTGCACACCGCGCATTTCGCCATCGGCTCCGGCACCAAGCTGGCCATTGAGGATGCGATCGAGCTGGCCAACCAGTTCGAGCAGGCCGGCCATGGTGCCGAGCAAATCCCGACCGTGCTGGCGCGCTACCAGGAACTGCGCCGCGTCGAGACACTGAAGATCCAGAACGCCGCTTGGAACGCGATGGAGTGGTTCGAGGTCTGCGGCGAGCGCTATTGCGACCAGCTGGAGCCAGAGCAGTTCATGTATTCGATGCTGACGCGCAGCCAGCGCATCAGCCACGAGAACCTGCGCCTGCGCGACAAGGCCTGGCTGGAGGGCTATGAGCGCTGGCTGGCGGCGCGCGGCACGCAGGCGCAAGGAGTTAAAGCGGCCGAGGCTGCGCCGGGCCGCTCCCAAGCGGCCGAGACCCCCTCGGGGGGCGGGGCGTCGCGAAGCGATGCACCTGGGGGCTTCGTTGCACCGCCGATGTTCACGCCGTACACGGTACGCGGCGTCACGATGAAGAACCGCGTCATCGTCTCGCCGATGGCGCAGTACATGGCGGAGGACGGACTGGTGGGCGACTACCACCTCGTCCACCTGGGTGCCCGCGCGCTCGGCGGCGCGGCCCTGGTGATGGCCGAGATGACCTGCGTGAGCCCCGACGCCCGCATCACCCCGGCCTGCCCCGGCCTGTGGACCGATGAGCAGGGCGCGGCCTGGGCCCGCATCGTGGCCTGGGTGCACACGCAGAGCGACGCCAAGATCGGCATGCAGCTCGGCCACGCGGGACCCAAGGGATCGACGCGCCGGCCCTGGGATGGCGAGGACCTGCCGCTGCCGGCCGATGGCCCCGAGCCGAACTGGCCGCTGATTGCTGCATCGGGCCAGCAGTACCTGGAGGGCGTGAGCGCCTTCGCCAAGGCGATGACGCGCGCCGACATGGACCGCGTCAAAGCCGACTTCGTCGCCGCCACCCGGCGCGCCGCCGCGGCCGGTTTCGACTGGCTGGAGCTGCACTGCGCCCACGGCTATCTGCTCTCCAGCTTCATCTCGCCGCTGACGAACTGGCGGCAGGACGAATACGGCGGCCTGCTTGCAAACCGGCTGCGCTACCCGCTGGAGGTGTTCGCTGCCATCCGGGCCGCCTGGCCGGATCACTTGCCGATCTCGGTGCGCATCTCGGCGCATGACTGGGTCGAGGGCGGCATCACCCCGGCCGATGCGGTGCAGATTGCCAAGGCCTTCAAGGCGGCGGGCGCGGACATGATCGACTGCTCCTCCGGCCAGGTCAGCAAGAAGCAGAAGCCCACCTACGGGCGCATGTTCCAGACGCCCTTTGCCGACCGCATCCGCCAGGAGGCCGGCATCCCCACCATCGCGGTGGGCGCGATCAGCGAGGCGGATCACGTCAACACCATCATTGCGGCCGGCCGGGCGGACCTGTGCGCCGTGGCCCGTCCGCACCTGGCCAACCCGGCCTGGACCTTGACCGAAGCCGCGCGCATCGGCTTCAAGGCGCTGGCCTGGCCCAAGCCCTACCGCAGCGCCAAGCCGCAGCTCGAAGCCGGCTTTGCGCGCGCAGCGGCCGGAGTGAAGCCATGAACAGCTTGCAAGGGCGCCATGCGGTGGTGACGGGGGCGGGCAAGGGGATTGGCGCGGCCATTGCGCGCCGGCTGGCGGGCGAGGGCGCGCGGCTCACGCTGCTGGGCCGCCAGCTCGAACCGCTGCAGCAGCTGGCAAACGAGTTGCAGGCCCGCGCGCTGGTGTGCGACGTGAGCGACCCGCGCGCTGTCGAAGCCGCCTTTCAGGCCATCGACCCCGTGCAAATCCTCATCAACAACGCCGGCCAGGCGCTCAGCAGCCCGCTGGAGCGCACCAGCGACGATCTGTGGGGGCAGATGCTGGCGGTGAACCTGAGCGGCAGCTTCTACTGCCTGCGCGCCACCCTGCCGGGCATGAAGGCGGCCGGCTGGGGCCGGGTGGTGAACGTGGCCAGCACGGCGGCGCAGCGCGGCTACGCCTATGTGGCGGCCTATGCCGCCGCCAAGCATGGCGTGCTGGGTCTGACGCGCTCGGCCGCGCTGGAGCTGGCGGGCAAGGGCATCACGGTCAACGCCGTCTGCCCCGGCTACACCGAGACCGAGCTGCTGCAGCGCTCGATCGAGAACGTGGTGGGCAAGACCGGCCGCACGGTGGAGGCCGCGCGCGCCGAGTTCGCCCGCCACAACCCGCAGGGCCGCCTGATCCAGCCCGAGGAAGTGGCCGACACCGTGGCCTGGCTGTGCAGCGCGGGCG
>JBDHSJ010000257.1:0-5158 GCA_039808065.1 Burkholderiaceae bacterium | reverse complement strand
CGCTGCTCAAGCCGGTGGAACCGGGCAGCGGGCACGCCAAGAAGGGCTTCTTCGGGTGGTTCAACCGCGGCTTCTCGGCCACCGCCAAGGGCTACGAGGGCTGGGTGGCCAAGCTGCTGCAGCGCGGCGGCCGGGTGCTGCTGATCTATGTGGCCCTGATCGCCGTGGTGGGCTGGCTGTACGTGCGCATGCCCACCTCCTTCCTGCCCAACGAAGACCAGGGCTACCTGATCGTCAACGTGCAGCTGCCGCCGGGCGCCACCGCGCAGCGCACCGAAGCCGCCGTCAAGCAGGTCGAGGACTTCATGCTCAAGCAGCCCGAGGTGCGCGCCACCGTGGGCGTGATCGGCTTTTCCTTCAGCGGCCAGGGTCAGAACGCCGCCCTGGTGTTCGTGCCGCTGAAGCCCTGGGAGGAGCGCAAGGGCAAGGAGCACAGCGCCCAGGCCCTGGCGGGCCGCGCCTTCGGGGCCTTCATGGCCGTGCGCGATGCCTTCATCTTCCCGCTCTCGCCTCCGCCCATTCCCGAACTCGGCACCGCCACCGGCTTCGCCTTGCGCCTGCAAGACCGTGGTGGCCTGGGCCACCAGGCCCTGCTGGATGCGCGCAACCAGCTGATGGGCATGGCGAGCAAGAGCAAGCTCATCACCGGCATGCGCCCGGACGGCCTGGAGGATGCCCCCCAGCTGCAGCTCGACATCGACCGCGACAAGGCCAACGCCCTGGGCGTGAGCTTCGACAACCTGGGCGCCGTCATCGCCACCCAGCTCGGCTCGGCCTATGTGAACGACTTCCCCGCCAACGGCCGGCTGCAGCGCGTGGTGGTGCAGGCCGAGGCCGCGGCGCGCATGCAGCCCGAGGATCTGCTGCGCCTGAGCGTGCTGAACGCCAAGGGCCAGCATGTGCCGCTGAGCAGCTTTGCCAGCACGCGCTGGATCACCGGCCAGATGCAGGCGGTGCGCTACAACGGCTACCCGGCCATGCGCCTGGCCGGCGACGCCGCGCCCGGCGCCTCCACCGGCGCGGCCATGGCCGAAATCGAGAAGATGGCCGCCCAGCTGCCGCCGGGCATCGGCTTCGAGTGGACCGGCCTCTCGCGCGAGGAAAAGATCTCCGGCGCCCAGGCCACGGCTCTCTTGATGTTCTCGCTGCTGGCGGTGTTCCTCTGCCTGGCCGCGCTGTACGAGAGCTGGTCCATCCCCTTCGCCGTGCTGCTGGTGGTGCCCCTGGGCCTGCTGGGCGCGCTGCTGGGCGCCACGCTGCGCGGCATGCCCAACGATGTGTTCTTCAAGGTCGGCCTGATCACCATCATTGGCCTGTCCGCCAAGAACGCCATCCTGATCATCGAGTTCGCCAAGGACCTGCAGGCCGAGGGGCGCAGCCTCACCCAGGCCATCCTGGAGGCCTGCCATCTGCGCTTCCGCCCCATCCTGATGACCTCGCTGGCCTTCATCCTGGGCGTGATGCCCCTCGTGTTTGCCAGCGGTGCGGGCTCGGCCAGCCAGCGCGCCATCGGCACCGGGGTGATGTCGGGCATGGTCTCGGCCACCGTGCTGGCCGTGCTCTTTGTGCCGGTGTTCTTCCTGGTGGTGCGCAAGGTCTTCAAGCCCAGCAGCCGCCAGCTCGAGTTCGACAAGCAGCATGCCCATGGCATCGGCGGCGCCGCGGAAGGTCATTGAAATGAACACGAAGAAGAGAACCGCGCTGTCCCTGCTGGCCATCGCTGCCTTGAGCGCCTGCATGAACCTGGCTCCGGCGCATCAGCGCCCGGCCCTGCCGGTGGCCGAGAACGTCGGCCAGCCTGCTGAAGCGGCCCTGCAGCTGCCGAACTGGCAGGGCTTCTACGCTGACGCCCGCCTGCAGGCCTTGATTGAGACCGCGCTGCGCCACAACCGCGACCTGCGCGTGGCGCTGGCCAACGTGGAGCAGGCTGCCGCGCTGGCGCGCGTGAGCGACGCCAACCGCTGGCCCACAGTGGGCCTGGGCGCGGCGATGTCGCGCCAGCCCAAGGCGCAGGGCGGGGGCATCAGCAGCAGCTACCAGGTCGGCCTGCAGCTCAGTGCCTACGAACTCGACCTCTGGGGCAAGCTGAGGAACCAGAGCGAGGCCGCGCAGGCCCGCTACCTCGCCAGCACGGAGGGCGCACGCGCCGCCCAGCTCAGCCTCGTGGCGGCCGTGGCCTCGGCCCATTACGCGCTGCAGACCGACGAGCAGCTGCTGGCGCTGGCACGCCGCACACTGGAAAGCCGCCTGGAGAGCCACCGCCTGGTGCAGCTGCGCTTTGACCAGGGCGCGGCCTCCAGCCTGGAGCTGCAGGGCGCCATTTCGGCGCTCGAAGCCACCCGCGCCGCCGTGGCCCAGGCCGAACGCCAGCGCGCCCAGGATGAACACGCGCTGGTCCTGCTGACCGGCCAGCCCCTCGGCCCCGAGCTGCCCGCTGCCACGCCGCTGCACGAACAGGCCTTGGCCCCGCTGGCGGCCGGCGTGCGCTCGGAAGCGCTGCTGCAGCGCCCCGACGTGCGCCAGGCCGAGGCCCAGCTGATCGCCGCCGCGGCCAATATCGGCGCGGCGCGCGCGGCCTTGTTCCCGTCCATCTTCCTGAGCACCAGTGCGGGCACGGCCAGCAACCAGCTCAGCGAGCTGTTCAAGCACACGGCCTGGAGCTTCAGCGGCCAGCTGCTGCAGCCCCTGTTCGACGCCGGCCGCAACCGCGCCAACCTGGCCGCCAGCCAGGCCGCCCGTGACGCCGCCGTGGCCCAGTACGACAAGGCCGTGCAGCAGGCCTTCCGCGACGTGGCCGACGCCCTGGTGGCGCGCTCGACGCTCACCGAGCAGCTGCGCGCCCAGGAAGCTCAGGCGGCGGCCGAGGCCGAACGCCTGCGCCTGGTGGAACTGCGCTTTGCCAACGGGGCTTCCAGCCAGCTGGAACTGCTGGACGCCCAGCGCGCCAGCTTCGCGGCCCAGCAGGCGGCACTGCAGGTGCGGCTGGCGAGCTTGCAGGCGGGGGTGGGCTTGTTCCGGGCGCTCGGTGGTGGGATTTAAGCCAGCGAGACCTGAACGGCCACGCCACTCAGCACCGCATTGCCGCTCAGCGGATCCCGCTGGGCATCCGACAGCAAGGCATTGAGGTTCGCACCCGGCCGTTCGGCCGCCACGCGCAGCCGGGTGTCGGGCCGGTCATGACCCCAGCCGTGCGGCAGGCTGACCACGCCGGGGCGCAGGGTCTCGCTCAGCTCTAATTGGGCTTGAACCTGGCCGCCCGGGCCGTCGATCCGCACCAGGGCGCCATCTGTGAGCCCGCGCGGGGCGGCGTCGGCCGGGTGCATCTGCAAGGTGCAGCGCTCCGGTCCCTTGGCGAGCAGCGGCAGGTTGTGCATCCAGCTGTTGTTGGAGCGCAGGTCGCGGCGGCCGATCAAGACGAGCTCGGGCGCGGGCTCGTCCAGCGCGGCGGCCAGGGCCGGGGCCTCGGCCAGGAACTCGGGCGGCGCCAGCTCGATGCGGCCGCTGGGGGTGCGCAGCAGCTCGGGCACGCGTGGCTGCAGGGCGCCGAGGTCGATGCCGGCGTCTGCCGCGCGCACCTGTGCCAGGTTCAGGCCACCAGGCTGGCGGCCGAACTGGTCGCCGTAAGGCCCCAGGCGCAGCGCCAGGTCCACCAGGCGCGCCGGCCCGGGCTCATGGCCCAACGCGGCGCGCACCGGGGCGCGGAAGGCTTCGGGCAGGCTGCGCGCCAGCTCCTCGGTCAGCATGGCGTCGTCCAGTTCGGCCACGGGGGCGCGCCAGTTGCGGCCCTGCACCAGGGCGGTCAGGCGCAGCAGGTACTCCCAGTCGTCGGGCTGGTCGGCCGGGAACAGGGCCTCGCTCCAGCGCGCGTGGTTGCGGACGCTGAGCTGGCTGAAGGCGATGTCGTAATGCGGCACCTCCAAGGGCGAGAGGCTCGGCAGGATGACGTCGGCATGCCGCGTGGTTTCGTTGACGTAGACGTCCAGGCTGAGCATGAAGTCCAGCTGGCCCAGGGCGTCGTCCAAGGCCGCGCCGCCGGGGCAGGAGAGCACGGGGTTGGACGCCACGGTGATGAGGGCGCGCACCTGGCCGGGGCCGGGGGTTTCGATTTCTTCGCGCAGGCAGGTGATGGGTAGTTCGCCATAGACCTCGGGCGCGCCGCTGACGCGGCTCTTGCGCCGGCCCATGCGCACGCCCTTGCCCGGGCCGGGCAGGGTGTTGGCGGCGAAGCCGGCGGCCTTGGGGAACATCGCACCGCCCTCGCGGTCCAAGTTGCCGGTGAGGATGTTGAGCGCATCCACCAGCCAGGAATTGACGCTGCCAAAGCGCTGCGTGCAGGTGCCCAGGCGGCCGTAGACGGCGGCACGCGGGGCGGCGGCGAGGTCGCGCGCCAGCTGGCGGATGGCGCCGGCTTCGAGCCCGCAGCGGGCGGCGACGCGCTCGGGCGGGTAGGGGGCGACGAAGGCGCGCAGCTCATCCAGGCCATTGAGGTGGTCGGCCAGCTTGCCCGGCTTGACCAGGCCCTCTTCGAACAGGGTGGCGGCCAGGGCCAGCAGCAGGTAGGCATCGCTGCCGGGGCGCAAGGCCAGGTGCTGGTTGGCGATGGCCGCGGTTTCGCTGCGGCGCGGGTCCACCACCACCAGCCGGCCGCCGCGCGCCTGCAGGTCCTTCAGCCGGTTTTTCACGTCCGGTACGGTCCACATCGAACCGTTTGAGGCCAGCGGGTTGCCGCCCAGCATCAGCAGGAAGTCGCAGCGGTCCACGTCCGGCACCGCCACCGAGAACCAGTGGCCGAACATCAGCGCGCTGGCCAGCTGCTTGGGCATCTGGTCCAGCGTGGAGGCGGAGAACACGTTGCCGGTGCCTAGCGCGCGCACCAGGCGCGGGAAGTAGGCCAGCAGGCCCATGCGGTGCACGGCGGGGTTGCCGATGGTGGCAGCCACCGCATCGGGCCCGTACAGGCGCAGGGTGTTGAGCAGCTGGGCCTCGACCTCTTCGAGCGCCTCTTCCCAGCCCACTTCGATGAACTCACCGCCGCGCTTGACCAGCGGGCGGCGCAGGCGGTCGGGATCCTCGTGCAGGTCCTTCAGCGCCACCGCCTTGGGGCAGAGGTAGCCGCGCGAAAAGGGGTCGTCCTCGGCCCCGCGGATGCGGGTGATCT
>JBDHSJ010000256.1:0-5176 GCA_039808065.1 Burkholderiaceae bacterium | reverse complement strand
GACACAAGGTCTGCGCAGCTGGCGGGTCATTGCTGCCCAGGAGGTCGGGCTTGTGCGGCCGTAACCGCCCCCAGGATTCCGCGCGCGCCGCCGGGGCCCGCGCCGGCTGAGAATGGACCTTCCTTCGCCGCCTTCGGCCCCCACCACCCCATGCCACCGCCCGCTCCGCCAGCGACCGCCACCGCAGCGCCCAAGCACGCGCTGGGGCGGGGCTGGCTGGCGGGCCTGCTGCTGGCGCTCTTGGCCTGCAGCAGCGTGGCGCAAACGGTGCGCTACCCCGCGCCGGAGATGAAGGCCGACGCGCGCGGCGACTACCCGGTGCAGGTGCTGGAGCTGGCGCTGCGCAAGAGTGGCCGGCCCTGGCAGGCCAGCCCGAGCGCGCACCCGATGGTGAAGGGGCGGGCGGTGCTGGAGTTGCTGCGGCCCGATGGGGGCCTGGACGTGATCTGGGCCCAGACCAATGCCGAGCGCGAGAACCTGTTGCGGCCGATCCGGCTGCCGATCGACCGGGGGCTGATCGGTTGGCGCGTGGCGCTGCTGCGTACGGGCGATGCCGAGCGCTTTGCCGATGTGCGCGAGCTGGAGGATTTGCGAGAGCATGTGGCCGGGCAGGGGCATGACTGGCCGGATCTGAAGATCCTGCAGGCCAATGGCTTGAAGGTGACAGCGGTGAACAGCTACCCGGCGCTCTTCAGCATGTTGGCGCTGGGGCGCTTCGACTACCTGCCGCGTTCGCTGGGCGAGTACCGCGAGGAGCTTCGCCAGCAGGACGGGCAGGCGATCACGCTGGACCGGCACCTGCTGCTGCACTACCCGGCGGCGCTGTACTTCTTCGTGCGCAAGGACAACGCCGCGCTGGCCCAGGCCCTGACGGAAGGCCTGAACCAGGCTCTGCGCGACGGCAGCCTGAAGGCCCTGTTCGACAGCCATTACGGCGCAGCGATCCGTGCGGCCGACATGACCAACCGCCGGGTCATTCGCCTGCACAACCCGCTGCTGCCGACCGAGCTGCCGCTGGCCCACGCCGATTGGTGGTGGCAGCCCGAGGAGGCTAGGGCCAGCCTGCCGCCGCCCGCAGGGCCAGGCCCGCAGCGGTTGCCACCAGCAGGCCGCAAACCAGGCGGCGCAGCGTCGGCTCCGGCAGCGGGGCTGGGCGGCCGGCCATCCAGCGGCTGAGGCCCCAGACCACCGGGAAGGCTTCGGCGCTGAGTCGCAGCACCGTGGCATCCAACTGGCCGGTACCGCCCAGCAGGCCCAGGCGCAGCAGGGCGTTGACGGCGAACACGGTGACCAGGGCATCGCGCACGCGCGCCAGCGCCAGCGGCTGGCGGTAGAAGTGATAGACCAAGGGCGGCCCGGCGGTGGAAAACAGCCCGCCCAGCAGCCCGCCCAGCAGGCCGAAGCCGGCGAAGGAGGCGGGGGCGGAGAGCTGCTGCCGCGGGTGTTGCTGGCGCAGCAGCTGCAGCGCGGCGAGCAGGATGGTGAGCGCCAGCAGGCCCTGCAGCAGCGGCAGCCAGCGCTGGCTCAAAAGCACCAGCAGGGCCGCGCCCAGCCCCACGCCCAGCAGGCTGCCGGCCAGCGTGGGGCCCATGACCCCGGGCGGGAACTGCGGGCGCGCGCGCCAGAACAGGCCGGCGGCGTTCACCAGCACCAGCACGCCCACCACATGGGTGAGCGCCGGCAGCGGCGCCACCTGGCTGACGCCCACCAGGCCCAGCAGCACCAGGCCGAAGGCGAAGCCGGTGAGGTTTTGCACCAGGCTGGCCAGGGCCACGAAGAGCAGGAAGAGCGCGTGGTCCGCCAGGCTCATGGATGGGCGCTCCGCTCCGCTCGGCTCGGCTCAGCGTGCGCGCGTCTGGCGCACCGCCTGTTCCCAGTGCGCCAGGTGCTCGGCGGCCTGGGCACGCGAGCCCTGCGGCTCGAAGCGGCGTTCCACCCGCCACAGGCTGGCCAGCTCGTCCAGCCCGCTGTACAGGCCGGCGCCCAGGCCGGCCAGGCCGGCCGCGCCGAAGGCCGTGGTTTCCACCACCTGCGGGCGCAGTACGGGGATGCCGAGCAGGTCGGCCTGGAACTGCATGAGCAGGTTGTTGACGGCCGCACCGCCATCCACGCGCAGCTCTTGCAGGGCCGCGGTGCCGCTGCGCTGGGCGTCGGCATTCATGGCCTGCAGCAGCACGGTGCTTTGCAGGGCAATGCTCTCCAGCGCCGCACGGGCGATGTGGGCGGCGCTGCTGCCGCGCGTCAGGCCGACGATGGCGCCGCGGGCGTCGGCGTCCCAGTAGGGCGCGCCCAGGCCGGCGAAGGCGGGCACCACGCTGACACCGCCGCTGTCAGGCACGCTCTCGGCCAGGGCCTGCACCTCGCTGCTGCTGCGGATCAGGCCCAGCCCATCGCGCAGCCACTGCACCACCGCGCCGCCGATGAACACGCTGCCTTCCAGCGCGAACTGCGGCGTGACGCCCGCCTGCGCGGCCCGCGTGGCCAGCAGGCCGTGCTGCGAGTGGCGCCGTTCGGCCCCGGTGGCCAGCAGCATGAAGCAGCCGGTGCCGTAGGTGTTCTTGGCCAGGCCGGGGCGGAAGCAGGCCTGGCCGAACAGCGCGGCCTGCTGGTCGCCGGCGATGCCGGTGATGGGGATGGGGGCGCCGAACAGCGAGGCATCGCTGTGGCCAAAGGGGTGGGCCGAGGGGTGCACGGCCGGCAGCAGCGAAGCCGGCAGCTGCAGGCGCGTCAGCAGGGTGTCGTCCCAGGTGTCGCGCTCGATGTCGAACAGCAGGGTGCGGGCGGCGTTGCTGGCATCGGTGGCGTGCACCTGGCCGCCGGTCAGGCGCCAGAGCAGCCAGCTGTCCACGGTGCCGAAGGCGAGCTCGCCGCGCTCGGCCGCGGCACGGGCGCCGCTCACATGGTCCAGCAGCCAGGCCAGCTTGGTGGCACTGAAGTAGGGGTCGATCACCAGCCCGGTGCGCTCGCGCAGGCGCTCGGCCAGGCCTTCGGCGCGCAGCTGCTGGCACAGGGGCTCGGTGCGGCGGTCTTGCCAGCACAGCGCGCGGTGCAGGGGTTGGCCTGTGCGGCGGTTCCACAGGCAGGTGGTCTCGCGCTGGTTGGTGATGCCGATGGCGGCGATGTCCTGCGCCTGCAGGCCGGCGCGCTGCAGGGCTTCGTGGGCGGTGGCGAGCTGGGTCTGCCAGATGTCTTCGAGGTCGTGCTCCACCCAGCCGGGCTGCGGGTAGTGCTGCGTGAACTCGCGCTGTGCCTGGGCCACCAGGCGGCCGTCGCGGCTGAAGACGATGCTGCGCGAGCTGGAGGTGCCCTGGTCCAGCGCCAGCAGGTAGGCACCGCTCATCGCGCGGCCCCGATGCCGGCCAGGCACAGGTACTTCATCTCCAGGTACTCGTCCATGCCGTGGCGCGAGCCCTCGCGGCCCAGGCCGCTGTGCTTCACCCCGCCGAAGGGCACCTCGGCGGTGGAGATGAGGCCGGTGTTGACGCCCACCATGCCGTACTCCAGCGCCTCGCCGACGCGGAAGATGCGGCCCATGTCGCGGCTGTAGAAGTAGCTGGCCAGGCCGAATTCGGTGGCATTGGCCAGCTGAATGGCCTCGGTCTCGGTGTGGAAGCGGAACACCGGCGCCACCGGGCCGAAGATTTCCTCGCGCGCGCAGCGCATGCCGGCGTGGGCGTCGGCCAGCACGGTGGGGGCGTAGCTGTGCGGGGCCAGGCGGTGACCGCCGGTCAGCAGCCGGGCGCCCTGGTCCAGCGCGTCCTGCACATGGGCTTCCACCTTGGCCAGCGCGTCGGCGTCGATCAGCGGGCCTTGCTGCACGCCGGCCTCGAAGCCATTGCCCACGCGGAGCTGGGCGGCGCGTTCGGCCAGTTTGGTGACGAAGGCTTCGTACACGCCGTCCTGCACATAGAGGCGGTTGGCGCACACGCAGGTCTGGCCGGCGTTGCGGTACTTGCTGATCATGGCGCCCTCGACGGCGGCGTCCACGTCCGCGTCGTCGAACACGATGAAGGGCGCATTGCCGCCCAGCTCCAGCGCCAGCTTTTTGATGCTGGGCGCGCACTGCGCCATCAAGAGACGCCCGACCTCGGTGCTGCCGGTGAACGAGAGGTGGCGCACGGTGTCGCTGGCACAGAGCGCACGGCCGATGGCGATGGACTGCGCGCCGTCCCCGGTCACCACGTTCAACACGCCGTCGGGCAGGCCGGCGCGGCGCGCCAGCTCGGCCAGGGCCAACGCGCACAGCGGGGTCTGCTCGGCGGGCTTGACGACGACGGTGCAACCCGTGGCGAGGGCCGGCGCCACCTTGCGCGTGATCATGGCCACCGGGAAGTTCCAGGGCGTGATGGCCGCGCACACGCCGATGGGCTGGCGCAGCACCAGGTAGCGCTTGTCGGGGTCGGTGGTGGGGATGGTTTCGCCGTAGACGCGCCGGGCTTCCTCGGCAAACCACTCGATGAAGCTGGCGCCGAACGCAATCTCGCCGCGGGCCTCGGCCAGCGGCTTGCCCTGCTCGGCGGTCATCAGCCGGGCCAGGTCTTCGGCATGCTGGTGCAGCAGCGCGGCCCAGCGCTGCAAGGCGGCGGCGCGCTGCTTGGCCGGCAGCGAGGCCCAGGCGGGCAGGGCGGCGGCGGCGGCGGCGATGGCCTCGTGGGTCTCGGCCTCGCCCAGGTTCGCCACTTCGGCCAGCAGGGCGCCGGTGGCCGGGTCGTGCACGTCAAAGCGGCGTTCGCCAGCGCGCCAATGCGCGCCGATGCGCGCGTCGCGCACGAGCAGGCCGGGGTCGGAGAGGGCGAAGGCAGGCTGTTGCATGGGAAGTCTCTACGGGAGTTGGCGGTAGCGGCGGGCCAGGTCGATGAAGGGCTGCAGGCCGAGCTGCTCGGGCGTGCGGCTCAGTTCTTCTTCCAGCAGGGCGGCCACCGGCGCGGCCAGGGCCTCGGCGCGGGCGGCGTCCAGAAAGAGCAGGCGGCAGCGGCGCGCCAGCACGTCTTCCACGCTGCGCGCCAGCTCAAACCGGGCGGCAAAGCGCACCATGGCTTCGCTCAGGCCGCAGCCGGGCGAGCCGGCCTGCCACAGCCAGCGATCCGCACCGGGCAGGGCTTGCAGGGCCGCGGCCTCGCTGCCATAGCCGTGCAGGCCGGGCGGGGCGGACACCGGCGGTCCGCCGGCCTGGGCA
>JBDHSJ010000255.1:0-5198 GCA_039808065.1 Burkholderiaceae bacterium | reverse complement strand
CGTGCGGTCCAGCCCCGGCAGAACCGGGTCGGTGCGTCCGAACGTCCACAGACCGACACCGCCCCCCAGCAGAACAGCGGCACTCCCCCACCACAGCCAGCGCATGTCCAGATCCCCGTGCGAAAAGGCGCAGAGCATCGCACCCGCAGACACTCCTTCTTCCGAAGGAGCAGAGAATGCATCACAGCCCCCTACAGTCTCCGTCAGCGCTGTCATCCTCGAATGAGGCCTTCAGGGGGAACGGGGGGGCGGTCGGGCTGCGGAACGGCCGCGTTCCGCGGCCCGATTCATTTCTAAGCTTACGCATGCGCGCCCTTTGGATCGAAGACCACCAGCTGATCGGTGAATCGCTGGAAATGCTCTTGCAGGTGGTGATGCCCGAGCTCTCGCTCGACAAGGCCCGCGACCTCGACACCGCACGACAACTCGTGCAATCCATCCCTTACGAACTGGTGCTGCTCGACTGGTGGCTCGAACAGAGCGATGGTGCGGCCGCCATCAGCGCCTTGCGCGCGCAGGGCTGCCAGGCGCCCATCATCGTGGTCTCGGGCGACGACCGTGAGCCGGTGATGCGCCGCGCGCTGGACCTCGGCGTGGCCGGCTATGTGCGCAAGTCGGCCGGCGCGCAGGAGCTGATCGACACCCTGCAGACCGTGCTCTCGGGCGGCAAGCCCTCGACACCCCCGGCCGCACCGGCCCGGGCCGGCCTGCCGCCGCTGGACCTGGCCATGCTCTACCCCAGCTTGACGCCGCGCCAGATCGACGTGCTGGAGCAGCTGATGCGCGGCCAGTCGGACAAGCAGATCGCCCGCCTGCTCGGCATCGGCGACACCACGGTCAAGAGCCATGTGCGGGCGATCCTGGCGGCGCTGCAGGTGCGCAGCCGCGGCGAGGCCGCCCATCGGGCGCGCAGTGACGGCGCCAGCTGAAGTCAGGGCACTGAACCCGGCCCAGCTGGAGCAGCTGCAGGCCGAGCGCCTGCTGCTGCTGCGCGAGGGCGTGCGCCAGGTGCGCGGCCCACGCTTCCTGGTGGACCTGGCCGTGGCCTGGGCGGCCTACCAGGCTGGAGCCGGCTGGGGCGCCTGGCTCTACCTGGGCGTGATGACCCTGGGCCTGTGGGGCCGCAGCCTGCTGCTGGAGCGCAGTCTGGCTGCCGGCTGGCCGGCGGGCCGCATCCTGCGCCAGATGACGGCGGTGCTGGCCGCCCTGGGCCTGATGCACGCCGCCCTGTTCGTGCTGGTCTTCCTGCAGCCACACAGCCATTGGCATTACCTGTTGACCATGGTGCTGGTGGGCAATGCCGCCGGTGCCGTGGCCACGGTGGCCGGGGATGTGCGCGCCTACCTGCTCTGGGTCGCCATCTATGGCGGCAGCCTGGCTTTGGGCTGGCTGGCGCGCGGCACGCTGGAAGGTCTGGTCGTGGCCGGCCTGTTGCTGCTGATGTTTGCCGTGCTGGTGCGTCATGTGCAGGGCGAGGGCCGCGCCCAGGTGCGCTTGGTGCGCCTGGCCGACGAGTTGCGCTCGGCGCGCGACCGCGCCGAGCGCGCCAGCGAATCCAAGACGCGCTTCTTCGCCGCCGCCAGCCACGACCTGCGCCAGCCGCTGACGGCCCTGAGCTACCACGTGGCCACCGTGCAGGCCCTGGCCAGCCAGCAGAAGGACGAGCGACTGGCCCAGGTGGGCGCGGGCTTGCGCCGCGCACTCCAGGACAGCCAGACCCTGCTGAACAGCCTGATGGAGGTCTCGCAGCTGGACGCTGGCGCCGTGGCCGTGCAGGCCGAAGAGGTGGACCTGGTGGAACTGCTGCGCCGCTGTGCGGATGACTACGCGCCGCAGGCCAGCCAGCAGGGCCTGGCCTTCGACTGCGTGCTGCCCGAGCTGCCGCCGGGCGAGCTGCTGCGCATGCACACCGACCCCGCGCTGCTGCGCCGCATCCTCAGCAACCTGTTCAGCAATGCGCTCAAGTTCACTACCCAAGGCCGCATCTGCCTGATGCTGCTGCGCGAAGGCGAGCGCGCCGCACTGTGCGTGCAGGACAGCGGCCCGGGCATTCCGCCGGATCTGCAGGAGCGCGTGTTCGAGGAGTTCTTCCAGATCAACAACTCGGGCCGCAACCGCGCGCAGGGTCTGGGCCTGGGCCTGGCCATCGTGCGTCGGCTGGTGAACCTGCTGGGGCTGGAGCTGAAGCTGGAGAGCCAGCCCGGCCAGGGCAGCAGTTTCACGCTCTGGCTGCCGCTGGGCAGCTCGCAGGCCGTGGCTGTACCGGCCGCACTGACAGGCAGCGCCACGCCGGGCGGGCCGGGGCACCGGCTGCTGGTGGTGGACGACGAAGTGGCCATTCGCGACGCGCTGGCCGAGTTGCTGATGACCCTGGGCTGGAGCGTGCGCACGGCCAGCGGCGTCACCGAAGCCCTCAGCTGCCTGAGCCCGCAGTGGCAGCCCGAGGCCTTGGTGCTGGACTACCGGCTGCGCGACGAAGTGACGGGGCTGGACGCACTGGAGGCCCTGCGCGCGCAGGGCTGCGAGGCGCCGGCCTGGGTCATCACCGGAGAGACCACGCCAGAGCGGGTGCAGACCCTGCTGGCCGCCGGCCTGCCGGTGCGCCACAAGCCGGTGGACGGCCTGGCGCTGGCGCATGAGATCAGCGCCACCTTGCGAGGCGCGAAGGCAGCGCGCTGATCATCAGCGCTAGCGACAGCCAGTACAGGCTGTGAATCCAGACGGTGGCCAGCGGCACGCCGCCGGCAAAGCGGTCGATGGCGATCAGGCTGTCTGACACCAGGAAGGCCGCGCCGCCGAGCGCGGCAAAGCCCGCCGCCGGGCTGCGCGCCTGCACCCACCAGGCCGCGCCCTGGCCGGCCATGGCCACCAGCACGGCGACATAGACCAGCACAGGCGCCCGCAGATCGGCCGGCAGGCCCGGCCACAGCACCAGGCCGATCAGCAAGCCGGCCAGGCCCGCGTAACCGGCAAAGGGCCAGAGCGGGCGCCCGAAACGCGACTGCGTCGTCATGCTGCGGATGAAGGCCAGGTGCGCCAGCAGAAAGCTCACCAGCCCGGGCAGAAAGCCTTGCTCGGGCCAGAGCAGGGCCACGTCACCGCCCAGGGAGAACACCAGGCCCACGCGCAGCCAGCGCCGCTGCAGGAACTGCTGCGCGCCGCGCGGCCAGGCCCAGGCCATCAGCAGCAGCGTGGCGGCCGGCTTGGCAGCCAGGCGCAGGGCCGCGGGCAGCAGGGCCAGATCGGCGGCGATGAACACGGCCCCGCAGAGCGCGGCCAGCAAGAGCAGGATCAAGGCTTCTCCTTCGGGGCGTTGGTCTCCCGCGCCGCCACCTCGGCCGCCATGCGCGCCTTCAGCGCCAGCAGCTCGGCGCGCGGGTCGCGCTTGGGGCCGCCTTCGCCCAGGCGCATTTCTTCCACAAAGCGACTCGGCCGCGCCATCAGCATCTCGCGGCCTTTCTTGCGCCGGCGCAGCACGCTGACCGCCAGCGTGCGGCGGGCGCGCGTGATGCCCACATACATCAGGCGGCGCTCCTCGGCCAGGCGCTCGGGGGTGATGGGATCGTCGTCGGAATGGAAGGGCAGCAGGCCCTCCACCACCGAGGCCAGCACCACATGCGGCCACTCCAGGCCCTTGGAGGCATGCAGGGTCGAAAGCACCAGCTGGTCCTGGTCGTCGCCGCGCTCCATCAGGCTGAGGATGACATTCAGGGTCTGGGCCACATCGAGCAGGGTGGCCTCCTCGCGGTCCGTCCCCTCACCACCGCAGCGCCGCGCCATCCAGTCGACGAAGTCGAGCACATTGCTCCAGCGGTTGGCGGCGGTCTTCTCGCTGTCCTCGCCGTCCATCAAATGGGCTTCGTAGCCGATCTCCTCGAGCCAGGCCATCGCCAGCGTGCGCGCCGGTCCGCCGCCCACGGCGCTCTGGGCCCGCGCCGCGAGCTCGTTCACATAGCGGCCGAAGTCGTGCAGGCCATGCAGCTGGCGCGGGCTCATCACCGTGTCCAGGCTCTCGTGGAACAGGGCCTCGAACAGCGAGATCTTGCGCGCGCCGGCGAACTGGCCGAGTGCCGCCAGGGTCTGGTGGCCGATACCACGCTTGGGCGTGGCGACGGCGCGCAAGAAAGCCGGGTCGTCGTCCGGATTCACCAGCAGGCGCAGCCAGGCACACAGGTCCTTGATCTCGGCGCGCTCAAAGAAGCTTTGGCCGCCGCTGACCTTGTAGGGCACCTGGGCGCGGCGCAGCGCCTGCTCGAACAGCTTGGCCTGGTGGTTGGCGCGGTAGAGGATGGCGCAGTCGCTCCACTTGCCGTTCGCGCCGTCGGCATTCCTTTTGGCAACGAGACGGGCGACGGCACGCTCGGCCTCGTGCAGCTCGTCGTCGCACTCCAGCACCGTCACCGGCTCGCCCTCACCCAGGTCGCTCCAGAGCTTCTTCTCGAAGAGCTTGGGGTTGGCGGCGATCACATGGTTGGCGGCGCGCAGGATGGCGCTGGTGGAGCGGTAGTTCTGCTCCAGTGCAATCACCTGCAGCGCCGGGTAGTCGGTCTGCAGGCTCTTGAGGTTTTCCAGCGTGGCGCCGCGCCAGCCATAGATGCTCTGGTCGTCGTCGCCCACGGCCGTGAAGATGCCGCTGCTGCCCACCAGGCCCTTGAGCAGCGCGTACTGCACGGCATTGGTGTCCTGCACCTCGTCGATCAGCACATGGCGGAAGCGCTGTTGCCAGCGCGCGGCCACTTCTTCATTGCTGCTCAGCAGCTTCAGCGGCAGGCCGATCAGATCGTCGAAGTCCACCGCCTGGAAAGCGGCCAGGCGCTCGCTGTAGGCCTGGAAAATCACGGCCGCCTGACGCTCCGATTCGCTCTCGGCCACGGCCAGCGCGCCGGCGGCGTCCAGGCCCTCGTTCTTCCACATGGAAATCTGCCACTGCCAGATCTTGGGCAGCTTGGCGTCGGTGGTGCTGGCGCAGTCCCGAATCAGGCCCACCACGTCGTCGCTGTCGAGGATGGAGAACTGCGGCTTGAGGCCCAGCAGCGGCCCTTCTTCGCGCAGAAAGCGCACGCCCAGCGCGTGAAAGGTGGAGATGGTCAGCTTGGCCGCCGCCTTGCCGCCCACCAGCTCCTTGGCGCGCTCGCGCATTTCCTGCGCAGCCTTGTTGGTGAAGGTGATGGCGGCAATCTGCTCGGGCCGCAGGCCGC
>JBDHSJ010000254.1:0-5224 GCA_039808065.1 Burkholderiaceae bacterium | reverse complement strand
TTGACCAGCGGGCGGCGCAGGCGGTCGGGATCCTCGTGCAGGTCCTTCAGCGCCACCGCCTTGGGGCAGAGGTAGCCGCGCGAAAAGGGGTCGTCCTCGGCCCCGCGGATGCGGGTGATCTGGCCGCCGGCGTGCTCGATGCGCAGGCCGCAGGCGGCCTCGCACAGCGGGCAGATGCGGTAACTGCCCGCCTTGCGATCACTCATTCACTGCCCTTGGTGAGTGAGGCCACTTCCGACTTGAAGCCGGCATCGTTGCGCACCTTCAGGATGGCGTTCCAGACGGCCCGGGCGGTGGAGGCGTTCTTGGCGGTGTAGGTCTTGGAGAAGATCGTGTAGTAGGGCTTCTCGACCAAAGCCGGGTTGACCTTCTCCACGGCGTCGCGCAGCGCGGAGTTTTCACTCAGGGTGGCGTCACCTTCGTTGACTTGCACCACGCCCGCCAGGTACTTGCCTGCCGCCACGCGCTTGAGCACTTCATCGGCCGTGGGGGTGTTGTCCTCCACCTTGGCACCCAACTCCTTCAGCTGGGCCACCACCGAGAAGCCTTGCTGCGCGCCCAGCAGACCATCGGCCTTCAGTGCCTTGCCGTCCCAGGCCAGGGCCTTGCCCTTGCCCTTGTAGAAGTGGTACGAGGTGCGGTACATGCGGCGGGTCGCATCCACTTCACCATTCAGGTTCATGGGGTAGTCCGCGTAATCGGCACGCTCCTTGTTGTGGCTGGCACTGACGGCGCCATCAATGGTGCCGGCCTTCACCCCGGCCAGACAGTCCTTCCAGGGCATGGGCGTCACCTTGACCGGGAAGCCCACGGTTTTCTCGACATGGCTCATCATGATCTGCACATAGCCGGGCTTGCCGCCCATCATGATCCAGGGCACGTTGTCGGCGTTCTCCATGCACAGGTTCAGAGGGGTCTGGGCAAGGGCGGGGCCGGCCATCAGGCCAAGACTCAGCAGGCGCAGACGCTGCAGCAGCGAACGGGAACGGGCCATGGCGGGCTCCTTCTTCTGGGGGAGGAGAGGTCAGTTTGCGCGGTGTGCGCCGGGCCGCAAACGGGCTAACCCGAACTATGGCGCTTCACGCCACAAGGGCGCGCAGCTCCCGCTCCAGCAGCTCGCGCTTGCCCAGGTTCACCTCCACCAAGCGGCGCAGATGGCTGATGGACTCCAGGTCGATCGAGCGGCACTGCAGGCCGGCGTGATCGGCTTTCACATGGGCCAGCTCAGCGGCCAATTTGATGGTCACATCGCCCAGGCGCAGGGCCAGCAGGCAGGGTTCGCCGGGCTCCAGGCTCAGGCCGGCGGGCAGGCGCACCAGGGCGCCCTGCAGGGAGATGTCGAGCAGCTGCACGTCCAGGCGCGTGTCCACCGTGCTGAGCTGGGCCTGGGCATCGAAATGGATGCGAGCGAATTGGCGGCGTTCTTCGTGGGCGGACACGGGGCGGACTCGGGCGGTAGCAAGGTGCCCATGATGCGCGCAAAGCCGGGTGCTGAACAGCGCGCAGCTTGATGGAAATCCCCATGCCGGCGCCGCCCGGCCTGCCTACAGTCCATGCATGCAGCTCCCCGCCTTCATCGATATCGAGGCCAGCGGCTTTGGTCGCGGCAGCTACCCCATCGAGGTGGGCTTCGTGGACCCCAACGGGCAGCTGTTCTGCACCCTGGTGCAGCCGGAGGCCGATTGGTCGCACTGGGACGAAGGCGCGGCGGCCTTGCATGGCATTGAGCGCCAGCTGCTGAGCAGCCATGGGCGGCCCAGCAGCTGGGTGGCAGAGCAGCTGAATCAGCGCTTGGCCGGGCAGACCGTTTACTGCGACGGCTGGGCCCAGGATTACCCCTGGCTGGCCCGTCTGTTTGAAGCCGCCGAGGCCGCGCCGGCCTTCAAGCTGGAAGATCTGCGCACCTTGCTGGACGAACACCAGGCGCTGTGCTGGCATGACACCGTGACGCGCGTGCGCAGTGAGCTTTCGATTGGCCGGCACCGCGCCAGCAGCGATGCCAAGGTGCTGCAGATCGCGCTGCAGCGCCTGCTGAACAGCTGATCAGCGCGGCAGCGCGGGTTCGGTCGAGGTTCGGGCGGGCGGCAGGAGCTGCGCCAGCGCCAGGTCAAAGCGCTGCAACGCGGCGCGCATGCCCAGCCGCTTGGGAAAGGCCAGGTGCAGCGGATCCAGCAGCAGCGGGCTGGTCAGCAGCTCCAGTTCCTGGCGCCGAGCGGCCAATTCGGGGTCGCGCGCCAGCACACGTTCCAGCCCTGCCGCGCCACCCCCCAGCAGGGCCACGTCCAGGCGGCCGGCCAGCAGCATGCGCAGGCGGCGCTCGCTGCCCCAGTCGCGTTCCACACGCAGCCGGCCGCTGGCCAGGGCGCGATCCAGCTCGGCTCCGTAGCTGACGCCATTCCCCATGCCCAGCACCCGGCCCTGCAGGTCGTCCAGCTTCGTGAATTGAAAGCCCTGGCCGCGCCGCACCACCAGGCCGACCGGGTCGTGGCGCAGCGGTTGGGAGTAGTCCAGCCAGACGTCGCGCTCGGGGTTGGGCGTCACGCCCAGCAAGCCGCCTTCGCCGCGTTCCGCCAGGGACTGGGCACGCTTCCAGGCCATCAGCTCGATGGCAAAGCGGTCGCCCGTCAGGGGTTCGCTGCGACGCAGGATGTCCACCAGCAGGCCGGCGGGTTGGCCATCCTGCTGGTGGACCAAGGGTGGGTAGCTGTCGTTGCCAAACACGCGCAGCGTTTCGGCGCGCGCTGTGCCGCCCAGGCTCAGGCTCCCCAGGAGCAGCAGTGAGCGACGGTGCAGCAGCATGCGCGAAAGCTTACGCGCTGGCGCCCGGCACGGGCGCTTGCGAGGGCGCTGCCAGCTCGCGCAGGCAGGCCAGGCACAGGCAGCCGCGGTAGCGCTGGGCCAGCTCGGCGCGCAGGGTGGGGCTGAGCTTCAGCTCGAAGCAGTCGCAGCGGGACTCGCTGGCGCCGCAATGGAAGCCGCCGCCACAGCGCGGGCAGCGGCTGTTATCGGTAGAGCTGGGCATGGTGTTCCCGCAGCAGTTTCTTTTGCACCTTGCCCATGGCGTTGCGGGGAAGTTGGCTGCAGATCAGCACGCGCTTGGGGCACTTGAAGGCAGCCAGGCGTTGACGCATGGCCTGGATGAGCGCGGTCTCGTCCAGCTTGGCGCCCGGCCGCGGGATCACCAGCGCGGTAACGGCCTCGCCGAAGTCCGGATGCGGCAGGCCGATCACGGCGGATTCCTGCACGCCGGCCAGCTCGTTCAGGTGCATCTCCACCTCGGCGGGGTAGACGTTGAAGCCGCCGGTGATGACCAGGTCCTTGGCGCGGCCCACCAGGTGCAGGTAAGCCTCGGCGTCCAGCCGGCCCATGTCGCCGGTGCGGAAGTAGCCGTCGGGTGTGAACTCGCTGGCATTCAACTCCGGGCGCTTCCAGTACCCGGCGAACACGTTCGGGCCTTTGACCTCAACGCCGCCCACACCCTCGGCGTCGGGTTGGTCGATGCGCAATTGCACGCCCGGCAGGGTCGGACCGACGCTGGCGCGGCGTCGCTCGCCGTGCAGCGGATTGCTGGTCAGCATGCCGGTCTCGCTCATGCCGTAGCGTTCCAGGATGCGCTGGCCGGTGCGGGCCTCGAACTCGTCGAAGGTCTCGGCCTGCAGCGGGGCCGAGCCGCTGATGAACAGGCGCACGCTCGCCACAAGCTCGCGGGTGAAGCCCAGGTGGGCCAGCAGGCGCGTGTACAGCGTGGGCACGCCCATGAAGACCGTGGCGCCTTGCAGGGCGCTGCACACCGCGGCGGGCTCGAAGCGCTGCAGCCAGCGCATCGGGCTGCCGCTGAGCAGCGCGCAATGGCTGGCCACGAACAGGCCGTGCACATGGAAGATCGGCAAGGCGTGCACCAGCACATCGGCCTGCGGTTGCCAGCCCCACACCGCCACCAGGGTGCGGGCGTTGCTGAGCAGGTTGCCATGCGTCAGCACGGCGCCCTTGGACACCCCGGTGGTGCCGCTGGTGTAGAGGATGGCGGCCGGGTCGTCGGCCTGGCGGGGCAGGGGGGCGTGCTGGTCGGTGTGGAAGCTGGCGCGCTCCAGCAGCGTGCCCTGGCGCTCGCTGCCCAGCGTGAACACCCACTCCACCCCGAGCTGGAAAGCCAGGCTGCTGTGACGGCCGAAGGCCTCGGGCGCGCACACCAGCAGCCGCGGTTCGGCGTCCTTCAAGAAGTGCGTCAGCTCAGCGGCCTGGTAGGCCGGGTTCAGTGGTACCAGCACCAGGCCGCTGCGCAGGCAGGCGAGCCAGACCATCAGCGCCTCGACCGACTTTTCCACCTGCAAGGCCAGGCGCTCGCCGGGCTGCAGCCCCAGGTCGGTGAACAGATGGGCCAGCATGGCCGAGCCGCGCTCCAGGTCCCGCCAGGTGTAGGCCGGCTGGCCCTCCTGGTCCCAGACGGTGAGGGCAATGCGGTCCAGATCGGCGGGGAAGGCGGCGCGCAGCGCGCTGAACAGGGAGTCGTCGTTCGGCATGGCCGGATTCTCGGCCGCGGCCTGGGCGCATAGAGTTGAACCATGGCCCCGGAAGCTCCACCCCCCTTTTACTGGCCACGCCGCCGCTGGCTGGCGGCCGCGGCGCTGGGCCTTTCGGCGCGCCCGGCTGCGGCGCGGGTGGTGCTGCGTTACGCCCAGCTCGCGCTGCTGCCCCAGGATCTGCGCCTGAACTTCGCGCTTTCACTGTTGCAGCTCGCGCTGGCCTCCCAGGGCGTGGAAGCCAGCTTCGAGCCCACCGACATGGCGATGGAGCGCCCGCGTGCCTTCCGCGCCCTGCGCGAGGGGCAGATCGACTTCATGTGGGCCGCACTGAACGACGAGGCCGAGCGCCTGGCCCGGCCCATCTACATCCCGCTCTACCGCGGCCTGATGGGGCAGCGCGTCTTCATCATTCACAAGGACCGGCAGGCGCAATTTGCCGCCGTGCGCAAGCTCGAAGACCTGGCGGGCCTGACTGCCGGCCAAGGGGTGGGCTGGGTGGACACCACCATCCTGCGCGCCGCCGGCCTGAAGGTGGTGTCGAACACCTACGACGCGCTGTTCCGCATGGTGGCGCGCGGCACCATCGACTACTTTCCGCGCGGCGCCCTGGAGGCGGTGGGTGAGCTGAGCCTGCGCAGCCAGGAAGCTCCCGAGCTGATGCTGGAGCCGCGCCTGCTGCTGAGCTACCGCAACGACCAGAT
>JBDHSJ010000253.1:0-5245 GCA_039808065.1 Burkholderiaceae bacterium | reverse complement strand
AGCAGGCGCACCGTGGGGTCGAACTCGCGCTCCTTGCGCTCCCGCACGATGGTGCGGAACAGCTCCCAGACGTCGGAGCTGGTCTCGTAGTAATCGCGCCGGTCGCCCAGCACCTGGGTGATGCGAATGAGGTTCCAGTTCAGCAACTCCTTCAGGCTCGTGCTGACATTGCTGCGGGCGATTCCGAGCGTGTCCGCCAGCTCCTCGGCATGCAGGGGCTGGCCGTGGAAGAAGAGCAGGGCGTGGATCTGGGCGACGCTGCGGTTGACGCCCCAGCTGCTGCCCATCTCGCCCCAGTGGACGATGAAGCGGCGGGCGATGTCGGTGAGTTGCATGGGGTCGATGCTAGGCGGTCTGAAATTTCTGTCAAGACAGAACTTACATATTGAGGCATTGACAAGTTGGACAGCTTGCACCCGTCTGGCCATGCGCGGCCCCACGAGTCGGCCCGTCTCGTGGGGCCATCTTGCGGTCAAGGTGTGTCGGTCGACGCCACGCGCTGACGCGCCCGATGCAAAAGTCCTGAGAACTCAGTCGCAGATTGCGGATTCAGGGCCGCCAGGCGGCTGCAGGATGACATCAGACTCGGCGGTTTCAAACCCAATTGATCGTGGATGCCCGTTAGCTTGATTGCCGGAAGCGGCTGACTGGACCCACCAGTGTCCCCACGGGCCATGCCCAGTTGGCGACGGTCGGCAAGGGCGCGCCCCCTGAGGCAGGATGGTTCAGTTTTCGAAGGCTTCTCAATACGATTGAACCAAATGATTGGAGGCCAGGCAGCGAACTAAACCAACCTGATTGCAGTACCACTATTTGACTAGATTCCGTGTGAATGAGAACTTCGACAGGAACCATGCAAACAAGTACGAAAGCAAGAACACCAACGCTGGATATAAAAAAGACCAAAAATAGAAGGCAGAAAATGCACGATCCGCAGGTGCCAAGAGGTCCACGAAGATCAGGTGGGATACATATATTCCGGGTACTAGGGGGCCTATCGTGCCAGAGCCACGAAAACTGAACAGACTGCTATTCGATAGAGCCATCATTGCAACGCCCATGCCGAAAAAGTACGTTCCAAAGACATAGTCCTGTGCCATTGTGGTGCCCCAATTCAACTTCAGAATGAGCAACTCCGAAAAGTGAATGGCGACACCGATGGCGGCCACCAGTAACCCAATCGAGAACCACGATCGATGGGGCTTGGCCATTTGGAGAAAATAGCCCGTCACAAAGAATATCAACGAAAAGAATGGCCCATTCCGAAAATTGTATGCGGCATGAAAACCCAGTGGACTGTCGCTATAGGCGCCCCCGGCGAGTCCTATTGCGTACAGCGTCACTGATAAGACGGCAAGTAGGCCCGTGAGTCCCGCGCGAATGAGCACCGATGAAATGCCGAGGCTGCATAGCAGGCTAGCCAAGAACCACAGATGCCCTTTTGTGCCTTGTGTAAGTGCAGTAAATGGATTCTCCAGAACATTTGAAATATTCAATTTCAGTGCCTCGGAAAGTTCGGCCGAATTGCGTCCGATGGAGTTGAAGGTGCCCCAAGGGAGTAAATAGATGAGGGACCATGCGAAGAATAAAATGGCAGTCCTCTTTGCCAGTGCTACTGTTGGCCCGAATATTTCATCGGTCTTGCTGAACTTTCCGGCCCAAAAGTAGCCTGAAAGGATGAAAAAGAATGGCACGGCAAACCGCGCCAGCTGGTTGATTACGATGGCTATATTTAAGGTGTCGCTAATCGGTAGCGACTGAGTCTTGAATGGCGTCGTGTGTATTGCGATCACAGCGAAGATCGCAATTGAGCGGAGAGCATCAACACTCTGAATTCTGTTTGAGGGCGCAACTTGTTGCATGACGTAAGAGAGTGACTCCGAAACGCGCATCCTTCATGCAATTGGTTGCGCACTGCTGGCGACCTCCGTTTGAATTTGATCTGCCGAGAGTCTTCGAGTCAGTCTCTCCACAAGACGGCTTTGTCGCTGAGGGATTGTTGCTGCCTGCACGTGGCGTGTATTGCTGAGCCATGTCACATGGTTGGATCCAGTAACGCGGATTGACGCGCTCCATGCAATCGCGTGGGCGCTCGCCACTGCGAGACGGCCAACGTAGTGGCGAGGGTGCAAGCTCGTCCAGGTGGGCCAGTGCCAGGTGGGCAGCTAACGGCAAGAAGCGCTGCCAGGCGGCCCTCAGTTGGCGCGCTGGCTGCTACCCCCGGCATTACCGTGCAACCCATTGCGATTGAGTTGCAAGCCCTTTCAGTCGCGCTGACCAAGCCCTCGCCAGCGTAAGAAAGCCCTCGGCCTCAGTTCTCCTCAAACCGAAACCCCGACACCGCCAGCCCGCCGAAGAAATCATCCTCGTGATAGTGCAGCGAGGCCGCATCGGCCCCGGCCGCGCCAGCCGCCACCATCAGCGGCAGCAAGTGGTCCTCGCGCGGGTGGGCTTGGCGGGCGGCGGGTGCTTCGGCCCAGCGCATCAGGCGCGCGGCGCGCTCGGCCGGGTCGTTCTGCAGCACGGCTTGCTGCAACCAGCCGTCAAAGGCCTGGGAGGCGGCGGCACCGCGGGCGTCGAAGGCGCGCAGGTTGTGGAAGCTCAGGCCGCTGGCCAGGATCAGCACGCCCTCGTCCCGCAAAGGCTCCAGCAGGCGGCCGGCGTGCAGGTGCAGGGCCGGGTCCAGGTCCTGTTGCAGGGACATCTGCACCACCGGCACATCGGCCTGCGGGTAGATGGGCTGCAGGGTGGTGAAGCTGCCATGGTCGAAGCCGCGTTCGGCGTCCAGGCCGGCGTGCAGGCCGCCGGCGTGCAGCAGCCCGGCCACCTGGGCCGCCAGGGCCGGGTCGCCCGGGGCGGGGTAGCGCACCGCGTAGGTGTGGGGCGGGAAGCCGCTGTAGTCGTACAGCATGCCCGGCTGCGGGTGGGCAGAGAGTAGGAACTGCGGCGCCTCCCAATGCGCGGTGACGACGAGCACGGCGCGGGGCGGCGCCGGCAGCTCGGCGGGGATGCCGGCCAGGGTGCGCTCCAGCACGTCGAAGCGGCGGCGGAAGGGGCCGTCCATGTAGGGCCAGGGGCCGCCGCCGTGGGAGATGAAGTAGGTCGGGAGTCGGGTCGTCATACGCCCAGTCTGGGGCGTGGGGGCGCGGCGGTGGTTCGGCGGATTTGACGATGCCGTTCAGTCCTGCATGGCCTGCGCAATCAGGCGGTGGAACTGGTGCACGCCCTGCTCGCGCGTGGGCGAGTAGCGGCCGTGCTTGTAGAAGCGCGAACGCAGGCCGCGCTGCACGGTCATCACCACCGCTTCATCTTCCAGCTCCACTTCGTCCAGCGCGCCGCCGGCGCCCTGGCCCCGCAGCTCGGGCTTCCACACGTAGGAGCGGAAGCTGACGCGTGTGCGCGCCATGCCCACCGGCTGCACCAGGTTCAGCGACAGCCCCCAGGGGTAGAAGTTCAGCATCAGGTTCGGGAACACCCAGTAGTAGTAGGCGGCGATGCGCTGGCCGTACTCGGCGCTGCTGGGCGGCAGCTCGAAGGCGGCTTCGCCTTCGCGCGCGGTGGCCAGCTGCAGATTGCCCCAGTCCTGCAGCTCATAGCGGTAATTGGCCAGGTCGAGGGTCTGGGTCAGGCCGGGGTGCACGAAGGGGATGTGCAGGCCTTCCAGATAGTTCTCGACGTAGAGCGCCCAATGGGCGTCGAACTCGTAGTCGCGGCTGGCGGCGGGGTCGTTCTGGAAGTCCCGCAGCGGCAGCCAGTGCAGGCGCTCTTGCAGCGGGCCGAAGAAGGCGTCGAAGCCGGCCAGGGGGCTCTCCAGGGCGACGAAACCATGGCCGCCCCATTGCTGCAGATCCAGGCGCGGCAGGTCGTCGCAGGGGCGGGGAAAGTCATGCGCGCCTTCGAAGGCCGGCATGAAGACCATGCGGCCATCGAGTTCGAAGCGGCGCGAGTGGTAGCCGCAGCGGATCTGTTTGGCCGCCCGACAGGGCTCGTGCACCAGCAGATTGCCGCGATGCGTGCGGACATTGCTGAGTGCCCGCAGCGTGCCCGCGGCATCGCGCGCCAGCAGCAGGGGTTCGTCCAGGCTGCCGGGCAGGAGCTGGCGCGGTGCCAGGCTGCCGGGCTCGGCCACATCGGCCAGATCGCCGAGCCATTGCCAGCTGCGCGCAAACAGGCGTTCCTGCTGCAGGGGCTGCAGGGCAGGGTCCAGGTAGAAGGCCTTGTCCAGGGTCTCGGCGCGCGCCACATCGGGGTGAATCTGCCAGCGGTTCGCAGCATTGGCGGTCATGTTTTCAGCAGCTCCTTTGCGTAACGCGCAAGTCAGGACGAATGAAGCAAGTGCCATCAAGTGCCACCGCGGAACCGGCTTTGCCGGGCCGCTGGTGGCGCCCCCTCGGGGGGAGGCGCCGGAGGCGCTTCGGGGGGGACATCAGTTTCACTGGGCCAGGCTGCGGATGAGGGCGTCCAGCACCGGCCGACCGGCGCCGGCGCGCTCGTGCTGGATCATCGCCACGACGATCAGGCGCTCGCCGCGCGCGGTGAGCAGGTAGCCGGCCACGGCCTGCACATCGCGCAGGCTGCCGGTTTTCAGATGGGCACGACCGCGCGCGGCGCCGAAGCGCTCGGGTTCGCGGCGCAAGGTGCCGTCCTCGCCCACGATGGGCAGGGAAGCCATGAATTCCGGCATCACCGGGCTGGCCCAGGCGGCCTGCAGCAGCTGACCGAGCTGGGCGGCGCTGAGGCGCGAGCCGCGCGCCAGGCCGGAGCCGTTGTCCAGCTGCCAGCCGTCCTCCGGCCAGCCCAGGCGTTGGCGCAGCCATTGGCGCAGGCCCTGGCGCGCGGCCTCGGCCGTGGCGGGCTCGCTGCCGGCCTGCAGGGCCAGGGTCAGCCAGAGCTGTTCGGCCATCAGGTTGTTGCTGTGCTTGTTGAGGTCCTGCACCACGTCCGCAAGCGGGGGCGAGCTCAGCTCGAAGCTGGGCGCCCGATCGGCCGGGGCGTTGCCGGCGCGCACCCAGCCGGTCAGCCTGCCGCCCAGGGCGCGCCACATCGCTTCGATCAGCCGGGCGTTGTAGCTGGCGGGCTCGGGGTCGGCCAGCGGCCAGGCGGCCTCGCCACAGCTGGCCGGCCAGCTGCCAGCCAGGCGCAAGGGGCCGCTGGCGCGGCCGGCTTCCTCCACCCAGCTGGCGCGCAGCTGGCCGCGACCGTCCAGGCAGGGGCCGGGTTTCAGCGGCACGCGGTCCTTCGCCAG
>JBDHSJ010000252.1:0-5291 GCA_039808065.1 Burkholderiaceae bacterium | reverse complement strand
CTCCAGCGCCTCGGGGGCGGCCTGGGCCAGGGCGATCAGCTGCAGCCAGCGCGCCAGCTCGTCCAGGGCGCCCGGCGCGCCATGGCCGGCGGCGCGCAGGCCGTCCACGCCAGCCACCAGGGCGGCGGCATCGGCGTGGGCCAGGGCGTCCAGCAGGTCCAGGGCCTGGGCGCGCGGCGTGCTGCCCAGCATGCCCAGCACTTCGGCCTCGCGCAGCTGGCCGGCACCGAAGGCAATGGCCTGGTCGGTGAGCGAGAGCGCGTCGCGCATCGAGCCGCGCGCGGCACGGCCGAGCAGGCGCAAGGCACCGGGCTCGGCGGGGATGTTCTCGGCCTGCAGCACGGTGGCCAGGTGCTGCGCCACCAGCGGCGGCGGCAGCGGGCGCAGGTTGAACTGCAGGCAGCGGCTCAGCACGGTCACCGGCACCTTTTGCGGGTCGGTGGTGGCGAGCACGAACTTCAGGTACTCGGGCGGCTCTTCCAGCGTCTTCAACATGGCATTGAAGGCGTGGGTGCTGAGCATGTGCACCTCGTCGATCATGTAGACCTTGGTGCGGCCCACCACCGGCTTGTAGACGGCTTGATCAAGCAGCTGCGAGATCTCCTCGACCCCGCGGTTGCTGGCGGCATCGAGTTCGACGTAGTCGACGAAGCGGCCCGCATCGATGTCCCGGCAGGCCGGGCAGACGCCGCAGGGCTCGGCCGTCACGCCGCCCTGACCATCCGGCCCCTGGCAGTTCAGGGCCTTGGCCAGGATGCGCGACACCGTGGTCTTGCCCACCCCGCGGGTGCCGGTGAACAAATAGGCATGGTGCAGGCGACCACTGGTGAGGGCATTGCCCAGGGCCTGGGTCACATGTTCCTGGCCAACCAACTCCTGGAAGCGACGGGGGCGGTACTGGCGGGCGAGGACTTGGGCGCTCATAGAGGGGCGGATTCTAGGGAGGCTGTCGGGCTATCCTGCGCGCCCTTTCCCGTCCGCCCCAACCCATGCGCGCGCTGCTGCTTCTGCCCTTTCTGCTTGCCTCCGCCCACGCCGCCGAAGGCATGTGGCCCTTGGACCGCCTGCCGCACGGCCCGCTGAAGGACCACCTGGGCCGCGCCCCGGAGGCCGCCTGGGTCGCCAAGCTGCAGGGCGCGGCGCTGAACCTGGACGGCGCTTCGGGCAGCTTCGTCTCGCCCCAGGGCCTGGTGCTGACCAATCACCATGTGGTGAGCGACTGCATCGACCGGCTGACCAGCGCCCAGGCCGATCTGGCCAAGCATGGCTTTGTGGCCGCCACGCTCAAGGACGAAAAGACTTGCCCGGGCATGACGGCGCGCCTGCTGATCGGCATCGACCCCGTCAGCCTGCCGGCCGAACCGGCGGCGCGCGCCAGCGCCGTGGCCAAGCTGGAAGCGAGCTGCCCGAAGGAGCAGCACTGCGAGCTGGTGTCGCTCTACGGCGGTGCGGTGCAGCAGCGCTACCGCTACCAGCGCTACACCGATCTGCGCCTGGTGATGGCCCCCGAAACCCAGGCCGCCAACTTCGGCGGCGATGACGACAACTTTGCCTACCCGCGCTTTGCCTTCGACTTCGCGTTGCTGCGCGTCTACCACCAGGGCAAGCCGGTGCGCCCCACCCATTGGCTGCGCCCCGCGCGCAAGGCCTTGGGCCTCAAGGACGCCGTGTTCGTGCCCGGCCACCCCTGGCAGACCGACCGCCTGCTGACCGTGGCCCAGCTCGCCGCCCTGCGCGACGCGCAGCTGCCCGCCGAGATTGCCGCGGCGGAAGCCGAGCAGGCCCTGTTGCACCGCTATGCCGCCCAGGGCGCGGAGCAGGCCCGCCAGGCACTGGAACCCATCAATGCGCTGGAAAACGGCCTGAAGGCGCGCCGCGGCGAGCTGGCCGCGCTGAAGGACCCCGAGCTCTTCGGCGCCAAGCAGCGCGAAGAGAACCTGGTGCGTGGCCGCGCCGCCAGTGAACAGCCCTGGCAGGTGGTGGCCAAGGCCGCGGCCGCCCAGCAGCGCCTGGCGCGCGAGCTGGTGGCCATGCGCCCGCCTCCGGGCACGCTGCTGGAAGACGCCCTGGCCCTGGCCGGCCTGCAGCTGGAGGCGCGTCGGCCCGAGGGCCAGCGCCTGGAGCGCTTCAGCGGGGCCGCCGCACGCGAGGCTGCCGAGGCCTTGAAGGCCGAACACCCTCTGCACCCGGTGCTGGAGGAACTGCGCCTGGCCGGCTACATCGAGCGCAGCGAACAGGCCCTGGGCGCCGCCGACCCCTGGGTGCGCACGCTCAAGGCCGGCCAGGCTGATGCAGGCAGCGCGGCGCGCCAGTGGCTGGCTGGCACGCAGATCGGCAGCGCCGCCCAGCGCGCGCGCTGGCTGACCCTGGAGCCCGCAGCCTTCGACGCCGTGGACGACCCGATGCTGCAGCTGGGCCGCCAGCTGCACACGCTGCGCCGTGGCGTGCTCGACGCCTATGCGCGCGAGGTGACGACACCGGTTCGCACCCAGGCCGACCCGCTGGCGCAAACGCGCTGGAGCGTGCTGGGTGACGGCAGCCCGCCCGACGCCACCGGCACCCTTCGCCTGTCCTTCGGTCGCGTGGCCGAGGTGGCCCTGGGCGGCCTGCGTCAGCCCTGGTTCACCACGCTGGACGGCCTGTGGGCGCGCACCGACGGCTTCGCCGGCGCCAGCCCCTTTGACCTGAGCCCGCGCCTGGCCGCGCTACGCCGCGAGCTGCCCGGCGCCACGCCGCTGAACTTCATTTGCACCGCCGACATCGTCGGCGGCAACTCCGGCTCGCCCGCCGTCGACACCCAAGGCGACTGGGTGGGCGTGGTGTTCGACGGCAACCTCGACTCGTTGGCCGGGCGCTTCGCCTTCGACGAGCGCAACAACCGCGCGGTGGTGGTGCACCAGGCGGCCATCAAGCTGGCGCTGCGCCAGCTCTACCCGGCCCGCCACCTGGCGGACGAACTGGGGCTGTAAGGTCATGCGCAGCTGGAAAGTTCTGCTGGCCTGCGGCCTGCTGGCCGCCCTGCCCATGGCCTGGGCCCAGGACGACGCGGCACCCGCGTCCCTGGCACCGCCCGCCGAGGTGGTCGTCCCGGCCTGGTCGCCGGCGCTGACCGAAATCGACGGACTGGCCGTCGAGTACGCGGTACACCGCGTCGCGCAGCCACGCGCCACGCTGGTGTTTGAAAACGGCCTGATGCTCACGCTCGACACCTGGCGCGCCGTGGTGGCGGCGCTGGGTGACTGCTGCAACCTGCTCGCCTACCACCGCGCCGGCATCGGCCGCAGTGCGCTGGCGCCCACGCCCCAGCCGCCCGAACAAGCTGCAGTGCGGCTGCAGCAGCTGCTGCAGCAGCAGGGGCTGGCGCCGCCCTATGTGCTGGTCGGGCATTCGCTGGGCGGGCAGTACGCCCAGCTCTTTGCGCGTCAGTACCCGGAGCAGGTCGAGGGCCTGCTGCTGGTGGACGCGCTGCCGCCGGGCGCCGTCAAGCCCGCGGCCGACTTCCCCTGGTACACGCGCCTGGGCCTGTGGCTGTTCGCACCGAGCGCGGCGCGGCGCGAGATCGCCGGCATCCACGCGCTGGGCGAGCGCCTGCTGGCCGAGCCCGGTGCTTTTGGCGGGCCGATGATCCGCCTGGTGGCCCTGCCCGACCCGCGCGCCGCCAAGCCCGAAGGCCTGGTTCGCGACCTGCTCAAGGGCGTGATCTACGCCGAGGACTTCGGCGTCTGGGCGGTGGACCCCGAGCAGGCGGAGCGCCAGCTGGACCGCCTGTACCCGCAGGCCGAACTGCGCCAGCTGCAGGCCCACCACCGCGTGCAGGAAGCCGCGCCGGAGGCCGTCGTCGCGGCCATCCTGCGGCTGCTTGAGCGGCGGACGTCGGGTCCGGGCTGAGGCTGTCGGGCGCGCCGGCTCAATCCGGCCAGCGCTCCCGAAGGGCCAACACGCGGGGCAGAAGCTCGAGGAACAGTGCCACCAGTTCGGGGTCGAAATGCTTGCCGGCCTCGGCCTGCAGCAGCGCGGTGGCCTTCTCCACCGGCCAGGCGGGCTTGTAGGGGCGCGCGCTCGTCAAGGCGTCGAACACATCGCACAGGGCCACGATGCGGGCTTCGAGCGGAATGGCGGCACCCGCCAAGCCCTGCGGGTAGCCGCTGCCATCCCATTTTTCGTGGTGGTGCAGGGCCACGCGGCGCGCCATCTGCAGCACCAGCGCTTCGTGCTCCCCAATGATCTCGGCTCCGATTTCGGCATGGCGACGCATGTGCTCCCATTCGGCCGGGTCCAGCGGGCCGGGCTTGAGCAGCACGGCGTCGGGGATGCCGATCTTGCCGACGTCGTGCATGGCGGCGGCATTGAGCAGGTCGTCTGCCTCGTCGTCCGTCATCCCCAGGGCCAAGCCCATCAGCTGGGCCGAGTGGCTCATGCGCATCACGTGGCGACCGGTCTCGTTGTCGCGGTATTCGCCGGCACGACCGAGGCATTGCACGATGGCCAGGCGGCTGGCGCGCAGCTCGCTGCTGGCCACCAGGGACAGATGGGTGCGCACGCGGGCCAGCACGATGGGCGGGCTGACCGGCTTGGTGAGGTAATCCACCGCCCCTGCGGCAAAGCCTTCGGCCTCGTGCGCAGGGTCGGAGAGTGCCGTCACAAACAGCACCGGAATGCCGCGCAGCAGGGGATCGGCCTTCAAGCGAGCACAGACTTCCAGGCCGGTGAGCCCGGGCATCATGACGTCGAGCAGGATCAGCTGCGGCCGCTCCTGCGCGGCCAGCTCCAGCGCCTTGAAACCATCGCGGGCGAAGGCCAGGCGGTAATGCGCCTGGAGGATCTGGCGCAGCACCTGCAAATTGGCGGGTTCGTCGTCGACCAGCAGCAGCTTGGGGCGGCGGTCTTGGGTGGGGTCGGCCCAGCTCATGGGTGTGGCTCCTTCAGCGCCGCCAGCAGGCGGCGCGCTTGCTCGAATTCAAAGTCCGCCAGCGCCGTTTCCAGGGCTTGGCCGCGCTGCGGTCCCAAGGCAGCCAGGATGCGCTGGATCACCGGCTCGGGCAGCTCGCCCTGCGCCAGGGCTTGATCCAGGGCCTGCAGGTCCTCGGCGGCGGGCCGCCCCGCTGGCGGTGCCAGGGCAGGTGTTTCGGTGCCACTGGCAGCCGGCAGGGCCGCCCGCAGGGCCTGCAGTTGGGCGCGCAGGCCGGCCCATGCGGTGGCGGGATCGGACGCAGCGCCCTGCTCCAGCGCCAGCAAGGGTGCCGACAGCGTGCCGTAGCCCAGATTGGCGAGGGTGCCGCGCAGGCGGTGCG
>JBDHSJ010000251.1:0-5293 GCA_039808065.1 Burkholderiaceae bacterium | reverse complement strand
CGCGCCGGCGCCGCGGCGGCTGCCGGCCGCCGTGCGGTTGCCGGACGAGCTGCTGGCGCGCGGCCAGGCGCTCGGGGTGGATCTGCAAGCGGGGCTGGAGCGCTACCTGGGCCGACTTCCGCTGTTCGAGCGCAGCTGCCGCGGCCTGCTGAAGGCCGCCACCGAGCTGCGCGCCAACGTGGACCAGCAGCCGGCCGAGCAGCAGATGCACGCGCTGCACAGCCTCAAGGGCCTGGCAGCCATGGTGGGTGCGGAGCGTTTGGCTGAATTGGCCCTGGCTGGCGAGCAGCGCACGCGGGCCGGCGAGCAACTCCGCCTGGATGAGCTGCAGGACTTGCTGGCCTGTGCCGACCACCTGCCGCAGGCTCTGGTCGATCTGGTGGTCGACGCGCAGCGGGCCTGAGGCTCAGCGCCGCTTGAATTCCGCCAGCAGCTTTTCCATCGTGCTCAGGCGCTCGTGCGGGCGCAGCAGGTCCTGGGCATTGAGGTTGACCGCGCGCAGCAAGGCGTCGCCGGCGTCCCCCAGGTCAACGATGTTGATGCAGGCCGGGTCCTGCTGCCAGCCGGGCAGCACGAGGCGCTGGCCGCCGCTGACCCAGTGGCTCAGCAGGGCGGCGTTGACGACGCCGTGCAGCACCCAGAGCGCGCACTCCCAGGGCTGGTCCAGCAGGGTCTGAACGGCCGGCAGAGCGCGCTCCCACAGCTCGCCCAGGCTCTCGCCGCCCAGGAAGCGGGTGTCGTCCGTCAGGGGGCCGCGCTGCAGGGTGGTGAACACCGCATCGAGCTCGGCCGGCGCGATGTCGCGCAGCCGGCCGCCGTGGATCTCGCGCAGGGCCGGCTGCTCCTCGATGGCGGCTTGCGGGCCGGGCAGTTCGGCCAGCACGGCCGCGGCGGTCTGGCGGGTGCGCGGCAGGCCGGAGCAGATGACACGATCAAAGCGCACGCCCTGGGCGGCGAACAGCAGGCCGGCGGCGCGTGCCTGGCCAAGGCCCTCGGCGGTCAGCGGCACGGTCTCGGCCGGCAGCGGCGCGCCGGTTTGCGGGTCGAAGTAGCTCACCGCGCCGTGGCGCATCAGATAAAGACGTCGACGGCTCATTTCAGCAATCGTTCCTCGGCACGGCCCAGGCTCTCGGGCGTGCCGCTCAGCACCAGGGTGTCACCCCCCTGCAGAAGGGCGGTGTCCTGCACCGGCACCACCGCGCCATTGGCGCGGCGCAACGAGGCCAGGGCCAGGCCTTGGGCCGGCAGCAGCAGGTCGGCCACGGTCTGGCCGGCCCACTCGCTGGCGACGGGCAGGGTGAAGGGGCGCAGGCGCACCTGGTCGCGGTCGTCACCGAGATCGTCGTCAGCGCCGTGGAAGTAGCCGCGCAGCAGGCCGTAGCGGGCATCGCGTGCCTGCTGGGTGATGCGCAGCACGCGCCGCATGGGCACTCCCACCAGCGCCAGCGCATGGTTGGCCAGCATCAGGCTGCCCTCGATGGCCTCGGGCACCACCTCGGTGGCGCCGGCGGCACGCAATTTGTCGAGGTCGGTGTCGTCCACGGTGCGCACCACCACCGGCACCTTGGGGGCGTGTTCGCGCACCTGGCGCAGCACCTTCAGGGCCGAGGGGGTGTCGTGGTAGCTGATGACGACGGCGCTGGCGCGGTTCAGGCCGGCGGCCATCAGGGCCTGCGGGCGGGCGGCGTCGCCGAACACCACCGACTGGCCGGCCGCGGCGGCCTGGCGCACGCGGTCGGGGTCCAGGTCCAAGGCCATGTACGGAATGCGTTCGGCCTCCAGCAGGCGCGCCAGGTTCTGGCCGCTGCGTCCGAAGCCGCAGATGATGACGTGGGCGTCGCTCTTGAAGGCCTTCTTGGCAATGGTGGTGAGCTGCACCGACTGCAGCAGCCAGTCGCTGCTGGACAGCTTCATGACGATGCGGTTGCTGTACGTGACGATCAGCGGCGTGGCCAGCATCGAGAGCACCATCGCCGCCAGCACGGGCGATTCCCATTGCGGCGCCACCAGGCCCTTGGCGGCGCCCAGGCCCAGCAGCACGAAGCCGAACTCCCCCGCCTGCGCCAGGTACAAGCCCGTGCGCAGCGACACGCCCGAGGGCGCCCCCAGCAGCTTGGCCAGTGCCGCCACCAGCAGGAACTTGGCCAGCGTGGGGCCGAGCAGCAGCATCAGCACCAGCGGCCACTGTTGCACCACCGGCTGCCAGTCCAGCTTCATGCCAATGGTGATGAAGAACAGGCCGAGCAGGACATCGTGGAAGGGCCGGATGTCGGTCTCCACCTGGTGCTTGAACTCGGTTTCGGAAATCAGCATGCCGGCCACGAAGGCACCCAACGCCAGGCTCAGGCCGGCGTGTTCGGTCAGCCAGGCCAGGCCCAGAGTGACCAGCAGCAGGTTGAGGATGAAGAGCTCATCGCTCTTGCGTCGCGCCACCAGCGTGAGCCACCAGCGCATCGCCTTCTGCCCGCCCCACAGCAGCAGGCCCAGCACCAGCACCGCCTTGATCGCCGCCCAGCCCAGGCTCTGGGCCATCTGGCCGGCGTCCGAACCCAGGGCGGGGATGAGCACCAGCAGCGGCACCACGGCCAAGTCCTGGAACAGCAGCACACCCATCACGCGCCGCCCGTGTTCGCTTTCCAGCTCCAGGCGCTCGGCCATCAGCTTGACGAGGATGGCCGTGGAACTCATCGCCATGGACGCCCCCAGCACCAGCGCGCCGCCCCAGCCCAGCTCCCACTGCACGCCCATCCAGCCGAACAGCAAGGCCAGCAGCTGGTTGCCCAGCACCGCACCGATCAGGGTCAGCAGCACCTGCAGCAGGCCCAGGCCGAACACCACGGCGCGCATGGCGCGCAGCTTGGGCAGGTTGAACTCCAGGCCGATGGCGAACATCAGGAACACGACGCCGAACTCGGCCAGGTAACGCAGGCCGGCGGAATCCTTGGTCAGCGCCAGGGCGTTGGGGCCGATCAGCACGCCCACCACCAGATAGCCCAGCATGGGCGGCAGCTTCAGGCTGCGGCAGGCCACCACGCCGAGCACGGCGGCCACGAGGTAGAGCAGGGCGAGATCCAGGCTGGTCATGGGCCCGGCGATGGTATCGGGCCGGGCCGGCATAGCATCCCGCAGCGCACGAAGGGGAGCTTGGCATGACAGGGCGATTGGCTTTGCGCAGCAGGGTGCGGGTGTTGCTGGTGCTGCTGCCCTTGGGGCTGGCTGCGGCCCAGGCGCGGCCGCCCGCCCTGCAGGACGTGGATTCGCGCGGCTTCGGGCCTTGGATTGCCCAAGCCCAGGAAAGCCCGAGCACCGAAGACCTGGATTGGGCGGCCCACCTGCTGTTGTTCTGCGCGGAGCCGGAACGCTGGTTGGACTCGGCCCGTTCGGGCGCCTGGCCGACCTCCGGCCGCGCCGGGGTTCGGGAGCGCGTCGTCAGCCTGAACGAACGGGCGGCGCGCCTGTGCCAGACCGTCACGCCGGATCAGCTGACTGCGTTGCCCCAGTTGGCGGCTCGGCTGGCGGCGCGTGGCCACCCGATCGATGGCCTGCGCGCGCTGGGCATGAGCCCGTCCGAGCGCCAGGCGGCACGGGAGCGTGCCCAGGGGCGATCGGCGCAGCACCAACGCGCCCTCTGGACCTATTCGGAGGAGGCCTACTGGCTGCTATGGACCTTGCGCCTGTGTGCGCCCGCCGCGTTCCAGGCAGACCCCGAATGGCAAGCGCTCTGGGAGCGTTTGGAGGTCATGCGCCAAGCGCAGCAGCTGCCCGAAGCGGCGGCGCCTGACGCCGACCCGCGCCGGCCCCGCGAGATGCGGAGGACCGTGGTTGGGCTGCGCCCCTCGTTCGACGCGCTGGACACGATGAAGGAGCGGCTGCTGCAGCACTGCCCCGCAGCGCGGGATGCCAGCCGCTGAATCGCCAGCCAGCGAGGCGGCGGGCCGATCGCGCGAAGGCTCGACGGTCCGCACGCCCCGCGCGGCGGTGCTGCTCCTGACCTGAAACCGGCCCCGGGGCCCACGATGCGCGGCCCGCATGAGGGGATGCCCAAGCGGCGTTGGTTCACTTGTCCATACAAGGTTTCTTCGGGTTACCGTGCGCCCCACTAAAAATTCTTCGGAGGCGTCATGCCGAACCTGTCTTTTGTTTCGCCCACGCGCAACTCGCCCTGGGGCACCTATCTGAGCCAGATCGACGCGGTCGAGCCCTATCTGGGCAACCTGGCGCGCTGGGTCGAGACCTTGCGCCGCCCCAAGCGCGCGCTGATCGTGGACATCCCCATCGAGATGGACAACGGCACCATCGGCCATTTCGAGGGCTATCGCGTGCAGCACAGTCTGACCCGCGGCCCCGGCAAGGGTGGCGTGCGCTACCACCCCGATGTGACGCTGGAAGAGGTGATGGCCCTCTCCGCCTGGATGACCATCAAGAACGCTGCGGTGAACCTGCCCTACGGCGGCGCCAAGGGCGGCATCCGGGTCGAGCCCAAGATGCTCAGCCAGAAAGAGCTGGAGAAGCTGACCCGCCGCTACACCAGCGAGATCGGCATCATCATCGGCCCGCAGCAGGACATCCCCGCGCCCGACGTCAACACCAATGGCCAGATCATGGCCTGGATGATGGACACCTACTCGATGAACGTCGGCGCCACCGCGACCGGCGTCGTCACCGGCAAGCCGATCCCCCTGGGCGGCTCGCTGGGCCGCGTGGCCGCCACCGGCCGCGGTGTGTTCGTGGTCGGCCGTGAAGCGATGCGCCGCCTCGGCATCAACATGGAAGGCGCGCGCGTGGCCGTGCAGGGCTTCGGCAATGTCGGCTCGATCGCTGCCAAGCTGTTCGCCGCCAACGGCGCCAAGATCGTGGCCGTGCAGGACCACACCGGCACCATCCAGAACGAGCAGGGCGTCGACATGCAGGACCTGCTCGACCATGTGGCCCAGCGCGGCGGCGTGGAAGGCTTCAAGGGTGCCGACGCCATCAGCAACGAGAACTTCTGGGACGTCAAGACCGACGTGCTGATCCCGGCCGCGCTGGAAGGCCAGGTCAACGAAGAGCGCGCCAAGCGCATCCACACCCGCCTGATCCTGGAAGGTGCGAACGGCCCGACCACGCCGGACGGCGAGGCCGTGCTGGCCGACCGCGGCATCGTGGTGGTGCCCGACGTGATCGCCAACGCCGGCGGTGTGACGGTCTCCTACTTCGAATGGGTGCAGGACTTCTCGTCCTTCTTCTGGACCGAAGACGAGATCAATCTGCGCCTCGACAAGATCCTGATCGGCGCCTTCAAGGGCATCTGGGA
>JBDHSJ010000250.1:0-5331 GCA_039808065.1 Burkholderiaceae bacterium | reverse complement strand
CGGCCCCTGCGCTGGCCCGCGGCGGCCCCGCCCCAGGCCGTGCGCTGGCAATGGGCGCGTTATCAGTCCGCGCAGGCCCGGCAAGGTGCCCGCGTGCGGGCCTGGGCGGGCGTGGCCGGCACCGAGTTGCTGGCCGCCGTGACCCGCCCGTGGCCCGCGCGCCTCGTGATGCCGGTCTGGCAGCAGAACCTTGGGGAGGGACGCGCCGTCCTGGGCCTGGCTGGGCGCCCCGAGTGGGCCTTGATCACCCACACCCCGGCGCACGCGGCGGCGGCGCAGGTGTGGGAGCCGCCGGTGCCCGAGGGCATGGCCGCGGTGGACGAAGTGCGGCTCTGGCCCGGCCAGCGGGCCTTGGTGGTGCGGCGCGGGCGGGAGCTGGAGCGGCTGGACCTTCCACCGGGGCTTCCCTGAGGGGTTCGGCGCCGCTGCGGGCCTACCTCAAGCGCCACCCGCAGCCGCCGCGGGCCTCACTTCTTGGAGCCCCCATGTCGTCGCTCAGGGAACGCGAAGCAGCCGCCGAGACCCCCTCCGCCCCGACCAACAGGTGCTGGTGCCGGTGCTGATCGGCAGCATCTTCTGGGCGATCTACTGCACCAACGCCCAGATCGCTGACATCCTGGTGCCTCCGGTGCTGCTGCTGGGGGTGTTCTTCAAGCTCGACGAGCGGCGCAAGGCCGCCTCCCAAGGCTCCACCGCCGCGCTGCTGCTGGCGGAGTCGGCGGCGGCCGCCGAATTCCGGGTCGGCAGCAATCTGGCCGAGGTCACCGATTGGTCCTCGGGCTTGCCGTTTCTGGACGCTTTCAAGATGGCACGGAAATGATTCACGGCCAATGCCAGCACCTCAACGCCGACGAGGGCAGTGCGCCGGCCGGGCTTGACCGGGTCTGCGCGCTTATCTTCTCGATGGCGGCGGTCGGCGCCGGCAGCCTCAAGGGCCCACTGCCCTACCCGGCCGGCGCCTGCCTGGTGCGCTACGAGGGCGAGGGCTCGCTGGAGCCCATTGCCGCAAGGACCCGGCTGCGCTGGTTGATGTGCCGGCCCGATGTCTACTCGCTGCGCCCCAGCGGCAGACCGGAGGGCCTGTAGATGGCCATCCATGAGGTCAAGGTCAGCCGCGCCGGTCTGATGGGAGAGCTGCGTCGCCCCACCAAGAGAGCGCCTTATGCGGCGCTCTCGGGCCAGACCTGGTTCGTGCTGGCGTCCGGCAATGCCGAGGTTGAGGAGGTGCCGCCGCAGCTCGGTGTGTGGATTGCCCATGCCACCCATTTCGAGTTGGGCCGACTCGCCCCGCAACGCCCGCACCAGCCCGACCACGTCACCTGGCTGGCATTGGCCAAGGCCACCCCGATGCCCTTCGACAATGCCGCCGCGCAGCTTCCGCTGTCGGACGCATGAAACCCATGACTCGCCCCCGCCCTTTGAACCCAAGCTCCATACTGGTGCTGCTATTCGCCGCGGCAATCGCCATTGGCACGATCTTGTTGGCGCTGCCGCTGTCGCAGAGCAGCGGCCAGGGCGGCGGCTGGATCACGGCCCTCTTCACCGCCACCTCGGCGGTCTGCGTCACCGGGCTGGCGGTGGTGGACACGGGCACGCACTGGTCCTTGTTCGGGCAAACGGTCATCCTCGGCCTGATCCAGATCGGCGGCTTTGGCCTGATGACCGCCGCCAGCCTGCTGGGCATGCTGGTGAACTCGCAACTGCGCGTGCGCGCGCGCCTGCTGCTGCAGGCCGAGAACCGCGCGCTCTCGCTCGGCGATGTGCGCAGCGTGGCCCAGCTGGTGGCGGTGATCACCCTGGTGGTGGAGGCCCTGGCCACGCTGGTGCTGAGCCTGCGTTTCGCCGCCGCCTACGACATGCCCTGGCGCGAGGCCGCCTGGCACGGGCTCTTCCATGCCGTGTCGGCCTTCAACAACGCCGGCTTCTCCACCTTCCCGGACAACCTCATGCGCTTCGTCGCCGACGGCTGGGTGCTCAGCCCGCTCATCGTCGCCATCGTCATTGGCGGCCTGGGCTTTCCGGTGCTGCACGAACTGCTGCTGCGCCGGCGCGACCGCGTGCGCCTGAGCCTGCACAGCCAGCTCACGCTGGTGGGCAGCGCCGTGCTGCTGGTGGGCGGGGCGCTGGCCTTTGCGGTCAGCGAGTGGAACGGCACGCTCCAAGCCCTGGATGCCGCGGGCCGCTTCTGGGGCGCGCTGTTTGCCTCCGTGTCCGCCCGCACGGCCGGTTTCAACAGCCTGGACGTGGCGGCCTTCAGCACCGAGACCCTGCTGCTGCACGACCTCTTGATGTTCATCGGCGGCGGCAGCGCCGGTACCGCGGGCGGCCTGAAGGTGACCACCGCCGGCGTGCTGCTGCTGGCGGTGTGGTGCGAGGTGCGTGGCTACCGCGACGTAGAGTTCGCCGGCCGCCGCCTGCACGAAGGCGCGTTGCGCCAGGCCCTGACCGTGCTGGTGCTTTCCAGCGGCGTGGTGGGCCTGGGCACGCTCATGCTGGTGCCGCTCACGCAGCACCTGCCGGGCATCCGCTACGAGGCCGTGCTGTTCGAGGTGGTCTCGGCTTTCGCCACCGTGGGCCTGTCCACCGGGCTCACGCCCCAGTTGCCGCCAGCCGGCCAACTGCTGCTGGTCGGCCTGATGTTCCTGGGCCGGGTGGGCATCGTCACCCTGGTGGTGGCGCTGGCCCAGCAGGCCAGCCGCCGGCCCTACCGCTACCCCGAGGAGAAGCCTCTTGTTGGATAAAGACTTCAAAGCCTGCGACAGCGTGGTCGTCATCGGCCTGGGCCGGTTCGGCAGCGCCGTGGCGCGTGCCCTGCAACGCCTGGGTCACGACGTGCTGGCGATGGACCAGCAGGCCGAGGCCGTGCAGGCCGCGGCCGATGAACTGCCGCATGTGGTGCAGGCCGACGCCACCGACCTGGAAACGCTTCGGCAGCTCGATGTCGGCAGCTTTCGCCACGCGGTCGTCAGCATGGGCGAGAGCCTGGAATCCACCGTGCTGACGGTGCTGAACCTCAGCCAGATGGGCTGCCCCGACATCTGGGTCAAGGCCAACAACCCGGCGCATGGGCGCGTGGCCGAGCGCCTCGGCGCCCACCATGTCATCTACCCCGAGGCCGACATGGGCGAGCGGGTGGCGCACCTGGTCACCGGCAAGATGATCGACTTCATCGAGTTCGACGACGGCTTCGCCATTGCCAAGACCCGCGCCCCGAAGGAGACGCATGGCAAGCCGCTGAGCGAATCGAATGTGCGCCAGCGCCATGGCGTGACCGTGGTGGGCATCAAGCGCCGGCATCAGGACTTCATCTACGCCCGCCCCGAAACGGTGGTGCAGGCGGGCGATCAGCTCATCGTCGCCGGCACCACGGCGGTGGTGGAGCGGTTTGCCGCGCGGGTGTGAGCACTGGCCCGCTGGCCGCGGGTGCGCCGCCGCTAGGCGCCTTCCAGCACCGCCGGCATGCTGAGGATGAAGCGGCTGCCCGCGCCGGGGCGTGACTCCAGCTCCAGCCGCCCGCCCAGGACCTGCATGCAGAGGTTGCGGGCAATCGGCAGGCCCAGGCCCGAGCCCCCCTTGCCCAAGCGGGTGGTGAAGAAGGGCTCGAAGACGCGGCGCTGCGTGGCGGCATCCATGCCCAGCCCGTCGTCTTCGCAGATCAGCTCCACCTGCCCCTGCGGCAGCGCACGCGCGCGCAGGCTCACCCGGCCCGCATCACGCCCTTCAAAGGCATGCAACGCGGCGTTCATGGCCAGGTTCATCACCACCTGGCTGAGCGCGCCGGGGTAGCTGTCCATTTCGATGGGTTCGGCCACCTCCAGGTGGAACTCGATGGCATGGTGGCGGAAGTTGGGGCGCAGCATGTCGAGCACCTCTTCCAGCATCTCGGCCAGCTCGAAGCGCCGCCGGCGCTCCGAGGTCTGGTCCACCGCCACCTGCTTGAAGCTCTGCACCAGATGGGCGGCGCGATGCAGCGAGCGCTCGGTCAGTTCGGCGGCCTCTTGCAGCAGCTGGGCCAGGCGCAGCAGCTCGCTGCGCCGCACCGGGCCTCCGCCCACGGTCTGCCCCAGCTCCTGGGCTGCTGCTGCCAGCGTGCTGGCACTGGCCAGGGCATTGCCAATCGGGGTGTTGAGTTCGTGCGCGACGCCGGCCACCAGGCTGCCCATCGCGGCCAGCTTTTCAGCCTCCACCAGCTCCTGCTGCGCGGCCTGCAGCCGCGCCAGGGCCGCGCTCAGCTCCTGCGTGCGTTCCGCCACGCGCGCTTCCAGGGCCTGATTGAGGGCGCGCAGCTCGGCGTCGCGCCCCTGCAGTTGGTGGCCTTGGTCGCGCAGTGCCTGCACCTTGGCCTCCAGCTCCAGGTTCAGGCTGTGGATCTCGTTCAGGTCTTCGCGGTGGCTCCGCAGGAAGTAGCGCAGGGCCGTGAAGGTCAGCAGGACCAGAAAGACCAGCACCAGGGTCTGGCTGGGCAGCGGCAGCGGCGGGGCTGCCGGCCGCCATGCCAGCGCCTGGGCGCCCACGATCAGCAGCAAGGCCAGCACCTCGCCGAGCGCCAGCGCCAACGCATGGCCGGGCCCCAGCAGGCTGCCGGCCAGCAGGATCAGGGCCGGAAACGCAAACAGCCCCGGGTTGTTGAGCCCGCCGGTGGTGAGGGCCTGCGCGGTCACGCTGAAAAATGCCCCCCAGGCCAGGCAGGCGGCCGCCGCCCGCAGGCGGTCGCGCCGCAGCAGCCACGCGCCCAACGCCACCGTCGGCACCAGGCAGGCCACAGCGACAAAGCGCTGGGGCGGCAGGCCATGCTCGATCACCAGACTCAGCCCGAGCAGCAGCAGCACCAGGGCCGAGACCAGGCGCACCAGCAGGCGCACCACGCGGCGCAAGCGCAGCCGCGCTGCGTCCTGCTGGCGCGACAGGCGGAAGTAGGCGTGATCGGGATCCTGGCTCATGGCAGCGGCACTCACCGGCAGGGCCTCGGCGTGGGCCGCGCCCGCCGAGGCTGCGAGTGTCTCCGCAAGTGCCGGATCGGCGCGCGGCACGGCCGCGCCCGCTTCAGTGGCCGGTCAGGGCCTGCAGCAGCTCGCCGTCGTCCTGCGTCCACTCCCAGGCGAACACACCGCCCAGGCCCTGGGTCTGCGCCCAATGCGCCTTGGCGCGCACGCTGGCCGGCCCCTCAAAACTGACCCACACCCGGCGGCGTGGGTGCCAGGCCCAGTCGGCGCCGCGCGCGGCGTCATGGCCGCGCTGCCAGCCAGGCTGCTGCAGCAGGGGCTTGAGCTCGCGCCAGCCCAGCGCACCGTCGGCATTCAGCCCTGGGCCGCTGGCGGCGGCGCCGGCCTG
>JBDHSJ010000249.1:0-5357 GCA_039808065.1 Burkholderiaceae bacterium | reverse complement strand
CGTCGTGCGAACCGGCCCTAGGCCCGCAACTCCAGCACTGCTTCGCCCGACACCGGATCGGTCAGCCCCAGGCCTTCGCCCAGCTCTTCCAGCAGGCCGCGGATCTTGTCGAGCTGGGCAATCATGGCCGGCCGCGCGGCCGCCAGCTGCTCCATGCCCTGCCACTCACCCACCAGGCAGAAGCTGCGCTCGCCGGTGCGGATCAGCACCACCCGCTGCAGGCCCTGCCACTGCGGCTGCAACTCGCGGTGGGCGTCGATGAAAGCCTGCTCCTGCCCCGGCTTGACGCGGAAGCGCACGACGTTGAAGGCACTCATGATTCGAGCCTCCTGGCTGGCTGATAGAGCGGCCATGATCCCACCGCAGCGCCGCGGCTGCTGGGCTTTGTCAGGCCCGCTCGTCTTCCTTCACGGGCTCGTTCTGCTCCTGCGCCGGCCGGGTGCGCGCGGGCGGCGCGAAGGGCGGCGGAAAGCCGACGAAGCAGAGCACCAGCAGGATGGGGAGCAGCAGATAGAACAGCGGCTTGCGCAGGCTGAGCTTGAGGTTCATGCCCGCCAGATGCGGCCTTGGCCAGCACCTCCCATCGGGATTCGCCGCGATTGCAATCGGGCGTCGCGCCCTCAGCGTCAGCCGCGCGGAAGGTGGACGATGCGAAAGCCCTCGGCTTCGGCCGGCGCCTGGAACCAGGCCGTGACGGCGTCGAACTCGGCCTCGCTGGTCCAGGGCGTGCCGGGCGGCAAATGGGCGCTGCGGGCTTTCAATTGCTGCTTGCACAGTGCGTCGGGCGTGTCGATCCAGTGCAGCTCATGCGCCGCGCCGGCCGCTACGAACAGCTCGCGGAACCAGGCGCGCTGCTTCAGGGTATTAGCCGGGAAATCCAGCACCACATCCAGGCCGCGGCGCAGCAGGGCTTCGATCTGCGGCGCCAGCACCGCTCGCAGCCGCGCCGAGCAGCGCTCGAAGTCCTGCAGCGTCAGGATCTCGCCGGGGTAGAGCGTCTCCAGCAACTCATCCTGCACGAACAGCAACGCCTGCTTCTGCGCGGCCAGGGCCTTGGCGTGGGTGGACTTGCCGGCGGCCATCTTGCCGCAGAGGAAGTAGAGCGTGGCCATGGCTTGGGTGCTTCATCCTGGCTTGGTGGGCTTGCTGGAGCCTATCGGACACAGGGCCAGCCAAGAATCGTCAGACTGGGCCGGGAGGTGCTCAGCGCTGCGATCGAAAGAATGAAGGTCTCCAAGCCTTCATCACCCGCTGCCATTCCGCACCGGCCCGCCCGGCGGGCCAGCTGCGTACGCGTCGGAAGGCCAGAAAGCGCAACCAGTCCATGGTGAGCCCCTCTTCCTCCAGGAACTACAGCGAGTCGTCCAGTCCCAGCAGGCGCGCCGGTGCGGTGGTGCCTGGCAAGGCCAGCAGCAGGAAGCGTCGGTCGCGCTGCGTGGTCCAGGTGACGCGCGGGTCCGGGCTCACGGTCAGCAGGTTCTCCTCGATCCGCCAACGGCCGAGGTCGGTCACCGTCTCACGGAGGATGTCCGCCCACTCGGTGGCGGCAAAGCGCCCGTCGGCGAAGAAGTAGAGCTTGTTGCCGGACAGACCGTCGTCCAACTCGGCCATGTGCCATTCGCCCGTCAGCTGTTTGGTGTTGAGAGGCAGGCGCTGCACTGCCAGGCGGTCTGAAAGCCGCCGCCAGCAGTCCGCAGCCGCGCACGGTGCGGGGGGCTGCGGTGGCGCCTCGCAGTCCTGCCGCCAAGCCGATGGCACCCAAGTGGGCCAGAAAGCGTCCTCGCTTCATGGAGCCCGATCCTCGGGCGGAGCCAGGTGCTCCCGGAGCCTTGCGCAGCGCCAAGCTGCGTCGACAGGCCAGCTGGATGGCTGCAGGGCCCAGTCGCGCAGCAGTCCTGCCTTTGCCAGGGCTGCAAGGGCACTGAACTCGTATTCCGCCTCTTCCATGCCAAGGTGTTGGCGCAGATGCAGAGCTGCCCGCTCATCCTGACGCAGTGCCAGGCCGACCAGGCCTTCGCCCCGCACCATGGGGTCGGAGTCCGAGAGCTGGTGCGCCAGGCCGTCGCGAATCGCCGGGCTGTCGAGGCCTTCCAGCAGCGTGCCCAGGCTGAAGGTGGCCCAATCGCGCACGGTGGCGTCCGGGTCCTGCAGCAAGTTCAACAGCGCCTCGGCGGCCTTGGGCTCCTGGTAACGGCCCAAGGCGATGGCGACTCGGAAGCGCATCTCCCAGCTGGGGCTACCAGCTCACGGACCAGCTTGGGCAAAGCCGCCGGATGCGGACGGTGCCCGAGCCCCGCTGCAGCCGCCTGGCGGACGGCCCCTACGGGATCGTCGAGACCCGCGAGCAGCAGCGTCATCGTGGCTTCCAGGCCATAGGGTTGGTAGCCAGAGCCCGCGCCGGTGCCCAGCTGGCCGGCCAGGTGCAGGGCGACTGTGCGCCGGTGCGCGCTACCGCTGGCGGCCATGTGCTCCACCCGCGCCAGCAAGTCTTCGGAAGCACGCGAGTGCAATTCGATGAGCGCCCGCCAGATCAACTCATGGTCCCTGCCGCGCAGCGCCTGTCGCAACAACCGGGTGGTGCTGCGCTTGCGCTCGGGGTGGCCACGCTGGCGCTTCATGCGCCCCCTTCGCAGGCAGTTACGGCGTCTTCAAGATGGTGCTGCCAGTAGCTGTAGATGCCCGGCCGGGTGGCCGCCTGGGCCTGCAAGGCGCGCAGCTGGGGCAGCAAGCATGGATCCGCCAGCTGTTTGGCCGCCTCCAATTCGAACACCCGCCAGGCCAACACGTTCGGGCTGGTCAGCAGATGGGTCAGGGCGCGCGGGTCCCGTCGGGCGGCCAGGCCGCAAAGGGCCTCGCCTCGCACTTCGTCGTTCGCGTCACCCAGATTGCGCACCAACTGCTCGCGCAGCGCGGGCGTGTCGGCCTCCTCGCGCAAGGTGCCGAGCCCGAAGGTGGCCCAGTTGCGTACCTCGGCCTCGGTGTCCTGCGCAAGCCGGATCAAGGCGTCAATGGCGGCCGCAGCCTCGCAGCGTCCCAGCGCCACACACAGGGCCAGACGCAGGCTGGGGTCGGGATGGGTCAGTTCCCGCAGCAGCAGGGGCAATGAGTCCGGGTGTGGGCGCTCACTGATCCCGTATGCGGCAGCCCTGCGAACCCTGGGCGCAGGGTCCTGCAGCGCCTGCAGCAGCAGGGCCTGGGTTTGCGCGAGCGCGAAAGGCTCGTGCGAACTGCCTCTGCGCCGGTACAGCTTGCCTGCCACCTCGATTGCCACCGCACGCCGCCGGGCGCTGGCGCTCCGGGCCAATGCGCTCAGGCGCTGCAGCAAGTCTTCTGAGCCCATGCTTCGCAGCGCCCAGAGGGCCTGGCTGCGACGTGGCCCCTGCGGCGCGCGCAGGGCGATGCGCAGCAGGCGCCGAGGGGAAGACCTTTGGCAATGGCGGGTGAAGCGACGCATGGAGGGGCTTACGGACAAACCTGCAGTGCTGAAAGCTTGCCGCCGGGCCCGAAGGACTATTGAGCTTTTGTCGTCGTGCTGGGAATTCGCTTCTCAGTGCTGCTCACGTCCAGCACAGTGCCATTTGCAGAGAAGTAGAAGGTGACGGTAACGAAAACGGCTTCTGTGGGGGTTTCATAAAGTGCAGTGCTGGTCTGCGCATAGGCGCCCGTATTGCCGGATTGCGCTTGAATCGCCGGGGAAGGGAGGTGGGGGGCACTGCTTGCGACCCCAGCCGGCGCCGCAGCAACAGGGCCTGCGCCCAAGGCGAGGCTGTGGGGGACGGTCTTTATTCGCTGGCCTGACGGGTCAACGGCACTGAACAGCAGCACGTCTCCCAAGCGATCCACTGAAATGCAGCGGTGCGTGCAGTGATGGACAGGAATCGCATGGCGGAAATCCTGTGCTCGCACCGACGGTGCGGTCAGGAAAACAGTGGAACAAAGGGCGGCGGTAACGAAACGTCGCATGAATATTCAACTTGCCCGTGCGGAAGCCGGGCAATGTAACCAGGGCGGCGATGGCGTTGCGGTCGTGTGCTACCCAGCCTTCCCCTTGCCGGATTCGCTCCTGGCTTCGCACCCCGTTCGGCTACCGCGTCAACTGCCCGTAAAGCCCCGCCAGCCGCGCCGGCAATTCCTCCGGCCTTCTGACCCAAGCCCACCCCGCATCCCCGAACAGCCCCGGCAGCACCTCGGGCGCGGCCTCGTCGATCGAGACCGCGAAGGGCAATAACCCGGCGGCGCGCGCTTCCAGCACGGCCTGGCGGGTGTCTTCCTGGCCCCAGCGGCCCTCGTAACCGTCCAGGTCGTGCGGCTTGCCGTCGGTCAGCAGGATCAGCAGGCGCTGGCGTTCGGGGCGCTGCTGCATGCGGCGGGTGGCGGCGCGCAGGGCCGCACCCATGCGGGTGTAGTAGCCGGGCTTCAGCGCCCCGAGGCGCGCCTGCACGGCCTCGTTCCAGCGTTCGTCGAAGCCCTTGAGCTCGTGCAGGCGCAGGTTGCGGCGCACCGAGCTGAAGCCCAGCATGGCGAAGGCGTCGCCGCTGCCGGCCAGCGCCGAGCCGAAGCAGTAAAGCGAATCGCGGATGACGTCGATGACGCGCTGGGTGTTGTTGGCGTGGGCGTCGGTGCTGAGCGAGAGGTCGGCCAGCAGCAGGCTGGCCAGCTCGCGCTGGGCGCGCACGCGGCGCTCGTAGACGGCGGCCACGCCGACGGGGTGGCTGGCGTGGCGCACCCAGGCGTCGAGGTCGAGCGGATCGCGCTCGCGCCGACCGCGGCGCCAGCGCGGCGCGGCGCGCTGCAGCTCCAGGCGGCGGCGCAGCTGGGCGGCCTGGGTGCGCAGCGCGGGGGTGGGTGCCCAGGGTTGCGGGTCGCGCGCCTGCAGGGTCTGGGCGATGACACGGCGCGGCTGCAGGGTCTGGCTGCGCGGGTCCCATTCGGGCAGGTGCTCGCCCTCGCCGACGGCCAGGTCGTCGGCGCTGGCGGCGGGCAGGTCCAGATCAAAGCGCACGCGCGCGGCCAGGCTGCCCTTCTCCTGCTTCTGCAGCACCAGGGTGTCGAGTTCCTCGGCGGCGACATCGGCATCGCCATCGTCCTGGTCGTCCTGTGCGCGGTCGACCTGGAAGGGGTCGGCAAAGGTTTTCAGCCACTCGGTCTTGGCGCCCAGCAGCAGGGGCGCGCGGCTGGCCTGCAGCTCGTCCTGGCGCTGCACGCGGCGGCGCTGGGCCAGGGTTTGCTGGCGCGCGCGGGCGGCCGGGTCGGCCTCGGCCTCCACCGCCTGCGCCACCGGCGTGCCGGCGGGCATGGGGCGCAGCCAGCACCACAGCGGGGCCAGCTGGGTGGGATCGAGTTCGCCCTCGGCCGTG
>JBDHSJ010000248.1:0-5364 GCA_039808065.1 Burkholderiaceae bacterium | reverse complement strand
TGCCGCCCGGGCAGAGGCTCAGCGTCGGGAAGCGGCGCGACTGGAGGCGGCGCGCGCCGAGGCGGCCAAGGTCGAGGCGGCACGGCTCGAAGCGGCGCATGCCGAAGCCGCCCGTCTGGAAGCGGCCCGTCTGGAAGCCGCCCGTCTGGAAGCCGCCCGTCTGGAAGCCGCCCGACTGGAGGCCGCCCGACTGGAGGCCGAGCGCCAGGCTGCCGCCCGGGCAGAGGCTCAGCGTCAGGAGGCGGTGCGCGCTGAAGCCGCCCGGGCCGAGGCCGCGCGGCTCGAGGCGGCGCGGCTGGAGGCCGCCCGCATCGAGGCGGCCAAGCGCCAGGCCGTCCGGGATGAAGAGGAGCGGCGCGAGGCGGTGCGCCGGGCCATGGGTCGGCAGCTGGATGAAGAAGCGGCCCGGCGCGACGCGGCGGCGCGCACGGCCGATACGCGGCCCTCATCGTGGAGCAGCCTGCGGCGCGGCCGGCTGTTCGGCCGCAGCGACCCCAACGCCGAGTTGCTGGAGTACGCCGAGGCCTGGGCGCGCCGCATCCAGCTCAACACGTCCCTGGAGCGGCTGCGCCCCTTGCTGCAGCAAGCGCATGGCCAGCCGCTGGTGACGGTGGCGATCCGGCGCGACGGCACGGTGGAGTCGATCAGCTTCGTCGTCTCCAGCGGTGTGCCCGCCCTCGATGAGGAGATCCGCCGCATCGTGCAGGGCCAGGCGCCGTACCCCGCCTTTTCACCCCTGCTGGCGCAGGACTTCGATGTCATCGAGATCCGGCGCAGCTGGCAGTTCGACAGCGCAATCCGTCTGTACTGAGGCGGCGCCGGCGCATAACGGCGCTGCATGGGTTCCCCTCAAAACGCAATGAGTGAGCCGGCTCGAAAAGCCGGACAGTCCCGCCGCATCCAAGCCACCCCGCCGATGCTGTCGGAGACGCCATGCCGCATTGCTTCACGTTCCGCCCCATTGCCCTGGCCAGCGCGCTGGCCGCCCTGAGCCTGCCCACCAGCCTGCTGGCCCAAGCCAGCCCGGCCGACAAGCCGGCCGACAAGCCGGCCCAGCAGCTCGACAAGGTGGAGGTCACCGGCATCCGTGCGGCGCTGCAGCGCTCGATTGATGCCAAGAAGCAGGCCGACACCAACGTCGAGGTCATCAGCGCCGAAGACGTCGGCAAGATGCCCGACAAGAACGTGGGCGACGCCCTCAGCCGTGTGCCGGGCGTGTTCGTGCAGGCCGGCAATGCCCTGGCCATGGACGAGGCCGAGCGCATCGCCATCCGCAGCGTGCCGCCCAGCCTGAACCTGTTCACTGTCAACGGGCACGCCATCAGTTCGGGCGACTGGCACATCTCCGACCAGGCCTCCTCGACCCGCAGCGTCAGCTTCGCGCTGCTGCCCTCGCAGCTGATCGGCCAGGTCACCGTCTACAAGAACGGCCAGGCCGATGCGATCGAGGGCGGCATCTCCGGCAGCGTGGACATGCGCCTGCGCAAGCCGCTGGACTTTCGCAAGAGCCTGGTGGGCGAGGCCGCCGTCGGCCTCGTCTACTCCGACCGCGCCGGCAAGGTCGACCCGCAGCTCAGCGCCCTGCTGGCCTGGCAGAACGAGGCCCGCACCCTGGGCGTGCTGGTGCAGGCCTTCTCGGAAGAGCGCCACATCCAGCGCGATGCCGCTGAGACCTTCTCACGCGGCTTTTTCAACCAGGCCGGCGCCACCGCCGCGGGCGACCCCTCGCTCGTGAACGTGCGCTTCCCGGCCAACTTCAACGCCGCCAGCTTCCAGGGCGTGCGTGAGCGCAAAGGCGGCTACCTGGGTGTGCAGCTGCGCCCCAGCAAGGACACCGAGTTGCACCTGAGCGCCTTCACCGCCCGGCTGGATGCGCAGAACTTCAACAAGGCGCCCTATGCGACCGTGAGCGGAATGATCGGCACGCTGGCCAATGGCGCCTACCGGGTCAGCGACGCGAAGGTGGTGGACGGCGTGCTGACCGAAGCCACGCTGACGCGGCCGGCAGGCAGCACGGTGCAGACCCAGGGCCTGATGGTGGACCAGTTGCTGCGCGAGGGCGCGCACGCCACCAGCGAGTTTCTGGACCTGGAAGGCGAGCACCGCTTCACCAGCGACTTCAAGCTCAAGACCCGCCTGGGCACCACGCGCGGCGACGGCGTCACCGAGGCCCAGCCCTACATCAAGCTCGGCCTGATCAACCCGCACCAGTTCAAGTACAAGATTTACCCCGACCGTGCGCCCGAGTACGGCTTCTTTGATGCCGCCGGAAAGCCAATCGATCTCTCCGACATCAAGAACTACCAGCTGGTGCAGGAGCGCACCAATGCCCCCAAGTCGCTCGACAAAGAGGACTACCTGCACCTGGACGGCGAGCACCGCCTGGACTGGGGCCCGCTGAGCCTGCTCAAGTTCGGCGTGCGTGCCACCCAGCACCAGCGCGACTTCTCGCAGAATCTGATCTTCTGGAAGGCCGAGCGCGACGGCGGCTACAGCCAGGTGGGCCTGAGCAGCGGCAACACCCTGCCCCTCATCAACGGCGTGGCCCCGGCCCTGCCCACGCCGGCAGGCAGCTTCCCGGCCGACCAAGGCCAGGGCCTGGGCGGCAACTACCCCACCGCCTACCCCTTCTTCTCGGAAGAGCAGATCCGCGCCTTCGCCAACCAGTACCTGTACCAGGACCCGGCCAACATCAACTGGACCGGCGCCTACACCATCAAGGAAAAGAACCGGGCGCTTTACCTGATGAGCGAGTTCGAGCAGGGCGCGCTGAGCGGCAACTTCGGCGTGCGCGGGGTCGAGACCCAGGTCACCTCCATCAGCTACCAGCGCCTGGGTGCCTTCGGCTGCGAGGCCACCTCGGCGCGCTGCCGCGTGCCCGGGGCCTTCAGCACCAATGCCCAGGTCAACGGTGTGTTCCTGCCGCAGACGGTGGAAACCACCCACCGCGTGTGGCTGCCCAGCCTGAACGCGCGCTACCTGTTCAGCCGCGAACTGGTGGGCCGCTTCAGCCTGAGCCGCACCCTGGGCCGCCCGAATTACGGCGAGCTGGCCGGTGCCGTGAGCCTGACCAACGAAGACATCGCCAAGGGCCCGCTGACGGCCACCGCCGCTGGCAACCCGGCGCTCAAGCCCACCGTGTCCGACAACGTCGACCTGTCGCTGGGCTGGTACTTCGCACCGCGCGCCTATGTGCAGGGCGCCGTGTTCCAGCAGCGCATGAGCAACTACCCGGGGCGTGGCCTGGCCGACCTGCCGCTGTTCAACCCGCTGACCAACAAGGTCGAGAGCTTCAGCACCTCGACCCGCGTGGGCGTTGACGCACGCGTCAAGGGCTTCGAGCTGGCGGGCGAGCTGCCGATCGGTGCGGGCTTCGGGGTGGGTGCGAACTACACCCATGTGGACGCCAAGGACGACAGCTTCACCCCCGCCCAGCCCATGGTGGGCAGCTCCAAGCACACCTACAACCTGGTGGGCTTCTACGAGACCCAGGGCTACTCGCTGCGCCTGGCCTGGAACCACCGCTCGCCCTTCCAGTGGGTGCAGGTGGCTTCCGCGCCCTTCAACGTGATGCGCTGGGCCGATTCGGTGAGCACGCTCTCGGCCTCGGTCAACGTCAAGCTCAGCGACATGCTCAGCCTGAGCGTGGACGCCAACAACCTCAACAACCCGCGCCGCAAGTACTACCACGACGGCCTGGCGCAACTGCCGCAGGGCTACTTCATGGTCGGCCGCCAGGTCTACGTGAACCTGCGCGCGAAGTTCTGAGGGGCGGGTGGGGCAGCGCGGCCGCCGGGGCACCGCGCTGAACCGCTGCGGAACCATTGCGGAACCGCCGCCCGGCGCATGGGCAATGATGCAGAGCCCGCGCGCCTGGCGCCCCGGTTCACCGCATGACCACGTACTCCAGCTCCACCTTGCGCTGCGGCCTGTGCCTCAGGCGCATCACCGTCAGTCACCTCACGTCCTGGTTTAGCGCGAATCCCACCGTCTACCTGGATCTCCACCGCCCCGGGCTCCCTGGCGGGTTGACTGGCCTCGGGTTGCAGCGTTGCGATGAGTGCGGCTACATCGCCGCCAACTTGGCGAAGTGGCCCAGCCTTGGCGTGCGGGCCTTCTTCAAGAAGGAGCGCGAACGGGCCGGTCCGCGCGACGACGTTCCATGGAGCGAATGCGCCGCCCGCTTGGCCGAGCATCTGAACCAGCCCGAGGCCGCCTTCCGGGCCTACCGAATGGCGGCTTGGTCGCTTGAGGAGCAGCATGCCTTCTCTGGCCCCGGCGAGGCGCAGGCTCGTGCCGCCGTGCGGGATCGGCTCGTGCAATGGCGTTTGGCTGCCGCCCGGGCCTTGGCCCAGGTGGCGTCGGGCGGCCAGGAGGGTGAACTGGCCGCGCGGCCCCGGCTGCTTGCCGCAATCAGGGCGGACCTCTTGCGCCGGGCGGGTGCGTTCAGCGCCGGGTTGGAAATCGCCCAGGCCGCGTGGCGCCAGGCGCCCTGTGCGCCGGACGACGAAGGCGCCTTGCAAGAGCGCGACATGCTGGCCTTCCAGGTGCGTCGCTGCCAGGCCCAGGACGATGGCGCCTACACCCTCTGGGAAGCCTATTCCGAGGCGCCAGATTTCGAAGCCCGTGAGGCGGCTCGCGAGGCGGTGCGTGCGCGCCGCAACGCGGTGCATGCCGCCAGGCTGCAGGCCCAACGCGACGCCGTTGCGCCCTTGCGCCTGGTGGAGCGCTTGGAAGCGGCCGCAAGGGCGGGGGTGAGCACGGATCCCGACCTGCAGCAAGCCCTGCAGGCGCGCGACCCGCCCGCGGCCGCCCGGGCCTTGGCCAAGCTGCCCTTGCCGTCCAGCCTGGTGACCGTGCTGGAGTCTTGCTCACACCACTACCACTGGCCCCCGCATGCCCTGGTCGTGCTGTTGAGCGCGGCCCTGGGCGACGTGCTGCCCGAGCTCCGGCCCCGCCTGCTCAGCTTCCTGAGCAGCGAACCGGTGAGGGCCATGGAGGGGCCAGCACTGCAGCGCATCCAGCCCTACCTGGTGCGTTGCCTGGCGCGAACGAGCGCGCAAGACTGGTACTACGCCGCGCCCAGGGTGACCGCGGACGACGGTGCCCCGCCCACCTTCCGGTAGGCGTCTGGGCGGCACAGCAAGGCCTTGATACTGCAGCCCCATGTGGGCATCCCTGCGCCGAATCCTCCTGGCCCTGCTGATCGTCTGGCTCGCCGTCCAGGCCGCCAGTTGGTTCTTCATCGACCGCCATATCCAGGACTACGAGGCCCGGCGCGAGGCCGAGGGGCTGGCGCTGGAGGCCGAGCTGAAGCGCCCGCCGCCGGAGAACGAGGCCTTCAGGGCCGGGCGCGATGCGATC
>JBDHSJ010000247.1:0-5430 GCA_039808065.1 Burkholderiaceae bacterium | reverse complement strand
GGGGTTCGAAGTTGAAGAGGGTGCGGATGTTGCGGCACATGGGGGTGGGCTTGCAGGGGTGTGCGGGCATTCTCTGCAGAACGGCCAATTCGGGCATGCCCCGGCCATGTGCCTGAGCTTGCGAATTAGCTAGGTCTTAGCTAGTATGGATTCATGGAAGAAGTCATCCCCATGCATCAGGCCAAGAGCACGCTGTCGCAGCTGGTGCAGCGCGCGGCGGCGGGCGAAACCGTGCTGATCGGTCCGAATGGCCACGCCCTGGTCAAGCTCACCCGCCTGGACGCCCCTGCCACCCCCAAGCGTCGCCTCGGTTTCCTGAAGGGCAAGCTGAAAGTGCCGGACGATTTCGACGCCCCCCTGCCGGACGACGTGCTGGCCGACTTCGAGGGCGGGCCTTGAAGCTGCTGCTGGACACCCACGTGCTGCTCTGGGCCGCAGCCGACAGCCCGCGCATCAAGGCCATCCGCAAGCGCTTGCTGGCCGCCGACAACGAGGTCTACTTTTCCGTCGCCTCGCTGTGGGAGATCGCCATCAAGGTCAGCCTGGGCAAGCTGCAGGCGGATGCGGGATTGATCCGGGAGGCGGCGCTGGAGAGCGGCTTCATGGAACTGCCGATCTTGGGCCCACATGCCTTGCAGGTGGGTGGGCTGCCCTGGCATCACCGGGATCCGTTTGATCGGCTGCTGGTGGCGCAGGCCATGGCTGAGCCGACGCGGCTGTTGACGGCGGATGAGCAGCTGTTGGCTTATGGGGGGCAGGTGGAGCTGATCTGAACTGGACCCGGCTTGGCCGTAGTCACATGGCCATGCTCTGGGGGGAGCTCAGGCGAGCATTCATGCTGGGGTGGAACAGGGAGCAAGGATCAAGATGGCATTTGCAAGACCGTTGTTCGAGAAGGGCGAGATCAATCGGGCTGGTGAGATTCTTGTTGACCGCCGTTCGGCCACCAGCGAAGAGCGCGCTTGGGCTCAATCGGTTCTTTCGAACTACCGCGCCTGTCACGCCTACCCGATTAATACGTTTCAGGCATTGCTACGCAAGAAGCTGAAGACCATCGACGCGGATGCGCTTGTGGCACAGCGGCTGAAGCGCGCGCCTTCCGTCCTTCTCAAGTTAAGGCGCTTCAAAGATATGAAGCTGGCACGCATGCAGGACATAGGCGGCCTGCGAGCAGTCGTCGGCTCGATCCGAAATGTTCGAGAACTTGAGCGCGAGTACCGTAATGCATCCTTCAAGCACATATTGGTTTCCGCGAAGGACTACATCGCGGAGCCAAAGGCAGATGGCTACCGAAGCATCCATTTGATCTACAAGTACCAGAACCCTCTCGCGCCTCAATACAACGGGTTGCAGCTCGAGTTGCAGCTTCGGACCAAGCTCCAACACGCATGGGCTACAGCAGTTGAGACGATGGGCACCTTTCTCGGTCAGGCGCTGAAGTCTGGCCAGGGCGAAAGAAGCTGGCGGGAATTCTTTCTGGCGGCTTCGGCGGCGCTTGCTGTGGTTGAAAAGTGCCCACCCGTGCCAGGCTACGAAGCCATGTCGAAGGAAGACATTGCTCGGCAGGTTTCCGGACTTGAGCGCGATCTTCGAGTCCTCGACAAGCTGAATAGCTTTGCAATAGCCGCCGACCGGATCCTTACGCAATCCGGTTCGGGCACATACAACCTAGTTGTTCTGAACTCATCGGAGCGGACGGTTTCGATTCGACCGTTTGCACTGGCTAGGTTGGATGAGGCGAACGCTGCGTATGCGGAGGTCGAAGCACGTGCCGCTTCCGGTGAAGCGGTGGAGGCAGTTCTAGTTGCAGCGGGCCCCGTCGATGCACTCAGAAAGGCCTACCCCAACTACTTCCTGGACACCCAGGCCTTTGTCGCTCAGATTCGGAAACTCATCAATTCTGTTGGCGCATAGAGAACATGCGGTGTCGTTGCCGGGCGAATCTGGGGGGTTGAGCCCCCAGAAGGGCTGGTGCACCCGCGGAGTGTTGTAGGGCTGACAGCTGCTGCAGGCACTTTGAGCTGCTGTCGAAAAGCGATCACCCCATCCGTCGTACCCAACCCAACCCCACGACAGGAGCCCCCCATGCCCCGCTACATGATCCAAGTCCGCGCCACCCCCAGCAGCGAAGCCGGCGAGTTCCCCGATGACCCCGGCCTGGTCGAGCGCATGCTGGCCTTCCACGATGAAATGGCCAAGGCTGGCGTGCTGCTCGATGGCGCCGGGCTGCAGCCCTCCAGCCAGGGCTTTCGGGTGCACTACACGGCACAGGGCGAGCCGGCGGTGATCGACGGGCCCTTTGCCGAAGCCAAGGAGTTGATCGCGGGCTACACCCTGATCGAGGTGCGCTCGCACGACGAGGCGCTGGCCTGGGCGCGGCGCTTCCCCTCGCCCTTTCCGGGGCAGGAATGCGCGATCGAGGTGCGGCCGCTGTTCTGTGAGGTCATGGACTGCCCGCCCGAGGAGGCCGAGCGCCAGCTGCGTGAGCAGTTGGCCGAGATCCGGCGCGGCGGATGAGCGACGCCGCGCAGGCGGTCACGGCCGTCTGGCGCCTGGAGTCGGCCAAGATCGTCGGTGCGCTGACGCGCCTGACGCACGACCTGGCCCTGGCCGAAGACTGCGCGCAGGACGCGCTGCTGGCCGCGCTGGAGCGCTGGCCGGCCGATGGCCTGCCGCGCAACCCCGGCGCCTGGCTGATGACCACCGCCAAGCACCGCGCGCTCGACCGCCTGCGCCACGGCCAGATGGCCGCGCGCGAGCAAGGTGCGCTGGGTGAGGACATGGACGCGAGGCGCGACATGCTGGCCCCTGACACGCTCGAGATCCTGCTGGCCGACGAGGCCGATCCGCTGGGGGATGACGTGCTCAAGCTGCTCTTCATCGCCTGCCACCCCGGCCTGGCGCGCGAGGCGCAGTGGGCGCTGACCCTGCGCCTGGTCTGCGGCCTCACCACGGGCGAGATCGGCCGTGCGCTGCGCGCCAAGGAGGCCACGGTGGCGCAGCGCATCAGCCGCGCCAAAGCCCAGCTGGAGAAGCTCGATGCGCGCTTCGAGCTGCCCGATGCGGCCGAGCGCGGCCAGCGCCTGGCCCAGGTGCTGACCGTGCTCTACCTGATGTTCAACGAGGGCTACACGGCCACCGCGGGGCCGGACTGGATGCGCCCCGAGCTCTGCCAGGAGGCCCTGCGCCTGACGCGCATGCTGGCAGCGCTGTGCCCGCTTGAAGCCGAGGCCTGGGGCCTGCAGGCGCTGATGGAGATCCAGGCCTCGCGGCTGGCCGCACGCCTGGACGGCGCCGGTAAGCCCGTGCTGCTGCTGGACCAGGACCGCCGCCGCTGGGATCCGCTGCTGATCCGCCGCGGCCTGGCGGCGCTGGCGCGTGCGCAGGGCCTGCCCGCGCCCGGTTCGTTCACGCTGCAGGCCGCCATCGCCGCCTGCCATGCCCGCGCGCCGCGCGCGGTGGACACCGACTGGGCCGCCATCGTGGCCGGCTACGACGAACTGCTGGCCCTGCAGCCCAGCAACCCGGTGGTGGCCCTGAACCGCGCCGTGGCCGTGGGCATGGCCTTCGGGCCGGGCGCCGCCTTGCCGCTGGTGGAAGACCTGGGGGCCGCGGCGGCGCTGCAGGGCTACCCCTGGCTGCCCAGCGTGCGGGCCGATCTGTTGATCAAGCTGGACCGGCCGGCCGAGGCCCGCGCCGCCCTGCAGCAGGCGATAGCCTGGAGTGACAACGAAGCGGAGCGCCAGCTGCTGCAAGAGCGCCTGCAAACCCTGGAAGGGCAATGAATGCAGATGGACCATCTGATCGTCCCAGCCGCTGACGCCGGTGTGGCCGCCACGCGCCTGGCAGAGCTGCTCGGGCTGCGGCATGGACCCGCGGCGGCCGGACCCTTTCATGCCGTCTACGTCAGCGATGGCCTGACGCTGGATTTCGACAGCTGGCCCGAACCCGTGCCGGCGCTGCATTTCGCGCTGCGCGTGTCCGAGGCCGAGTTTGACGTGCTGGTGGAGCGCCTGCGCGCCGCCGGCGTGGGCCTGCGCAGCCGCCCGCATGGGCCCGAGGACGGCGCCGTCGGCCACTACGGCGGCGGCCGCCTGGTGTACTGGAATGAGCCCGCGCCCCATGTCTGGGAGCTGCTTACCGTTTCTTACGCACGGGCGCCTGCGCCGGATTGATGCGCTTGTCGAAACCGGGCAGGCTCGAACGTCGTCCCAGACCCCACACCTTTGAGGAGCACAGCATGTCTCGCGTCAGCACCTATCTGAACTACCCCGGCACCACCGAGGCCGCCTTCGCGCTCTACCGCCAAGTGTTCGGCACCGAGTACGAGGTGCCGCCGGTGCGCTTCGGCAGCATGCCTGCGCAGCCCGGCCAGCCCGAGATGTCGGCTGCCGACCAGCAGAAGATCCTGCACGTGGCCCTGCCCATCCTGGGCGGCCACGTCATCATGGGCACCGATGTCATCGAAAGCCCTGGCTGCGGCAAGTACGAGCCGGGCAATCACATCACCCTGAACCTGGAACCCGACAGCCGCGCCGAGGCCGACCGCCTGTATGCCGCGCTGAGCGAAGGCGGCAAGGCCGACTGCCCAATGGCCGACATGTTCTGGGGCGCCTACTGGGGCGTGCTGGTCGACCGCTTCGGCCTGCGCTGGATGATCAATGTGGATCACGCAAAAGATCCGGCGAACGATCCGGCGAAGTGATCGCCCTCAGGAGACCGTCATGGCCATGAAGCTGGACTTTTGTGTCGAGATCCGCGCGCCGCGCGCGCGGGTGTGGGAGCAGATGCTGGGCGACGCCGGCTACCGCGACTGGACCGCGGCCTTCTGCGAGGGCTCGTACTACGAAGGCCGCTGGGAGACGGGCGCCGACATCCGCTTCCTCGGCCCCTCGGGCGAGGGCATGCGCGCGCGCATCGAAGCGGCGCGTGCGCCCGAGTACGTCAGCATCGAGCACCTGGGCGAACTGGTGGGTGGCCAGCCGAAGGAAGCCTCCGACTGGCAGGGCGTGTTCGAGCGCTACCGGCTGCTGGAGCAGGGCGGTGGCACGCGCCTGGAGATCGAGCTGGGCCAGGTGCCGGACGCCTACGTGGAGATGATGAACACGATGTGGCCGGCCGCGCTGCAGCGCTTGAAGAAGGCGTGCGAGCCATGACGCTGGAGCTGTTCGCCCACCCCTTTTCGTCCTACTGCCAGAAGGTGCTGATCGCCCTGCGCGAGAAGGGGTTGGACTTCGAGCTGCGCCTGCTCGAACCTGGCCAGGCCGACACCCAGGCCGAGTTCGCGCGCCTGTGGCCGCTGCAGCGCATGCCGCTGCTGCGCGCGGGCGAGACGGTGCTGATGGAATCCACCCTCATCATCGAATGGCTGGACCTGCAGCACCCCGACACACCGCGCCTGCTGCCGGCCGACCCACAGGCGGCCCTGCC
>JBDHSJ010000246.1:0-5488 GCA_039808065.1 Burkholderiaceae bacterium | reverse complement strand
GTGCTGCGCTATTTCGAGATCGCCGCGCCGCACCACCACGAGGACGAAGAGCGCCATGTGCTGCCACGGCTGCGCGCCCAAGGGCTGGCCGAGCTGGCCGACCGCATCGCCGCCGACCACCAACGCATGCACGGCGCCTGGCAGCCGCTGCGCGACCAGCTCTTTGCGGTGCAACGCGCCCAGAGCCCCGACTGCACCGCGTGGCCGGCCTTCTGCGCGCTGTACCGCGCGCACATCCAGCTGGAGGAGGGCCAGGCTTTCCCGGCGGCGGCCGCAGTCTGCGACGCGGATGCGCTGCGGGCGATGGGGGCGGAGATGGCGGGGCGGCGCGGGGCGGGTTGATGGGCTGATGGGCTGATGGGCTGATGGGCTGATGGGCTGATCGTGAGCGTCCTCTGGGGCGTCACGCCCGAGGGCCGCAACGAGCGAACGACAATGTCCGCCCCTCGCGCCTCATCAGGCTATGAGCGGCATTTATCCCTCCGCAGTTTCCCCCGCCAACATGCCCACCCCCTGCCGCATCGCCGTCTTCTACGACGGCACCTACTTCAACAAAGTCACCAACTACTACCTGTACCAGCACGAACGCCGTGCGCGCCTGTCCCTCAAGGGTCTGCACGACTTCATCGTGGCCGAGGTGGCCAAGGCCGAGGGCGCGGACCCGCGGCTGTGCCAGATCGTCGATGCCAGCTACTTCCGCGGCCGCCTGACGGCGCAGATGGCGCAGGAGCGCGACAAGCTGTTCGGCGAGCGCCTGTTCGAGGACATGCTGCTGCGCGCCGACGTGAACCTGTTCCAGCAGCATGTCTCGGTGCTGGCCGACGGCAGCTTTGAAGAGCGGCGCATTGATGTGTGGATGGCGCTGGAGTGCTTCGAGGCGACCCAGCTCAAGCATTACGACGTGGTGGTGCTGCTGACCGGCGACGGCGACTTCGTGCCCCTGGTGCGCAAGCTCGCCGGCCTGGGCACGCGCGTGATGCTGCTGGGCTGGGACTTCAGCTTCGAGCGCGAGGGCAAGCAGTACCGCACCCAGGTCTCGGGCGCGCTGCTGGACAAGGTGCACTACCCGGTGATGATGGACAAGGTGATCGACGCGCGCGAGCGCCGCGCCGATCCGCTGGTCAACAACCTCTTCCTGTCGCGCCCGGCCGACCTGCCGCCGCGCAACGCGCCGGCACCCGCCCCGGCGCCGGCCGAAGCGGAAGACGCGCTGGAGCGCCCGGGCGTGCTGGTGAACTGGTTCCCCGACAAGGGCTACGGCTTCATCCGCCCGGTGCTGGGCGGCGACAACCTGTTCTTCCACGTCTCGGAGCTGCAGGACTGCGCAGCCGACCAGCTCTATCTGCAATGCAGCCTGAGCTACCTGCTGGCACGCGGCGACCGCGGCCCGGTGGCCAAGCAGGTGCGCCTGCTGGGTGAGGACGTGCCGCCGCTCTGACGCCGCGCGCTGCAGCCCAGCTGCGTCATTGAGACCAAAAGCTGCGTTTTTTGGTCGCTGGTGGGTGCCGCCGGGCCGGGCGGGGGGCCGAGCGGCTAGCCTGGGCTGCCGCCTGCCCGAAGCCCCGCCATGCACCGACGCCTCGCCCTGTCCGCCCCGCTGGCCTTGCTGGGCGGTGCCGCGCCCGTGCGGGCCGGGCCGGTGCTCAAGCTGGTCAACACCGTCTACCCGCCCTTCGTGAACCCGCCGGGCCACCCGGACGGCGAGGGCATGGATGTGGAGATCGCCCGCGCCGTGCTGGAGCGCCTGGGCCTGGGCTGCGAGCTGGAGCTGGTGCCGTGGAAGCGCGCCCTGCTGATGCTGGAGTGGGGCCGCGCCGACTTCACCACCACCATCAGCCGGCGCGACGACCGCGACCGCTACCTGCTCTGGTCGGCGCCCTACCGCAGCGGCGCCAACTACCGCTTCTACTGCCTGCCCGAGGGCCCCACGGTGCACAGCCTGGCCGACCTGCGCGGCCTGCGCCTGGGGGTGGTGGCGGGCTTTCATTACCCGCCGCCCATCGTGCAGGAAGGCGGTGCCCGCCTGGTGCCGGGGCGGGACATCGCCGCCCTGGCCGCCATGCTGCGCGCCGGCCGCACCGACTGCATGGTGGTGACCGCCATCGCAGGCGCCTGGGAAGTGCGGCAGCTCGGCCTGGAACAGCAGCTGCTGCGCCAGGCCTTCGAGCACCACTCGGACAGCCCGAACTACCTGGCCTTTTCCAGGGCCCGCACCGAGCCGGCCTTCATTCCGCGGGTGGACGCGGCGCTCAAGACCCTGGCCCAGGACGGCACGCTGGCGCGCATCGAGCGCCGCTACCGCGTCTAGCGCCTGTTGAGCGGGCTCAGCCCTTCAGGCCCTCGGCCTTCATGGCCTCCTGCACCGCGGGGCGCGCGGCCACGCGGGCCCGGTAGGCCGCCAGGTTCGCAAGAGGCGTCAGGTCCACGCCGACCAGCTGGCCCCAGTTGCTCACGGTGAAGAGGTAGGCATCGGCCACGCTGAAGCCGCTGTCCAGCAGGTACTCGCGGCCGGCCAGTTGCGCATCCACCCAGGCAAAGAGCTTGAGCAGGCGCTCGCGCATCAGGGCCTTGGCGGCGTCGGGGAAGGCCGGGTTGAACAGCGGCCCGAAGCCCTTGTGCAGCTCGCTGGTGGTGAAGTTCAGCCACTCCTGCAGGCGCGCCCGCGCCAGCGTGCCGTTGGCCGGCGCCAGGCCCTTGGCGGGGTGCTGGTCGGCCAGGTACTGCACGATGGCCGGGCCTTCGGTGAGGCGCTCGCCGCTGTCGAGCTCCAGCACCGGCACCGAGCCCTTGGCGTTGATGGCGTAAAAGTCGCCCCCGTCGGCCGTCTGGTGCGTCTTGGTGTTGACCTTGACCAGCTCGAAAGGCAGGCCGAGCTCGCGCAGCACGATGTGGGGCGACAGGGAGCAGACGCCGGGGGCGTAGTACAGCTTCATGGGGGTCCTCCTGAATGAACGAAGGCGCGCACCATAGGCCGCTTGTGATCAGCCCCGGGGCAGCTCGGGGCTTTGCTTTCGTGGCAGCGCGGGCTACAGCGCCGCCACCCCGGCCGCCGCGATCAGACCGTCCTGGCTGGACAGCACGCCCGACACGCCGACGGCGCGCGCGGCGGCGCCCACGCGGCGGGCGTCTTCGAGCGTGAGTTGCGAAGCGGTTTGCATGGGGTCTCCTCGAAAGCAGCGCATTGGAACCGCCGCCATTCATGCCGCCGCGGACGCATCTCGCCCGCTTCTTCTGCCATTCGCCCGTCGCGGCGGCCCGTCATGCGGGCGTGCCAACACAATGCGCGCCGTCCCATACCAAGAACCCCTCCATGCTCAAACGACTCTCCGTGCTGGCGGCCCTGCTCAGTGCCGTGCCACTGGCGGCCGCGGCCGCCCCGACGATCGAGCTCAAGCCCTGCCGGCTCAGTGGCGTGGCCACCGAAGTGCAGTGCGGCCAGCTGCAGCGGCCGCTGGACCCGGCGCAGCCGCAGGGCAAGCAGATCGCCGTCCATGTGGTGGTGGTGCCCGCGCTGGCGCGCAACAAGCTGCCCGACCCGGTGGTCTTCCTGGCCGGCGGGCCGGGGCAGTCGGCCATCAATCTGGTGCCGATGCTGACCGGCCGCCTGGCCCGCCTGCAGCAGCGCCGTGACCTGGTGTTCGTGGACCAGCGCGGCACCGGCAGATCCGCCCCGCTGGAGTGCGCCGAGGAACGCCATCTGCCCGTGGCCGAAGGCCTGGACCTGGAGGCCAATTTCCGCCGCACCGATGCCTGCCGCGCCGAGCTGGAGAAGCTGCCGCATGGCGACCTGCGCCAGTACACCACCGTCATCGCCATGCAGGACCTGGACGCCGTGCGCGAGGCCCTGGGCGTGGCGCAGTGGAACCTGATCGGCGGCAGCTACGGCACGCGCGCCGGGCTGGAGTACCTGCGCGCCTTCCCCACCAAGGTGCGGCGCGCCGTGCTCGATGGCCTGGCCCCGCCGGACATGGCCCTGCCACTGTCCTTCAGCCCCGACAACCAGGCCGCGCTGGACGCCGTGCTGGCCGCCTGCGAGCAGCAGCCGGGTTGCGCACAGGCCTACCCCAAGTTGGCCGAGCAATGGCAGCGCCTGCTCGCCAGCCTGCCGCGCGAGGTGAGCCTGCAGCACCCGCTCACCGGCAAGCAGGAAAAAGCCGTGCTGCAGCGCGAGCATGTGCTGCGCGCGGTGCGCGGGCCGCTGTACGTGCCGGCCTTCGCCAGCGCGCTGCCCGCCGCCATCGCCAGCGCCGCGGAGGGCAACTTCAACGCACTCAGCGGCCTGCTCAGCAGCATGGGGGGCCGGCAGACGAGGCTGACCTTGGGCATGCACCTGTCGGTCATCTGCGCCGAAGACCTGCCGCGCATGGCCGACAGCAAGGAGGCGGCCGGCCGCGACTACGGCCGCGTGGACGCGCAGTTCTACGGGCGCCTGTGCCAGAACTGGCCACGCGGCACCGTGCCCGAGGCGTTCTACACCATGCCGCCGGCGCAAAGCCCGGTGCTGCTGCTCAGCGGCGGCGCCGACCCGGTGACCCCGCCGCGCCATGGCGAGCGCGTGGCCAAGGCCCTTGGGCCCAAGGCCCTCCACCAGGTGGTGCCAGCGGCCGGCCACGGCGTGATGAGCCTGCCGTGCATGCGCGAGGTGCTGAACCGCTTCATCGACGCCAAGACCGAGGCCGAGGCCCTGGCCGTGAAGACCGACTGCGCCGCCAAGATGCCGCTGCCGCTGGCCTTCATCCCACCCGACCCCAGCCTGCCCAAGACCGACAAGAAGAACGCGGAGGTGAAGCCATGATCACGCTCGACCAGATTGCCAAGCGCTTCAAGGCGCCCGCCCCCAAAGCCAGCGGCCTGGGGGCCCTGTTGAAGAAGCCCGCCGCCGGCTGGGTGGAGGCGGTGAAGTCCGTCAGCCTGCAAGCCGGCAACGGCCGCATCACCGGCCTGCTGGGCCCCAACGGCGCGGGCAAGACCACCAGCCTGCGCATGCTGGCCGGCCTGTTCCAGCCCGATGCCGGCCGCATCGAGGTGGATGGCATCGACGTGCTGCGCGATCCCCAGGCCGCGCTGGCACGCATGGGCATCCTGGGCGACGCGCATGGCCTGTACCCGCGCCTCACCGCGCGCGAGAACATCGTCTACTTCGGCCGCCTGCAGGGCTTGACCCAAGAACAGGCCGAGGCCCGCAGCGAGAGCTTGAGCGAGCTGCTGGACTTGAAGAAGGTCATCGACCGCCGCGCCGAGGGCTTCAGCCAGGGCGAGCGAATGAAGACCGCGCTGGCCCGTGCCCTGGTGCACGACCCCGCCAACATCGTGCTGGACGAACCCACCAACGGCCTGGACGTGCTGGCCACCCGCAGCCTGCGCGAAGCCCTGCGCGTGCTGGCGCGCGAACAGGGCAAGTGCATCGTCTTTTCCACCCACATCATGCAAGAGGTCGAGTACCTGTGCGACGAGGTGGTGGTGGTGAGCCGCGGCGCCTCGGTGGCGC
>JBDHSJ010000245.1:0-5492 GCA_039808065.1 Burkholderiaceae bacterium | reverse complement strand
TCCCCATGGACGACCAGGCGCGCGGCCAGCACCAACGCCCCTGGCTGATTGGCGGCCAGCGCGTGCGCCCGCTGATCTGCTACGAGGATCTGTTCGGCGAGGACATCGTGGCCAGCGCGGTGGACGGGCCGGACGCCGCCACCTTGTTCGTCAACGCCAGCAACCTCGCCTGGTTCGGCCGCCTGATGGTGCAGGACCAGCACCTGCAGTTCTCGCAAATGCGCGCGCTGGAGTTCCAGCGCGCCGTGGTGCGCGCCACCAATACCGGCGCCACCGCCTGGGTCGACCATCAGGGGCGGCTGCGCGAGCAGCTGCTGCCGCTGACGCGCGGCCTGCTGGTGGTGGAGGTGGAGGGGCGCAGCGGCAGCACGCCCTATGCGCGCTGGCTGCACGCGTTCGGGCTGTGGCCGCTGTGGGCCCTGGGACTGCTGCCCCTGGCCTGGGCGGTGCTGCGGGGCCGGCGCGCGCGGCGCGCTCCCTAGAATCCGCCCCTCTCCGGGCCGCCCGGCGACCCATTCAGCCCCGCCGTCTTTGGATTCCCATCATGCTGAGCTTCCAGCAACTCATTCTTCGCCTGCAGGACTACTGGGCCACTCAAGGCTGTGCGCTGCTGCAGCCCTATGACATGGAAGTGGGCGCCGGCACCAGCCACACGGCCACCTTCCTGCGGGCCCTGGGCCCGGAACCTTGGAACGCCGCCTATGTGCAGCCCAGCCGCCGACCCAAGGACGGCCGCTATGGCGAGAACCCGAACCGGCTGCAGCACTACTACCAGTTCCAGGTGGTGCTGAAGCCCGCGCCGGCCAACATCCTGGAGCTCTACCTCGGCTCGCTCGAAGCCCTGGGCTTCGACCTGAAGAAGAACGACGTGCGTTTCGTCGAGGACGACTGGGAGAACCCCACGCTGGGCTGCTGGGGCCTGGGCTGGGAGGTCTGGCTCAACGGCATGGAAGTGACGCAGTTCACTTACTTCCAGCAGGTCGGTGGCATCGATTGCCGCCCCATCACCGGCGAGATCACCTATGGCCTGGAACGCCTGGCGATGTATCTGCAGGGCGTGGAGTCGGTCTATGACCTGATCTACGTGGAAGCCCAGAACGGCCGCCCGGCCATCAAGTACGGCGATGTGTTCCACCAGAACGAGGTCGAGCAGTCGACCTACAACTTCGAGCACAGCGACGTCGACTTCCTGCTGCAGGCCTTTGCCGCGCACGAGCGCCAGAGCAAGCACCTGATGGAGCAGCACCTGGCCCTGCCGGCCTACGAGCAGCTCTTGAAGTGCGGCCACAGCTTCAACCTGCTGGATGCGCGCGGTGCCATCTCGGTGACCGAGCGTGCCGCCTACATCGGCCGCATCCGCAATCTGGCGCGCGCCGTGGCACAGGCCTATGTGGACAGCCGCGCCCGCCTCGGGTTCCCGATGGCGCCGAAAGCCTGGGCCGACGAAGTGGTCGCCCAGATCGAAGCAAAGAAACAAAAAGAGCAGAAGGCGGCCTGATCGTGAGCACGTATCAAAACCTCCTCGTCGAGCTGTTTGTCGAAGAGCTGCCGCCCAAGGCGCTCAAGAAGTTGGGCGAGTCCTTTGCCCAATTGATCGAGACCGCGCTGCGCGCCCAAGGCCTGGTGGGGGAGGGCGCGATGGCGACCTCGTTTGCCTCGCCACGCCGCCTCGGTTTGCACCTGACCAATGTGCGCGAGGTCGCTGCGGACGCCGAGCTGAAGATAAAGCTGATGCCGACCGCTGTTGCCATTGGGCCGGAAGGGAAGCCAACAGACGCATTGCGCAAGCGACTGGCCAAGGAGGGTCGCGCGGAACTTGCAGACAGTTGGCCACACTCGGCAAGTGGTCCGGATGCGTTGTTCGTTGAGAAGGATGGCAAGGCAGATGCCGTCTTCCTCCGCACGCTTGCGAAAGGCACATCTCTGCAGGTTGGGCTACAGAACGCGCTGGACGAGATGCTCAAGGCCTTGCCCATCCCCAAGGTGATGAGCTACCAGCTGGCCGACGGCTGGAGCAATGTGCACTTCGTGCGTCCGGCTCACAGCCTGATCGCCCTGCATGGCGACACGGTGGTGCCGGTCAGCCTGCTGGGCCTGCAATCCGGCCGCCACACGCAAGGCCACCGTTTTGAGGCCGCCGAGGCGCGCCTGGAGATCGAGCATGCCGACCACTACGCCGAGGCGCTGAAGAGCCGTGGCGCCGTGATCGCCAGCTTTGCCGAACGGCGCCTAGAGCTGCTGCGCCAGCTGCAGGCGGCCGGTGCCAAGCTGGGCCTCAAGCCCATCGACGACGAGGCCCTGCTCGACGAGGTCACCGCCCTGGTCGAGCGCCCGAACGTGCTGCATTGCCAGTTCGAGAAGGAGTTCCTGGAGGTGCCGCAGGAATGCCTGATCCTGACGATGAAGGCCAACCAGAAGTACTTCCCGCTGCTGGACGCCGCGGGCAAGCTGACCCAGCACTTCCTGGTGGTCAGCAACATCGCCCCGGCCGATGCCAGCGCCGTCATCCAGGGCAACGAGCGCGTGGTGCGTCCGCGCCTGGCCGATGCCAAGTTCTTCTACGACCAGGACCGCAAGAAGAAGCTGGCCGACCGTGTGCCGGGCCTGGCCAAGGTGGTCTACCACGGCAAGCTGGGCAGCCAGGGCGAGCGTGCCGAGCGCGTGCGCGCCATTGCGCATGCCATCGTCAACCAGCTGCGCAGCGCCACCGTGCCCTACACGGTGGATGCCAAGGACCAGTTCGATGTACTGGACAGCAAGGTCCAGCAGGCCGCCCTGCTGGCCAAGGCCGATTTGCTGACCGATATGGTGGGCGAGTTCCCCGAGCTGCAAGGGATCATGGGCGGCTATTACGCCCGCCATGAGGGCCTGCGCGACGGCGTGGCCATCGCCATCGAGGACCACTACAAGCCGCGCTTTGCTGGCGATGCATTGCCGCGCAACCACACCGGCACCGTGCTGGCGCTGGCGGACAAGCTGGAGACCCTGGTGGGCCTGTTCGGCATCGGCCAGCTGCCCAGTGGCGACAAGGATCCGTTCGCGCTGCGCCGCCATGCGCTCGGGGTGATCCGCATCCTGATGGAGAAGAACCTGCCGCTCAGCCTGCCCGAGCTGGTGCAGGCTGGCGTGACCGCCTTCCCCGAGGGCATGCTGACCCATGCCACCGTACAGGAAGACCTGCTGCACTTCGCCTACGAACGCCTGACCGGCGCGCTGCGCGAGCAGGGCTACTCGGCGCAGGAAGTGGACGCGGTGATCGCGCTGCGTCCGGCGCAATGGGGCGACATCCCCAAGCGCCTGGCGGCGGTGCGCGCCTTCGCGGCGCTGCCCGAGGCCCCAGCCCTGGCCGCCGCGAACAAGCGCGTCGGCAACATCCTGAAGAAGAGCGAAGAAGCCCCGGTGGCGCTGAACACGGCGCTGCTGCAGGAGGCCGCCGAGCAGCAGCTGGCTGCCGCCCTGCAGGCCGCCACGGCCCAGGCCGACCCGCTGTTCGAGCAGGGCGATTACACCGGCTCGCTGCGTGCGCTGGCGGCCCTCAAGGGCCCGGTCGATGCCTTCTTTGACGGCGTGATGGTGAACGCCGAGGACGCCGCCGTACGCGCGAATCGTCTGGCCTTGCTTCGGGGTTTGCAGCAGGCCATGAACCGTGTCGCGGAGCTGGCCCGTCTGGCACAGTAAACCGATGCATTCCCACCACCACGCCCATCACCCGATGAAGCTGGTGATCCTCGGCCGCGACGGCACGCTGAATCAGTACCGCGACGACCACGTCAAGTCGCCCGAGGAGCTGCGCCCGCTGCCGGGCGCGCTGGAAGCGGTGGCTCGCCTTAACCACCATGGCTGGCACACCGTGCTGGCCACCAACCAGCCTGGCATCGGCCGCGGCCTGCTGGACATGGGGGCGCTGAATGCCGTGCATCTGCGGCTGAACGAGTTGCTGCAGGGTGCGGGCGGGCGCCTGGACGCCGCCTTCTTCTGCCCGCACACGCCCGATGAAGGCTGCAGCTGCCGCAAGCCCCTGCCTGGTCTGATCGAGCAGGTCGGCGATCGTTTCGGGGCGGATCTGTCGACCGTGCACATGGTCGGGGCCTCGCTGCGCGACCTGCAGACGGCCGCGGCGGCGGGCTGCGTACCCCACCTGCTGCGCGGTGACCGTCTGGCCGGCGTGCCGGAGGAACGAATTGCCGAGATGCTGGCCCAGGTACCGGGCGCCCAGGTGCACCAGGATCTGGCCGCCTTTGCGGATTGGCTGATCCAGTTCGAGCGGCGCGAGCGTGCGGCGCGCGGCGAGAAGCTCGAACAAGACACCGAGGCCGGCGCGCTGTGAGTCACCCGCTGATGACGGCGCTGACGGCGCTGCGCTCCGCCTTGTTCTTCGCCTGGGGGGTGCTGACCATCGTGCCTTGGGCCACGGCCGCGGTGCTGATCTCGCCCTTCGTTTCGCCCACACGCTTGTACTGGTTCTGCTCGGCCTGGGGGCGGGTGCTGCTGTGGGGCCTGCATCACTTCGCGGGCGCGCGCGTGCGCCGGCTCGGCTTCGAGCGCCTGCCGCAGGGCAAAAAGGACGCCGTCATCCTGCTGGCCAAGCACCAGAGCGCGCTGGAGACGCTGGCCTTGTTCGCTTACATGCCGCATCCGCTGGCGTTCGTGTTCAAGAAGGAGCTGCTCTACATCCCCTTCTTCGGCTGGGCGCTGGGGCGCATGGACATGGTGCACATTGACCGCAGCCGCCGGGCTGAAGCCTTCAACAAGGTGGCGGCTCAGGGCCGGCGTCTGGCGGCCCAGGGCACCTGGGTCATCATGTTTCCCGAGGGCACGCGCATTCCGCGCGGCGAGACCGGCCAGTACAAGACCGGCGGCACCCGTCTGGCCTGCGACACCGGCTTGGCCGTGCAGCCCGTGGCCTGTGCCACCGCCAAGGTCTGGCCGCCGCGCAGCTTCCTGATCAGCCCGGGTGCGTACGAGCTCTCGGTGGGCCCGGTGCTGGAGCCTCAAGGTCACACGCCGGAAAGCCTGATGGTCGAGGTCAAGCAATGGATCGAGGCCGAGATGCGGCGCCTGGACCCTGCGGCTTATCGCCCTGCAGCACCCGCTCCCCAGGCTGCCCCCGCGCCGCAACCCTGAAGAGCGCATGAGCGACGACGCGCCCAACCAGCTTCCCTTGTTCGATAGCGCACCGCGGCGCGAGCCCCTGTTGGCCCCGGCCGCGCAGCCGCGCCAAGGCGGGCCGCATGTGGACCTGGGCGCGCGCCGTCTGCCCTACACGCTGACGCGCTGCCGGCGCCGCTCGATCGGCTTTTCCATCGGGCCCGAGGGCCTACGCGTGCGCGCGCCGCGCTGGGTCACGGTGGCCGAGATCGAGGGGGTGCTGCGCGAGCGCAGCGAGTGGATTCTGCGCAAGTGGCAGGAATGCGAGCGCCGCGTCGAGCAGCTGGAGGCCCTGCGCGTGCAATGGCGCGATGGGGAGCTGCTGCCCTTTCTGGGCGGCCAGC
>JBDHSJ010000244.1:0-5514 GCA_039808065.1 Burkholderiaceae bacterium | reverse complement strand
CCGGCGCCGCCCCCGCCGCGCCGGCGGGGCCGCGCAACACCCGCAGGCCTTCGGGCAGCCGGCCGCGCTCGGGCAGGCCGGCCTGCAGGCGCATCACGGTGGCTGGGTCGGCGTCCAGCACCCCGACCCAGCGGTTGCGGCCCTCGCGCTTGGCGCAGTAGAGCGCCGCGTCGGCCAGATCCACCACCAACGCCCAGCCGGTGGCACGCGGCTCGGCGGGCAGCAGCGGGAAGCAGGCGAAACCGATCGAGCAGCTGCGCACCAGCGTGCGACCCTGCGGCAGCATGAACGGGCGCTCGACCACGGCGCGGCGCGCGCGCTCGGCCAGGTCGGGCGCACTGGCGCGCGAGCTGCCGCGCGCTACCACCAGGAACTCCTCGCCGCCCCAGCGCACCAGGTAGTCGCTCTCACGGAAGACTTCCTGCAGGCGTTCGCGCATCTGCGTCAGCAGCGCATCGCCTGCGGCATGGCCGTGCTGGTCGTTGACCTGCTTGAAGTGGTCCAGGTCGAGCAGGAAGAAGCACAGATCGGAGTCCATCGGCGGCGGCTGGCCGTGGCGCAGCGCCTCTTCATGCTGGCGCAGCACCAGGTGCAGGTCGTCATCCAGGCGTTCGGTGACAAAGCGGCGGTTGCGCAGCCCGGTCAACGGGTCGGTCAGGGCCGACTGCTCCAGCGCCTCGGTCTTTTCCTTCAAGGCTTCGGACAGCGTTTCCAGCGCCAGGGTGCGCTCTGCCACCCGGGCCTCCAGCTCCCGCTGGCGGCGGCGCAGCAAACGGGTGCGCAGCTGCACGGCGGCATACAACACCGTCAGCACGCCCAGCACGCCCAGGGCGCGCGCCCACCAGGTCTGCCACCAGGCCGGCACCACCTCAATCTCCAACTCCAGCAGCTTGGGGCTCCAGTGCCCATTGCGGTTGCTGCCCTGCACCAGCAGGCGGTAGTGGCCAGGGGCCAGCCCGCCGTAATTGAGCTGGCGCTCCTGGGCGTCAGAGGGGATCCAGTCGGCATCGAAGCCTTCCAGCCGGTGGCGATAGCGGTTTCGCCCCGGCAGGCTGAGATCCAGCGCCGCGACCTCGAGATTGAAGTTGCGCTCGCCCGGCATCAGGCGCAGCTGCGGCTGCAACCGGCTGAGCGGCTCCGCTTGGCCATTGATGCGCAACTCGGTGGCCACCACTGGCGGCTGGTAGCGCCATGGCACGAAACGATGCGGGTCCAGCACCAGCAGGCCGCGGCTGCCCCCGAACAGCATGCGGCCATCGCGCAGAGCCGTGTAGGAGCGGAACCAGGCGGTCCCCAGGTCTACGCCATCGGCGCTGGTCAGCTCGTCGAACTGCCCGGTCTCAGGGTCGAAGACGCCGCGGTGCGTCCAGATGCGACCGCGGTTGTCCTGCAACAGATTGGCACCGAAGGACTTGCCGCCCTGACCGATGCGTTCGCTCACCCGCTCGATGCGCAAGCCCTGCGGGCTGCGCACCAGGCGACGCAGACCGGCCGAACTGTCCAGCCACAGCTGCTGGCGCGCATCCACCAGCAGACCGAGCACCGCGTCATCACCCAGGCTCTCGCCAGCGGCCAGGGGCGCGGGCTCCAGCACGCCGGCGCCTGGCGCCAGGCTGAACAACCCCCGCTCTCCGCCGACCCAGACCCGTCCTTCCCCGTCCTCGATCAGCGTATTGATATCCCCTTTCAGGGCCTGCCCGTCCACGAGCCCCACGCGTTCGAATCGCACCGTGCCGGGGGCCTTGCGGAACAGCCCGTCCGAGGTGCCCGCCAAGACACTCCCATCCCGGGGTCCCAGCATGACGCGCACGGTGCCGCGGCCCAGCGCATGCGTACCGAGAAGGCGGCGCGCCACCGGTTCGATCTGGCTGACCTTGTCACCCGCGCCGGCCCAGACATGGCCATCCTGAGAGCGGGCTATTCCCCCGGCACGGCCGCTCGGGTAGCCATGCTGGCCAGGACGGAAGCTGGCCTTGAGCCGCAACTCGGCGTCCAGTACGGCAACCCCCCGGTCATTCGTCCCCGCCCAGATCTCGCCGTTCGGCAACTCCACCAGGCTGCGGACGTCCACCACGCCCAGCACGCTGTCTTCGTCCAGCTCGCCGCGGCGAATCCAGAGCGCCGGGGTTTCGGCCGCATGGCGCTGCAATCCGCCCCCATAGCTGCCCATCCACAGCACACCGCTGGCATCGCGGGTCATGGCGCGGATGTCAGACCCCGCAGGCCCCCAAGGTCGGCTGGCCCGATGACGCATCTGGCGCAGCAACTGGCCATCACTGCGGCGCCGAATCTCCAGTGCATTGCCACGGCCCACCCAGAGCTCGTCCCGGTCCATCTCCACCAGGGCCTGCACCGCTCCACCGCCACTGTCCCCCCGGTCCAACCAGCTGGCCGTACCGCTGCGCAGGTTCACGCGCAGCAGCTCGCCGCGCTGGGTGCCGACCCAGAGCACACCGGCGCTGTCAAAGCGCAGCACCGAGATGATGCGGCCGCCGAGCGCGCCATCCTCGCCGGCCAGTGGCAAGGCCGCGCGCTCGAAGCGCGCCTGGCCCCGCGCCCGCAGGGCCAGACCGTTCCAGGTGCCCACCCACAGCGTGCCTTGGTTGTCGAGGGCCAGGGACTGCACACGATCATCCGGGAGCCCCTGGGCGAGGCCGAAGTGCGTGACCTTGCTACTGGCCGGATCGACCTGCTGCAGCCCCCCACCCACGGTGCCGGCCCAGATGCGGCCTTCCGGATCTTCGATCAGTGCGCGTACCGTGCCGCGCGCAAATCCCTCAGGGTTCTTGGCATCAGGGCGGAAGAAGCGCCACTCGCCGCGGTCGGGTTCCAACTGCCCCAGGCCGTCGCTGTCGGTACCCACCCACAGCGTGCCATCACGTGCCGGCAGCAGGGTGCGCACGAAACTGGTGGCATTGGGCCGCTTGCTGTCCGATGGCAGGCGCAGCTGCAGGAACTCGTAGCCGTCGAAACGCACCAGGCCGATCGCCGTCCCCACCCACAGAAAACCGCGCGGGTCGACCGCGAGCGTCGACACCACGCCATCTGACACCGCCGCCGCATCACCAATGCTTTCAAAGCGCGGCTCGGCCAGTTCAGGCCGCGGAGCGGCCCCGGCGGCCAGCCACCATGCCGCCAGCCAGACGGCCACGCCGTGTCGGAGCCAGCTCCAGGGCCGGCTGGTAAGCGCTTGCAACATTGGGGAATCAGCCTAACGCAAGCGCCCGACCACCGCTGTGCGCTAGGGCACAGCTTTGTCGCGCTTGCGCCTCAGCGCAGGGCCTGGTTGATGCGCTCCAGCTGCGCCGCCCCCGGGCACAGGGCCGCTTCATCCAACCGATTCAGCGCGCCGGCCGGCAGCTTCATCTGCTGGTGCAGGTTGCGCGCCGCCGGGTCCACGAACAGCAGCCCGGTGGGCAGCTCGCCCTCCTGCTGCAGGGTCTGGATGGTCGTCATCGCGGCCAGACGGCTGGTGGGGTCGTGCTCCTCGCGCAGCTTGCGCAGGCGGAGCAGCGAACCATCGGCCTGCGTCAGCTCCACCACCTCGCCGGGTGCCGGCTCGGCCTTCTGCTCGGCGGCCAAGTCGATGAAGTCGATGCGGTTCAGCGCGGCGTTGTGCTCACGCACATGGTCGTAGCTGCGCGTGCTGCCGGCGTGGTTGTTGAAGGCCACGCAGGGGCTGATGACATCGATGAAGGCAGCGCCGCCATGGCGCATCGCGCCTTCGATCAGCGGCACCAGCTGGGCCTTGTCGCCGCTGAAGCCGCGCGCCACATAAGTGGCACCGAGCTGCAGGGCCAGGCTGACCAGATCGACCGCCGAGTCGATGTTGGTCGCGCCCTTCTTGCTCTGGCTGCCCTTGTCGGCGGTGGGCGAGAACTGGCCCTTGGTGAGCCCGTAAACGCCGTTGTTCTCGACGATGTAGACCATCGGCACGCCGCGCCGCATGGCGTGGGCGAACTGACCGAGGCCGATGGAGGCCGAGTCGCCATCGCCGCTCACACCCAGGTACAGCAGCTCGCGGTTGGCCAGCGAGGCGCCAGTGAGGCACGAAGGCATGCGCCCATGCACGCTGTTCAGGCCGTGGCTGGCGGAGAGGAAGTAATCCGGCGTCTTGGATGAACAGCCAATGCCGCTGAGCTTGGCCACCCGATGCGGCTCGATGTCCAGCTCCCAGCAGGCCTGGATGATGGCCGCGCTGATGCTGTCGTGCCCGCAGCCGGCGCACAGGGTGGAGGTGCGGCCCTCGTAATCGCGCCGCGTGTAGCCGACCTTGTTCTTCGTCAGCGTGGGGTGGTGCAGCGTGGGTTTGGCGATGTAAGTCATGCCTTGGCTCCAACCGGGGACACCGCGAGTTCATGGACCTGCTTGGTGATGGCCGCGGCAATGAAGCGCGCGGTGATCGGCGTGCCATCGAAGTGCAGGATCTTGCGCAGGCGCGCCGGGTCGATCTCCAGCTCGTTCACCAGCAAGGTGCGCAGCTGGCCGTCGCGGTTCTGCTCGACGACGAAGACCGCGTCATGGGCCAGGATGAAGTCCTTCACCGCCTGCGGGAAGGGAAAGGCGCGGATGCGCATGGCATCCAGGTGGATGTCATTCGCCGCCAGACCGGCCAGGGCCTCGTCCATCGCACCGCTGGTGCTGCCGAAGTAGATAACCCCCAAGCGCGTGGGCTGGGCGGCGGCGCGCACGGCCGGCTGCGGGGCGATCTTGGCGGCGGTCTGGAATTTGCGCTGCAGACGGTCGGCGATGACCATGTAATCGCTACCCGCCTCGCTATAGACCGCGTTCACGTTGTGCGTGCTGCCGCGCGTGAAGTAGCTGCCCAGCTTGGGGTGCGTGCCCGGCAGCGTGCGATAGGGGATCGAGTCGCCGTCCAGGTCCTTGTAGCGGGCGAACTCCTTGCCGGCTTCCAGATCGGCCGCACTCAGCACCTTGCCGCGGTCGTAGCGGCGAGCGTCGTCCCAGTGGAAGGGCTCGGACAGGCGCTGGTTCATGCCGATGTCCAGATCGCTCATCACGAACACCGGGGTCTGCAGGCGGTCGGCCATGTCCAGCGCGGTGGCGCTGAACTCGAAGCACTCGTGCGGGTCCTCGGGGAACAGCATCACGTGCTTGGTGTCGCCATGGCTGGCATAGGCGCAGGCCAGCAGGTCGGCCTGCTGGGTGCGCGTGGGCATGCCGGTGCTGGGGCCGCCGCGCTGCACATTGACGATGGTGAAGGGCACCTCGGCGAAGTAGCCGAAACCGAGGAACTCGGTCATCAGGCTGACGCCCGGGCCCGAGGTGGCCGTGAAGGCGCGCGCGCCGTTCCAGCCCGCGCCCAGGATCATGCCGACCGAGGCGATTTCGTCCTCGGCCTGGACGATCGCGTACTTCGCCTCGCCCTCGGGCGTGGTGCGGAACTTCTTGCAGTAGCTCTGGAAGCTTTCGGCCACCGAGCTGCTGGGCGTGATGGGGTACCAGGCGCAGACGGTGGCGCCGCCGTACACCATGCCCAGCGCGCTGGCGCTG
>JBDHSJ010000243.1:0-5520 GCA_039808065.1 Burkholderiaceae bacterium | reverse complement strand
TGCTGCGTGAGCCCGGCATCCGCTGGCCGGCGCGCCTGACCCTGCGGGCGCGCCGCGAGGCCGCAGGCACCCTGGTGCACAGCGAGCACCACGGGCCGCTGCGCCTGCTCAAGACGCTCTACCCCGAGGGGTCGGCCACTGCGCACGCCGTGCTGGTGCACCCGCCCGGCGGCCTGGTGGGGGGCGACCGGCTCGACATCGAGTTGGACGTCGGAACCGGTGCCCACCTGCTGGTGACGACGCCGGCCGCGACCCGCTTCTATCGCTCGGCCACGCTGGAAGCCGCCCAGCAACTCAGCGCCCGCGTGGCGGCCGGCGCCCGGCTGGAATGGTTGCCACAGGAGACCCTGGCCTACCGCGGCTGCAAGGCGCGCAACCAGGTGACGGTGCAGCTGCAAGGCCAGCTCCTGGCCAGCGAACTGCTGGTGCTCGGTCTGCTGGCCGCCGGCCAGCCTTTTGACGAAGGCGAGCTCCTGCAGGAACTGCGCATCGAGGGCCTGTGGCGCGACCGCGGCTGGATCCGCGCCCAGGACCGCGCCCTGCTGGACGGCCCCAGCGGCCTGGCGGGCCAGCCGGTGCTGGGCACGCTGGTGTTGGCACAGGCCGAGATCTGGACCTCTGCCGAGGCCGAGACACTGCTGGAAGCCACCCGCGCCCTGCTGGACGCACAGCCCTTGCGGGCCGCTGCGACCCTGCTGCACGGGCGCCTGCTGCTGCTGCGCGTGCTGGCAGCCGAGCTGGAGCCCGCGGCAGCCCTGATGCACCGCGTGCGTGCCCTTTGGCGCGAACGCGCCTGGGGCCTGGCGCCCTGCGAGCCGCGCATCTGGCGCACCTGAGCCCGGTTGCCAGAAAAAAAAGCCCCTGGGCCTTGCAACCCAGGGGTTCGGGATTTGCGCTGTGTTGGCGCGCTTTTTTTTCGGCCCTGAGGGTGCGGCCGCGGTCGATCAGTTCTTGCTCTTGTCCACCATCTTGTTGGCCTTGATCCACGGCATCATGTCGCGCAGCTTCTCGCCCACGATTTCGATCGGGTGCTCGGCCATCAGGCGGCGGCGGCTGATCAGGGTCGGGGCACCGGCCTGGTTCTCCAGGATGAAGCTCTTGGCGTACTCGCCGGTCTGGATGCGACGCAGGGCTTCCTTCATGGCGGCCTTGCTCTGTGCGGTGATGACTTCGGGGCCCGTCACGTACTCGCCGTACTCGGCGTTGTTCGAGATCGAGTAGTTCATGTTGGCGATGCCGCCTTCATAGATCAGGTCGACGATCAGCTTGAGCTCGTGCAGGCACTCGAAGTAGGCCATCTCGGGCGCGTAGCCGGCCTCGGTCAGGGTCTCGAAACCCGCCTTGATCAGCTCCACCGCGCCGCCGCACAGCACGGCCTGTTCGCCGAACAGATCGGTCTCGGTCTCCTCACGGAAGCTGGTTTCGATGATGCCGGCCTTGCCGCCGCCGTTGGCTGCGGCGTAGCTCAGGGCCAGATCACGGGCACGGCCGGTGGCGTCGGCATGCACGGCGATGAGGTGCGGCACGCCGCCACCACGGCGATAGGTGTCACGCACGGTGTGGCCTGGGGCCTTGGGCGCCACCATCCACACGTCCAGATCGGCGCGCGGCTGCACCTGACCGTAGTGCACATTGAAACCGTGGGCAAAAGCCAGCGAGGCGCCCTTTTTGATGTTGGGCTCGATGTCCTTGCGGTAGACGGAAGCGATCTGCTCGTCCGGCAGCAGCACCATCACCACGTCGGCAGCCTTCACGGCCTCGCCCACCTCGGCCACCTTCAGGCCAGCGCCTTCGGCCTTGCCCCAGCTCGGGCCACCGCGGCGCACGCCGACGGTCACGTTCACGCCGCTCTCGTGCAGGTTCAGCGCGTGGGCATGGCCTTGCGAGCCATAACCAATGATGGCGACTTGCTTGCCCTTGATGAGGGAGAGGTCGGCGTCCTTGTCGTAATACACATTCATTTCAGTTCTCCAGTTCGGGGGCAGGCAAGGTTCAGACACGCAGCACGCGGTCACCGCGGCCGATGCCGCTGGCGCCGGTGCGCACGGTTTCAAGAATGGCGGTGCGGTCCACCGCCTCAAGGAAGGCATCGAGCTTGGTGCCGTCGCCGGTCAGCTCGATGGTGTAGGTCTTCTCGGTCACATCGACGATGCGGCCACGGAAGATGTCGGCAGTGCGCTTGAGCTCCTCGCGCTCCTTGCCGACGGCGCGCAGCTTGACCAGCATCAGCTCGCGCTCGATGAACTGGGCTTCGGTCAGATCGACCACCTTCACGACCTCGATCAGGCGGTTCAGGTGCTTGGTGATCTGCTCCAGCACCTCGTCCGAACCGGTGGTGGTGATGGTCATGCGCGAGAGGGACGGATCCTCGGTCGGCGCGACGGACAAGGACTCGATGTTGTAGCCACGGGCAGAGAACAAGGCGACCACGCGCGACAGCGCACCGGCTTCGTTCTCGATCAGGACGGCAATGATGTGTTTCATATCAGAGGTCCTCCGAGCCCAGCAGCATCTCGGTGATGCCCTTGCCGGCCTGCACCATCGGCCAGACGTTTTCGCTCGGGTCGGTGCGCACGTCCAGGAAGACGGTGCGGTCCTTCAGTCGGATCGCTTCCTTGAGCGCGTCTTCCACTTCGCTCGGTTGGTTGACCTGGATGCCGACGTGCCCATAGGCCTCGGCCAGCTTGACGAAGTCCGGCAGCGCGTCCATGTAGGAATGGCTGTAGCGGCCGCCGTAGTCCAGCTGCTGCCACTGCCGCACCATGCCCAGGTAGCGGTTGTTCAGGCTGATGATCTTGACCGGCGTGCGGTACTGCTGGCAGGTGCTCAGCTCCTGGATGCACATCTGGATCGAGCCCTCGCCAGTGATGCAGAACACGTCTGAATCCGGCTTGGCCAGTTTGATGCCCATCGCATAGGGCAAGCCCACGCCCATGGTGCCCAGGCCGCCGCTGTTGATCCAGCGGCGCGGCTCGTCAAACTTGTAGAACTGCGCGGCCCACATCTGGTGCTGGCCCACATCTGAAGTGATGTAGGTGTCACGCTCGCGGGTCAGCTCCCAGAGCTTTTCGACCACGGATTGCGGCTTGATCAGCGTGTCGCTGGCCTTGTAGGACAGGCAGTCCTTGCTGCGCCAGTCCTTGATCTGCCGCCACCAGGCGTTCAGCTTGTCGGCATCGGGGCGCTCGCGCGCTTCCTTGATCTGGCTGATCAGCTCCTGCAGCACTTCCTTCACGTCGCCCACGATGGGGATGTCCACCTTGACGCGCTTGGAGATCGACGAGGGGTCGATGTCGATGTGGATGATCTTGCGCTGCACCTGCGCAAAGTGCTTGGGGTTGCCGATCACGCGGTCGTCAAAGCGCGCGCCCACGGCCAGCAGCACGTCGCAGTGCTGCATGGTCATGTTGGCTTCGTAGGTGCCGTGCATGCCCAGCATGCCCAGGAAGCGCGGATCCGTGCCCGGAATCGCGCCCAGACCCATCAGCGTGTTGGTGGTGGGGTAGCCCAGCAGGTCCACCAGCTGGCGCAGCTCGGCCGTGGCCTCGCCCAGGATCACGCCGCCGCCGGTGTAGATGTAGGGGCGCTCGGCCGCCAGCAGCAGCTGCACCGCCTTGCGGATCTGGCCGGGGTGGCCCTTCTTCACCGGCTGGTAGCTGCGCATGTGCAGCGTCTGCGGGTATTCAAATGCGGTCTTGTGCAGCGAAACATCCTTCGGGATGTCCACTACCACCGGGCCGGGCCGGCCCGTGCGGGCGATGTGGAAGGCCTTCTTCATCGTCAGCGCCAAGTCTTTGACGTCCTTGACGAGGAAGTTGTGCTTGACCACCGGACGGGTGATGCCCACCGTGTCGCATTCCTGGAAGGCATCCAGGCCGATGGCGGCAGTCGGCACCTGGCCGGTCACTATCACCATCGGGATCGAGTCCATGTAGGCGGTCGCGATGCCGGTGATCGCGTTCGTCACGCCGGGGCCCGAGGTCACCAGGGCCACGCCGACCTCACCGGTGGCACGGGCATAGCCGTCGGCCGCATGGATGGCCGCCTGTTCGTGGCGCACCAGCACATGCTGAATCGTCTGTTGCTTGTACAGAGCGTCGTAGATGTAGAGCACGGCACCGCCGGGATAGCCCCACAAATACTTCACGCCCTCTTCCTGAAGGCAGCGCACCATGATCTCGGCGCCGTTCAGGTCTTCGTTCGGGTTTTGGCCATCGGCCGGCGCACCCGTGCGCGCCATCGCTTCCGCGGCATTCATTGCGGCCATCGCAACCTCCTGCGTCTTCTGGCAAGAAAACTCATCGGTCCCCCTCCTCGCGTCCTTATGAGACGGGCTCGGGCTCTCTTGGCATCCGGCCTCTGGGGGCCGAAAGTGCTTTCATTATGCGCAGCCAAATCCGGCTTGAAACCCAGACTGACTTCTCCAAACACGAAGGCAAAAGCACGTCGATAATCCGCGACCTTTTTGCGCACGGCTGACCCGCCTTGGCTACGGATTCCGAACTCAACGACTTTCTGCGCTCGGTCGAGCGGCGGGCGTTCAAGCGCACCGCCTACATGGTGCGTGACAACGACTCCGCGCTCGACATCGTGCAGGACGCCATGATCCGCCTGGCCCAGCACTATGCACACCGCCCGGCCGAAGAACTGCCGCTGCTGTTCCAGCGCATCCTCTCCAACGCGACGATGGACTGGTTCCGGCGCCAGAAGGTGCGCAATGCGGTGCTGGTCAATCTGTCGGACTTCGAGGGCGACGACGCCGACGACAGCTTCAATCTGCTCGAAGCGATCGACGGCGGCGACGGTGCACTTGGCGCATTAAGCGCAGCAGATGAGGTGGAGAAGGCGCAGATATTCGCCCTGATCACCGAAGAAGTGCAAAAACTCCCAGCGCGTCAACGCGAGGCATTCATGCTGCGTTACTGGGAGGAATTTGATGTGGCCGAGACCGCCAGTGCCATGGGGTGCTCCGAGGGCAGCGTGAAAACGCATTGCTCGCGGGCCGTGCATGCGCTGGCCAAGGCCTTGACTGCCAAGGGGTTGCAACGATGAAGCCGAACCAGACGATGACCGACGACGCCGTGGATCAGGCCGGCCGCGCCCTGGCGCAATCCCTGGCTGCCGAGGCCGAACAGCTCCCGCCGGAAATCCTGGCGCGGCTGGAAGGTGCCCGCCACCAGGCGCTGGCCGCCGCGCGCGCGGCGCGCGAAGCCTCGACCGTGCAGGCCGACGCCTCCGGCCAGGCCGTCCTGACCGGCGGCCCCGGTGGGCGCAAGCGCTTCGGCGCGGCCTGGCTGCCGGCGCTGGTGCTGGTGGTGGGCCTGGTGGCGCTGGCTCAGGGCCAATGGCTGCAACAGGTGCTGGGCATCAGCGAAGTGGACACCGAGTTGTTGAAAGACCAGTTGCCGCCCAACGCCTATGGCGACCCGGGCTTCAACGAGTACCTGGACGAAGACGCACAGAAATCCGACAAGGAAGCGCGCCCCGAAGACGACCAGAAGGACGAAGGCGCATGACGAT
>JBDHSJ010000242.1:0-5537 GCA_039808065.1 Burkholderiaceae bacterium | reverse complement strand
CCTGGCCTCGGGCCTCGCCCACCACATCGTCGGCACGGCCGCTGTAGCGCCCGTCGCCGTGGTGCGTGAGGCGCCAGACGCGGCGCTCCTTGCGGCCGTCGCTGTACTCGAAGTCTTCCTCCAGCACGCCCTCTTCGCCCTGCCAGCGGCCGACCATGCGCACCACGAAGCGCGCCTTGACGCGGCCATTGCGGTCGGTGAACACGCCGTGCCCCAGCAGCGGACCGTTGAAGTACTGGCGCAGATCCAGGCGGGGGCGCTCCTGCGCGTAGTCCTGCACGTCCGGGCCGGCGCAGGCACTGAGCAGCAATGGGGCCGGCAGGGCGGCCAGCAGCAGGCGTCGTTTCATAGGGAGTCCTTGTCGCGCCCGAAGCAGCGCCACAGCAGGCCCAGGGCCAAGGCCTTGAGCAGGCAAGGGAGCAGGGCATAGCACAGGGAGAGGGCTTGCAGCGACGCGGCGTCGCGCGCGCCCTCGCGGTAGCCCAGGCCTTGCAGCAGGGGCAGGGCCAGGCCGGCGGCCAGGGCCAGGTTGAGCTTGGTGGTGGCCGTCCACCAGCCGAAGAAGCTGCCTTCGGCGTGGCCGGCCAGGCCGCAGCGCTGCACCACACGGGTGAGCATGGCGCCGGGGATGGCCAGATCGGCGCCAGCCGCTGCACCGGTGACGGCGCAGACCAGCAGGAAGAGCGCGCGGTCCCCGGCCTCCAGGCCCAGCACGCCGATGAAGCCGGCGATGGCGAGCCCCATGCCCAAGGCCCAGCTGCGCGCTTGCCCCCAGCGAGCCACCGCGTTCAGCCACAGCGGCAGCGCCATGGCGGCGGCGGCAAAGTAGCTGAGCAGAAAGGCGGCCTCCCACTCAGGCGCCTGCAGGCGGTCGCGCACGAAGAACAGCAACAGCGTGGCCGGAATGGCGGCGGCAATGCCATTGAGCGCGTACACACCCAGCAGGCGGCGGAAGGCGGGGTAGCGCCAGGCCAGCCCAAAGTGCTTGGGCGTCGGCGCCTGCTCGGGCCCGGGCAGGGCCACGCGGCGCAAGGCGATCAGGCTCAGCAACAGCCCGAGCACCAGCAAGGCCGTGGTCCAGCCCCAGCCGGCCTGGCTCATCAGCACGCTGGCGGCCAGCACGCCGATCAGGCCCAGGCCCTCGCGCCAGGCGACCAGCCGGGTCTGCTGCACCGCCGCGCCGCCCAAGCGCGCACCCCAGGCCTGGTGCGTCACGGCCAGCACGCTGTAAGCCAGGTAGCCCAGCACCAGCAGCGCGCCGGCCCAGACCAGCAGCGGGCCGCCGCCTTGCGGCAGGGGGAAGAACAGGCCGGCAAAGCACAGCGCCATCAGAGCTGCAGCACCGCCCATCACCGCCCCCCACCGGCCAGGGCGCAGCCAGCGGTCGGCCTGACGGCCGATCCAGGGGTCGGCCAGCGCATCGATGCAGCGTGCGCCCAGCAGCAACGCGCCCAGCTGCGCCAGCGGTAGGCCGTACTCGCGCGCGTAATGCGCCGGCAGGCTGACATACAGCGGCAGGGCCACGAAGGCCAGCGGCAAGCCCAGCAGCCCGTAGCGCCAGGGGGCCGTGCTCACAGGCCCAGCAGGCGCTTGCGCAGGCCCGGCTCCGAGGTGGCGGGATGCAGCCAGATGCCAAAGAAGCGCGCAGCGGCCTCGCGGTCCAGCTGCCCCGGGCGGGGCTGGCCGTTGTGCCAGAAGCGCGCGCCCTGCTGCGGCTCGTGCACGCCGCGCAGGCGATCGCCCTCGCGCACGTCGGGAAAGGCGGTCTTCAGCGCGGCCAGCCAGCGCTCGGCCTGCTCGGCTGCGAGCTCGCCCTGCCGGCGCATTTCGTCAAGCGAGCGCTCGGCGATGCGCTGGCCTTTGAGGTCGCGCGCGTACACCAGCTCCAGCGCAAAGGCCTGCTCGGCCCAGCGCTCGGGGTGCAGGGGCTGCGGGGCCAGCAGGCGGGCGTCGTACACATGCAGGCCGAAGTAGCGAAAGCGCGCCTCGCTGCGCAGCGGCCAGTCCTCGTGCGCCTGCACCCGGGTGCCGGCGAAGGCCCCCAGGCCCAGCAGCAGCGCCTTACGCCTTGACCAGGGTGACCTGCACGACATCGGTGTTGCCCGTCGCAAAGGCGGCCTCGCAGTAGGCCAGGTAGAACTCCCACAGGCGCTGGAAGCGGGTGTCGAAGCCCTGGGCCTGCACCTCGGCGGCGCGGGCCATGAAGTCGGCGCGCCAGCGCTTCAGGGTCTCGGCGTAGTCCGGCCCGAAGGCAAAGCTCTTCTCGACGCGCAGGCCGGCGGCCTCGGCCTGTTCACGCAGCACGCGCGGGCAGGGCAGCATGCCGCCCGGGAAGATGTACTGCTGGATGAAGTCGGTGCTGCGGCGGTAGCGCTCGAACAGCTCATCGCGGATGACGATGCTCTGCACGCAGGCCCGGCCGCCGGTCTTGAGCATGCGGGCCAGGGTCTGGAAGTAGGTGGGCCAGTAGGCCTCGCCCACGGCCTCGATCATTTCGATGGAGACGATGCCGTCATAGGGCGCATCGTCGAGGTCGCGGTAGTCCTGCAGGCGCAGGTCGGCCTGCAGGCCGGCGCTGGCCAGGCGCGCACGGGCATAGGCCAGCTGCTCGTCGGAAAGGGTGATGCCGGTGACGTCCAGACCGTAGTTGCGCGTGGCCCGCTCGGCAATCGCCCCCCAGCCGCAGCCGATCTCCAGCAGGCGCTGCCCCGGCTTCAGGATCAGCTGCTCCAGCGCCCGATCCATCTTGGCGTGCTGGGCGTCCTGCAGGCTCTGCGCACGACCCCCTTCGAACCAGGCGCTGCTGTAGTTCATGCTCGGGTCGAGCCAGAGCTTGTAGAACGCATTGCCCAGGTCGTAATGCGCCACGATGTTGCGGCGGCTGCCGGCCTTGTTGTTGCGGTTCAGCCAGTGCTTGATGCGGTAGGCCAGCGCCCCCCACCAGCGGCCGTAGATGGCGGACTCCAGGCTGTTGCGGTTGCGCAGGAAGAGCGTCAGCAGCGCGGCCAGGTCGGGGCTGCTCCAGTGGCCTTCGATGTAGCTCTCGGCAAAGCCGATGTCGCCGCGCTGCAGCGTGGCTTGCGCCAGCGCCCAGTCGTGGATACCCATGGCGGCGCGCGGGTGCAGGGGCTGGCCGGCGTGCATCGTGCTGCCATCGGGCAGCTGCAGGTCCAGGCTGCCGTGCTGCAGCTGCTGCAGCAGCTTGAAGACAGTGCGCACCGCGGCCGGGGCGCCAGCCGGTGGGGTCAGGGGTTTGACAAGCGTGGTGTCCATCAGCGGCTCACTGGGTGAAGCGGGGGTTGGGGTTTGCTGAACCAAGGCACGCCCTTGAGCCACAGGCGCAGCGCGTGCCAGTGGATGCGCACCACCACCATCAGGCTGTGCAGGGGCTGGGCCAGGGCGGCGCGACGCAGGGCGGGCGCACTGAGCGTGTCGAGCTGACCGGCGATGCTGGTTTGCAGCAGGGCGCGGCCGTCGTCGTCGTCGAGGTCGATGCGGGCGATGCAGCGGCTGTCCGCACCGCAACGGCGGTGGAAGCGGAAGCGGTAGCGGCCGCTCACCTCGGCAAAGGGCGAGACATGGAAGATCTTGCGCGCCTGCACCTCGGCACCGCGCGCTAGGCCTTCGCCTTCCAGCAGGTAGACATGGCGCTCGCCAAAGGTGTTGTGCACCTCGGCCAGCACCGCACGCAGGCTGCCGTCACGGCGCTCGCAGAACCAGAAGCTCACCGGCTTGAAGGCGTGACCGGCGACGCGCGGGAAGCACTGCAGCCAGATCTCGCCGTCCACGCCGTCGACGCCCTCGCGGGCCAGCAGGGCCTCGCACCAGGCCAGCGCGTCGGGGCCGCCCTCGCCGTGGTCAGCATCATGAAAGCTGACCCAGGCGGCGCGGTTGCGCGGCAGGGCTTCATCGGGCTGCAGGCGCAGCGAGCGCATCGGCAGCAGCAGGAAGAAGCTCGGCACCTCAAAGGCATGGGCGCGCGGCCACAGGCGGCGGTGGCGCACCGGGCCGCGGCCGAGCAGGGGGCGCTTCAGCTCCACACCCGCTCCAGGCTTTGTTCCAGCGCCTTGGCCGCCTGCAGGCCGGACCACAGCCCGTCCTCATGGAAGCCGTAGCGGGCCCAGGCGCCGGCGAACCACACGTTTCCTTGGCCTTGCAGTTCGCGCAGGCGGGCCTGTGCGCGCACCGCGCCTTCGTCGAACACCGGGTGGGCGTAATGGAACTCGCGGCTCACGCCCTTGGGTTCGCGCAGCGGGTTCAGGCTCACCACCACCGGTTCGGCAAAAGGCAGGGGCTGCAGCTTGTTGATCAGGTAGTGCAGGCACACCGGGCGCTCACCCGGGCCGGATTCGAAGTTCCAGGCCGCCCAGGCGCGGCGGCGCTGCGGCAGCAGGCCGGCGTCGCCGTGCAACACGGCGCGGTTGCTCTGGTAGCGGATGGCGCCCAGCACCGAACGCTCGGCAGGGCGGGCCTGCTCGCCCAGCAGGGCCAGGGCCTGGTCGCTGTGGCAGGCCAGCAGCACCGCGTCGAAGCGCTGCTCGCCCGAGGGGCTGCGCAGCCACACGCCCTCGGGCGCGCGGCGCAAGGCCAGCACGGGCTCGGCGGCACGCACGTCGGGCAATGCCGCCTGGATGCGCTGCACATACTCCCGCGAGCCGCCGCGCACCGTGAACCACTGCGGGCGGTTCGCCACCTGCAGCAGGCCGTGGTTGTGGCAGAAGCGGATCAGGGTGCCGATGGGGAAGGCCAGCATCTGCTGCACCGGGCAGGACCAGATGCAGGCCACCATGGGCAGCAAGTACAACTCACGGAAGGCCTGACCGAAGCCGCGGCGGTCCAGGAAAGCGCCGATGGGCTCGGCGAGTTCGCGGTCGTCGCCGCGCGCGGCCAGCGCCGTGCACTCGCGGTTGAAGCGCAGCAGCTCGGCCAGCATGCCCCAGAAGCGCGGGCGCAGCAGGTTGCGGCGCTGGGCGAACACGCTGTTGAGGTCGGAGCCGCACCACTCCAGGCCCTGGGCCTGGACGGAGAAGCTCATGTCGCTGGGCGCCACCGGCACGGCCAGCTGGCGGAACAGCTCCTGCAGCAGCGGATAGGTGCGTTCGTTGAACACCAGGAAGCCGGTGTCCACACCATGACGCTGGCCGGCCTGTTCCCAATCCACCGTGTGGGCGTGGCCGCCCAGGCGGTTCTCGATCTCGAACAGGGCGACCTCATGGCGCTGGCGCAGCGCCCAGGCGGCGCCCAGGCCGCTGATGCCGGCGCCGATCACGGCGATGCGCTGGCCGATCCTGCTCATACGCCAACTCCCCGAATTCTACTCTTGCCGGCGGCCTTGCGGCCGCTGCCCCCGTCTTCTTTATCGCGCAAGGCGGCGAAGGCCGCCAGTGCCTTCTCGCGCGCCGCGGCGTGATCCACCACCGGCTGCGGGTAATCCCGACCCAAAGCCAACTTGGCCGCGCGCAACACGCTGTCCGGTGCCGCCCAGGGCTTGTGCAGCCAGTCATTCGGCAGGGCGGCCAGCTCGGGCACCCATTGGC
>JBDHSJ010000241.1:0-5538 GCA_039808065.1 Burkholderiaceae bacterium | reverse complement strand
AGAGCGCGCTCATCAGGCTGAGGTTGTCCGGGGTGTCATCGACCACGAGCACGGTGGGGTTGGGCAGCATCCGGTCCTCCCTGGGTTGATTGCAGATCGGTATGGTGGAGCGCGGCTTCCAGGTTCAGGGCCAGCACGGGCAGCAGCGCCTCCAGGGTGCTGCGCTGGGCCAGCAGGGCCTGCTGAAGGCTGGCCAGTTCGAGCACGGCCACCAGGGTGTCGCTGCGCAGCACGGGCAACAGCACCAGGGCCTGGGCGCTGCCTTCGGTCAGGCCGGTGCGCACGCGCCAGAAGCCTTCGGGCGGGGTGTCCAGCCAGAGCGGCGTGCGGTCGCGCGCGCAAGCGCCCACCAGGCCGCAGCCCAGCTCGATGGTCTTGGGGGCCCCGCTGGCGCCGTATTCGGCCAGCAGGCGCAGCGGCTCCCCGCCGGCGTAAAGCGTGGCCTGGTGCACGGGCATCAGAGCGGCCAGGCCGTCGAAGAAGCGTTGCGCCAGCGTGGGCACGTCGCGGGTGACCTGCAGGCTGGCGCCCAAGGCGGCCACGCGGGTCTGCCATTCGGCCTGTTCGGCCATGCGAGCGGCGGTGGCGGCCTGCTCTTCCACCACCTGGCGGCGCGCCAACTCATGCGCGGCCGCCCGCCACAGTGCGGCCAGCAACAGCGCCGTGAGCGCGGCGCCCGCCAGGCCGGCGGCCAGCAGGGCCGGCCAGGGCAGCCGGGCCTGGCGCAGCAACAGCACCTGCCAGTCGCCGTCCACGTCGTTCCACTGCACCGGCGCCTGCGCCAGCAGCATGGGGCGCCCGTCAATCCAGACGCGCCCGGCCCCTTGGCCCGAGAGGAAACCCAGTTCGGGCACCTCACGCGCGCCTTCGAACAAGCGCCCGTACTGGCCGCTGCGCGCCAGCGCCTGGAGGCGCTCCTGGCGTGGCTGGCCGGCGGGGTGGAGGGCAAACAACCAGTCGGCCCGGCTGGCGGAGTAGACGACGCCTTGCGGCGAGACCAGCAGCGCCTGGTCGGCGCTGACGGCCAGTGCACGGTCGATCTGGCCCATCAGCAAGCGCAGCACGAGCACGCCACGCACCGCGGTGTGATTGCCTTGCTCGGCATAGATGGGCGCGGCCAGCAGGATGAAGCGCTCGGCCCCGCTGGCCGACACCGCGGCGTAAATGTTCTCGATGTGCTCGCGCGCCATCTGCACATAGGGTTGCTGGCGCAGATCCAAGCCCAGCACCGAGCGCTCGCCGTTGTCCCATTGGCCCACCACCCGGCCTTCGTCATTGACAACGAAGGCGCCGTCGGCCTCGACGCCCCGTGCCAGGGTCTCCAGCAGCTCGCGCAGCCGCTCCGCATCCTGCCCGCGCAGCACGGTGGGGGAGCGGGCCGCCTCCTGCACCACACCCTCGAGCTGGCCTGCCATCAACGCAGCTCCCATGGCGCGCCCGCCTAGGGTGCGAGCCTGCAAGGCATCGGCCTCCCGCTGGGTTTGCACGGCCAGCTCACCGCGGGCCTTGCGCGCATCCCACTCCCAGGCCAGGGCGGCTGCCCCCAGGCCCACCAGCAGGGCCAGCAAGGCCACGCCGGCGCGCATCCAGGCGCTGTGGGTCTGCAGCCAGGTGGCGCCCCTCATGCGCCCTCCCCGCCAGCCTGCTCCAGCCAGGGGCTGAGCAGTTGCAGCGCGCGGTCAAAGTCGTAGCCCTGCAGCGCGGCTTCCAGGCCGTTGGCCACAGGTCCAAGCAAGGGGCGCAGCCGGCTGGCCTGCTCGCTCCAGAGCTGCTGGGCTTCGGCATCGTCGTCGGCCACCAGGGCCTGCAGCTCGCGCAGCAAGGGCAAGGCCTGCTCGCGCGCCATGGCCTCGCCTTCCTGCGCGGCCGCGACCGGCAGGGCCTGGGCCAGGGCTTGGATGACGGTGGCCAGCGCGGCCTCGGCCCGGGTGAGCCGGGCTGCCTCGGGTGCCTGTCCGCCGTGCAGGCCCTGCTCGAGCTCGGCGCAAGCGCTGGCCAGTTCCGGCGCGCCGATGGTGGCCGCCAGGCTGCGCAGGGTGTGGGCAATGCGCTCCGCTTCGTCCAGGGCGCCACGGTCCAGTGCCGTCTGCAAGCGCTGCAGGGCATCGGCCTGGCCGCGCTGGAACTTGCTGAGCAGCTCACGCAGATGGTTTTCACTGCCGCGCACACGGTCGCGCATGCCGTCCAGGTCCAGCCCCGGCACCTGCAGCCGCGCCGTGGCGGGTTGGGGTGCGGCCACCGAAAGACGCTGCAGGGCCGGCGCCCAGCGCTGCAGGGTCTGCAGCAGGCGTTCGGGGTCGATGGGCTTGCCGACGTGGTCGTTCATGCCGGCGGCCAGGCATTCGGCGCGGTCCTGCGCCATGGCGTTGGCGGTCATGGCGATGACGGGCAGGTTCTGCCAAGCCCTATGGGCGCGGATGCGGCGGGTGGCCTCCAGGCCGTCCATCACCGGCATCTGCATGTCCATCAGCACCAGATCGGGCAGCGACCCCTGGGCCAGGCGGGCCAGGGCCTGGGCCCCGTCGCCGGCCAGGTCCACTTGCACCCCCAGTTCCTCCAGCAGGCCACGCGCCACGTCCTGGTTGAGCTCGTTGTCCTCGACCAGCAGCACGCGCAGGCCCGGCAGCGCCGGCGCGCCCGCCGTTGCGCCTGCGCGCAAGCTGGTGCTGCGACGCCGGCTGCCGCCGGCCAGGGCCTGCATCAGGGCGTCGAAGAGCTCGCTCGCGTTCACCGGCTTGTGCAGCACCGCCGCCACGCCGGCCTGCTCGGCGGCGGCGCGCACCTCGTCGTGCCCATGGGCGGTAACGAGCAGGCAGCGTGGCGCGCCGGGCCAGTCCCGCAGACGCAGGGCGGTGGCGGCGCCGTCCAGGCCGGGCATGCGCCAGTCCAGCAGCGCCAGATCGAAGGGCTCGCCGCGCGCCTTGGCCGCGGCCACGGCGTGCAGCGCGGCCTCGCCGTCTTCCACCAGGGCGACGCGGAAGTGCATCGATTCCAGCAGCTCCTGCAGCACCTGGCGGGCCTGGGCGTTGTCGTCCGCCACCAGCACATGGCGGCCGCGCAGATCGGGTTCGGGCAGCAACACGGGCAGGCTCTGACTGCCGCGCGCCAGCCGGGCGGTGAACCAGAAGGTGGAGCCCTGACCGGGCTGGCTTTGCACGCCCACCTCGCCGCCCATCAGCTCGGCCAGGTTCTTGCAAATCGCCAGGCCCAGGCCGGTGCCGCCGTAGCGGCGCGTGGTGGAGGCATCGGCCTGGCTGAAGCTCTGGAACAGGCGACCAATCTGCTCGGGGCTCAGGCCCACGCCGGTGTCGCGCACCGCAAAGCGCAGCTGCACGCTGTCGCCCTCGTCCTGCAGGCGGCGCACGTCAATCTCGACCTCGCCGCTGTCGGTGAATTTGATCGCGTTGTTGGCGTAGTTGATGAGCACCTGACCCAGGCGCAGCGGGTCGCCGCGCAGGGCGCGCGGCACGTCAGGGGCGACGCGGAAGATCAGCTCCAGCCCCTTGGCCTGGGCCCTTTCGGCCACCAGATTGGCCAGGTTGTCGAGCACTTCATCCAGATTGAACTCGATGGTTTCGATCGTGAGCCGGCCGGCCTCGACCTTCGAGAAGTCGAGGATGTCGTTGATGATGCCGAGCAGGTGCTGGGCGGACTGCTGGATCTTGGCCACGTACTCCTGCTGGCGCGGGTCCAGCTGGGTGCGCAGCGCCAGATGCGACATGCCGATGATGGCGTTCATGGGCGTGCGGATCTCGTGGCTCATATTCGCCAGGAAATCGCTCTTGGTGCGCGTGGCCTGCTCGGCCAGCTCCTTGGCCTGGCGCAGGGCGTCCGCGCTGGCGCGTTCACTGCTGATGTCGTCGAGGGTCCAGACGCTGCCGCGCTCGGGCCGCGCTGGTTCGATGGCGCGGCCGCTGAGGCGGCACCAAAAGCGTGACCCATCGACGCGCAGCAGTTCCTCTTCGATGCGCACCGTTTCGCCGCGCCACATGCCGGCGTGCTGCGCACCGATGCGCTCGTAGGTGGCCTCGTCCTGGTACCAATGCCGCGTGGGCTGGCCCTCCAGCGCGCCGGCCGGCTGCCCGAACAACACTTCGAGCTGGCGGTTGCACTTTTGCACCACGCGGTCGCGCACCAAAGCAATGCCACTGCCTACGGCCTCGAAGATGGCCTGCTGCTCGTCCAGCATCTGGCTGACCAGGGCCTCGGCGCGGCGGCGCTCGCTGATGTCCTCGACGATCCAGATCGCCTGATCCCCCAGGCCCTGCAGCGCCCGCACCACCACCTTGGCCCAAAACAGGCTGCCGTCCACGCGGCGCAGCTGCCATTCGCGCTGGGCAGGCAACTCGGCGGCCAGGTCGTTGGCAATCGCAGTGCTGAAGCGCACCTGCTCCTTGGCGGAGGCAAAGAGCCGCGCCACGCCGGCAGCGCGCAGGCTCTCCTGGTCGGAGCCGATGAGCTCCAGCAGGTGCGCATTGGCGCGTTCCACCCGCCCCTCCACCACGTGCAGGATGCCGAGCGGCGCGTTGTCGAACAGCGCGTTCTGGGTGGCCAGCAGGCCGGCGATGGCCTCACGCTGCTGCGCCAGCTCGCGCGTCTGCGTACCCAACAGGCTGGCCTGCTCCTGCAGGCGCTCGGCCTGCGCCTGGCTGGCTTCGAGCAGGCGCTCGGTCTTGGTGCGGCGCTCCAGCATCTCCATGCTGGTGGCCAGCTGCGGCAACAAGGCGTCCAGCAAGCCTTGTTCACGTGCCTGCAGCGGTGCAAAGCGGGCCAGCTCGATGACGGCGAGCAGGCGCGGCCCGGCCTGCACCGGCAGGGCCAGGATCAGGCTGGGCGCGGCCTGGCCCAGGCTGGACTGCACGGCCACGTAGTCGGCCGCCACTTCGGTGAGCTCCAGCGCCCCGCGCTCCAGCGCGCACTGGCCCACCAGGCCTTCGCCGTAGCGCAGGATCTGGTGCAGTTGCTTGCGCCGGGCCAGCGCGAAATGGGCCAGCAGGCGCAGCTGGCGGTGGTCCTCGTCGTGGATGTAGAACACCGCATGCCCGAGGTGCAGCAGCGCCCCCAGCTGGCTCATCACGCGGCGCGCCAGCTCGGTGAAATCGGTGGCGCCCTGCAGCGCGGCCGCCAAGTGCGCTTGTTCGCTCTTGATCCATTGCTGGTCGGCCAGGTTGGCGGCCATGTCGCGGTAGGCCGCCAGCGAACGGGCCAGCTCGCCCAGCTCGCCGGGCTCGTCCTCGCCTTCCAGGCGCCCTTCCAGCCGGCCGGTCAGCATGGCGCGCAGTTGATCGTTCAGGCGCTCGAGCGGACGCACCAATTGGCGCCGGCGCACGCCCAGCAGCCACACCAGAGCCAGGCCGGCGGCGCCCAGCAACATCAGCAGCAGGCCCGCCTCCAAGCGCTGGCGCAGCTGCTGCCGGCGCTGGCGCTCGCCGCGCAGGCGCTCGCCCAGGCGCGCGTCGAGCAGCGCAAGCTCCTGCTGCAGGTGAGCCAGGGCCGTTGCCTCGTCGCGCCAAAGGCCTTGGCGCAGGGCCAAAAATT
>JBDHSJ010000240.1:0-5571 GCA_039808065.1 Burkholderiaceae bacterium | reverse complement strand
TTGCCGGCCCCCGTGGGGCCGATCAGCAGCACCGGCGCCTTCGAGCGCACCGCCACCCGCTCGACCTCGTCGATCAGGGCGTTGAAGCGCGGGCTCTGCGTGGCGATGCCGCTCTTCAGGAAGCTGACCGCATCGGCGTGCGCGCGCTCGAAGCGCTGGGCGATCTGGTCGTACTTGCTCAGGTCCAGGTCGATCAGCGCGTAGCTGCCGGGGTTGCCGGCCTTCTGCTTGCGCGGCGGCGAGGTCTGCACCAGCACCCCCGGCACCAGCCGGGCCTCGGCCAGCAGGTACATGCAGATCTGCGCCACATGGGTGCCAGTGGTGATGTGCACCCAGTAGCGCTCGCGCTCGGGCTCGAAGCGGTAGGCGCGCACCCAGTCGTACAGCGCCGCATAGACCTCGCCGAAGTCCCAAGGGTCCTTCAGCGGCATTCCGACGAGGTTCACCGTCGTCTCGGGCGAAACCGTGCGCACATCGGCCGCCACCAGCTCGGCCAGGCTGCGGTGCTGCGGCGAGTACAGCAGCTCCAGGCGCTGCACCGCCATGTCTTCGTGCTGCACCAGGGAGATCGTGGGCCGCCACTTCTCCCAGCGCCCGGCGCCCTGGCCGGCATCGAGCTGGGAGCCGAGGAAGCCGATGACGACAGTTTGATGGCTAGCCATTGGGCTAGTTTACGCGTCCACTGGATAGGCTTCCGCAAACCAGCCCGGCGAGCTGACGCCCGAACGGCTGGCTGAGAGCCAAGCAAATCAACAACTTAACAAGCCACCGGCGGGGCGGAGCCGGGCTGGCACAGCCCATGCAAAGAAGAAGGCATCGAAACCACCTGATGGGCTGCCCCTGCCAACAAGGGCAACCCAAGGGTTCGGGGCCCGGCGCCCCGGACGGTCGGGCCGGCGCAGCATCGTTTCTCCACGGTAGGGCTGCGCCGGCCAGGCGCCAGGGGTGGCCGTTGCCCCATTCACGCTCAGCCCCATGTCCACGCCCTCGCTTCTCGCCGCTGTCCAGACCGCCTACCGGGTGCTCGGGCGCCGCTCTGCGCCCAAGCTGCCGCTCAACGTCTGCATCGGTTGCTGCATGTCACCCAAGCTGGAGCAGGAAATGCGCAGCCTGCCCCTGCGGCAATTGAGCGCCCGTCACTTCTACGAGTACGCCGATGGCGCGATGGGCGATCTGGTCCAGCCCGCCGCCGAGATCAAGTACCTGCCACCCCGCTGGCTGGAGCTTTTGGCTGATGGGCATGAGCTGCGGCATTCGCTCGAGATCACGCTGGACCGGGTGGGCCGCTGCCCCGAAGACTCCTTCAACGCGGCCGAGCGCAAGGTGCTCGATGACTTCATGCTGGCCTACTTCGACGCCCACATGACCGGGCAAGCTTGCAAAGAGGGCCAGTGGTTCCAGGCCGACGACCCCATCGGCCTGCTGCTGATGGCGGATTACGCCGGGCTGGCGGTGCAGCCGCTGCTGCAGCACTGGACCGAGATGGAGCACCCTCAGTCCACCTTGGCTTTCGTGCACGCTGTCTATTGGGATTACCTGCCCACCGGCGACATCGGTTCCGCCTTCGCGGGGGACCGCACGGCCTTCCGGGCCTTGATGCGCGAATGGCTCGAGAGCCCTGCCACCAAGGCTGCCTTCACGCGCAAGCTGCTGGACACGGACCTGCTGGCCCAGGTCGCCCTGCACCCGCCCTGCGGACGCACCCCCATTGCCACCATGGTCGACGCCGTGTTCGACCAGATGACTGTTTGAGAACAATCCAACAAGAAGGAAGAGGAACCCCATGAACTACAACGAACTGCAAGTCGAAGGCGGCGTGACCGTCAAGATGTGGACGAAAGGCGTGCCCGTCGAGGCCGAGGCCCAGAAGCAGCTGGCCAATGCCGCCAAGCTGCCCATCGTGTTCAAGCACATCGCCGCCATGCCGGATGTGCACCTCGGCATCGGCGCCACCATCGGCTCGGTGATCCCAACCTTCAAGGCCATCATCCCGGCCGCGGTGGGCGTGGACATCGGTTGCGGAATGATGGCCTGCAAGACCACGTTGCGTGCCGAGGACCTGCCGGACAACCTGGGCCCGCTGCGAGCGGCCATCGAGCGCGCCGTGCCGCATGGCTCCAGCCCGCGTTCGCGCGGCCGCGACCAGGGCAGCTGGGAGCACCCGCCCGAGACGGTGGACCAAGTCTGGGCCGGGCTGGTGGACGAGTTCGAGCAGATCTGCGAGGCGCACCCGCGCATCAAGAACACCAACAACCACAAGCACCTGGGAACGCTGGGAACCGGCAACCACTTCATCGAGGTCTGCCTGGATGAGCTGGGTTTTGTGTGGTTCATGCTGCACAGCGGTTCGCGCGGCGTGGGGAACGCGATCGGCAACCATTTCATCGAACTGGCGAAGAAGGATGCCGAACTGCACCAGCGCAATCTGCCGGACAAGGACCTGGCCTACTTCGAGGAAGGCGCGCAGTACTTTGGCGACTACGTGAAGGCCGTGGGTTGGGCACAGAAGTTCGCGCAGAAGAACCGCGAAGTGATGATGGCCAACCTGATCGTCACCGTGCGCAAGGTGATCCCCAAGCCCTTCGAGTCGCACATCGAGGCGGTGAACTGCCATCACAACTACGTGCAGCAGGAGCGCCACTTCGGCGAGGACGTGTTCGTGACCCGCAAGGGCGCGGTGAGCGCGAAGAAGGGCCAACTCGGAATCATCCCGGGCTCGATGGGGGCACGTTCCTACATCGTGCGCGGGAAGGGCAACCCCGAGAGCTTCGAGAGCTGCTCCCACGGCGCCGGCCGCACGATGAGCCGCACCGCCGCGAAGAAGCGCTTCACGGTGGCCGACCAGGTCAAGGCCACCGAGGGCGTGGAGTGCCGCAAAGACGCCGACGTGATCGACGAGATCCCGATGGCCTACAAGGACATCGATGCGGTGATGGCGGCGCAGAGTGATTTGGTGGAGGTGGTGCACACGCTCAAGCAGGTGGTGTGTGTAAAGGGATAAACCATGCAGAGCGGACAAGTGCCTTTGACCCTCGCCCTCAACTTTCGCCTTACAGGCTCGGGCTGGGCTGCAGGCGACATCCGTGCAGGAGTTGAGTCCACGCCGTTCACGGCTTCCTATCTCTCAGATGCTCTTGGGAATCTGGTCGCCGCAGCTGCGGACTTGCAGGAAGGAGCAGCAGCTGCGCAATTCAGCTTCGACGAAGAGCCCGGCGAGTACCGCTGGCTTCTGGAGCGCGAAGGCGGTTCGTTGATCGTCCAGATCCTGGCCTTTGACGAGTTGTGGGGCCACAAGCCGGATCAAGCAGGACGACTGCTCTTTCGGGCCCAGGTCAAGCCACTGGATTTCTGCCTGGCCGTCAAGCAAGTCGCCGACCAGCTGCTGGAACTGCACGGTTTGGACGGCTACTTCGATCGATGGGTTGAAGCCCCGTTCCCTGTCGACTCCTACACCCGTCTGTGCAAGGCGCTATGGATGGAGCGCCACCCCGCTTGCGGCGCCAAAGTACGCAAGCGCAGTCGCCGGCAAGCCAACATGCGCGACGCCGAGTAGCCGCATCAACATGACATGAAGAACTACAAACTCCTCACCGCCCACCCCATCGCCCCCGAAATCCGCCAACGCATCGAACACGAACTCGACCGCATCGAGCGTGAGCACGAAGTCCAAATCCTCTACGCCTGCGAATCCGGCAGCCGCGCCTGGGGCTTCGCCTCGCCCGACAGCGACTACGACGTGCGCTTCGTCTACCTGCGCCGCCCCGAGCGCTACCTGACGGTGCGGCCGGAGCGCGATGTGATCGAGTGCCCGATCGACGCCGTGCTGGACATCAGTGGCTGGGATCTGCGCAAGGCCCTGGATCTGGGCGGCGAGTCCAACCCCACGCTGCTGGAATGGCTGCGCTCACCGGTGGTCTACCGGCAGCACGCCGCCCGCGCCGCGCAGCTGCGCGAGCTGACCGAGCGCTTCTTCGCCCGCGACCGGGCCTACCACCATTACCTCTCGATGGCGCGCAAGAACGACCGCGAGCATCTGCAGGGCGAGACGGTGCGCCTGAAGAAGTACCTCTACGTGCTGCGCCCGCTCCTGGCCGCGCGCTGGCTGCGCCTGCGCGAGGACGCGCCGCCGATGGTGTTTGCCGAACTGGCCGAAGCGGTGCTGCACGAACCCGAGGTGATCGAGGCCCTCAACGAGCTGCTGGCCGTGAAGATGCGCGCCGGCGAGGCCGAGCGCGGTCCGGCGCGGCCGATGCTGCGCAGCTTCATCGATACGGAGCTGGAGCTCGCCAGCCGCCAGGCCCCCGGCAAGGGCGAGCGTCGGGCGCTCACGGCGCTGGACCGGTTCCTGGCCGACTGCGTGCTGCAGCAGCCCGATTGACACAGAACAAGAAGACGAAAACCCATGATTGAAATCGACGCCTCCGCCGGCGAAGGCGGCGGCCAGGTGCTGCGCAGCAGCCTGAGCCTGTCCCTGCTCACCGGCACCCCCATCACCCTGACCGGCATTCGCGGCCGCCGCCCGAAGCCGGGCCTGATGCGCCAGCACCTGACCTGCGTGCAGGCCGCGCAGGCCATCGCACCGGGCGCGGAGGTTCAGGGTGCCGAGCTGGGCTCGCAGCAGCTGCGCTTCGTGCCCGCCCCGGTGCAGCCCGGCGCCTACCGCTTCGAGATCGCCACTGCCGGCTCCTGCCTGCTGGTGTTGCAGACCGTCTGGCTGCCGCTGGCGATGGCAAGCGGTGCCAGCGAGCTGGAGCTCAGCGGCGGCACACACAACCCGATGGCGCCGCCCTTCCCCTTCATCGAGCAGGCGTTTGCGCCCCTGCTGGCGCGCCTGGGTGCGCCGGCCGAGCTGGACTTGCAGCGCGCCGGCTTCTATCCGGCGGGGGGTGGGCGACTGAAGGTGCGCATCCCGCCCGCGGCGCCGTTGCAGCCTTTCGATCTGGTCGAGCCCGGCGCCTTGATCACGCGCCGCGCCCAGGCCGTGGCGCCGGGCCTGCCGCGCTCAATTGCCGAGCGCGAGTTGCAGACCCTGGCCGGGATGCTGGACTGGCCGGGCGAGGCGCTCGAGGTGCTGCCCTGCCGCCAGAACGAAGGCCCGGGCAACGCCCTCTGGGCGCGGCTGGAGCATGAAGCCCTGACCGAGCTGTTCTGCGCCTTCGGCGAGAAGGGCCGCACGGCCGAGGACGTGGCGCGCGAGGTGGCGCGTGAAGTGCGGCACCACCTGCAGACCGGCGCCGCCCTGGGGCCGCAGCTGGCCGACCAGTGGCTGCTGCCGCTGGCCCTGGCCGTCTCCCGGTCTGGCAAGGGGGCGACATTCAGCGCCAGCGCATGGACCGAGCACGCCCGCACGAATGCGGGGCTGATCGAACGATTCCTGCCGGTGGTGATGCACGTCACCAAGCTGCAGGGAAATGCGGTGCGTGTCGAATTGCAGCCCCGCCCCCTGGGCCAGAATCCGCGCCCTGACCCGCCCGGCACCCGGCCGCGCGGCAGCTGGTTTGGAAATTCGTGATGAAGCAAGTGATGGCCAAGCGCGTGGCGCTGAAGGTGGCGGCCCTGGCCGCCGGGGTG
>JBDHSJ010000239.1:0-5597 GCA_039808065.1 Burkholderiaceae bacterium | reverse complement strand
TTCCACTTGAATGCGCTGGGTCTGGTGTGCGCGGCGGGCGCGAACCCGGCCGAGCTGGCAAGGGCCCTCTGGGCCGATCGGCCCAGCGGCGTGCAGCCCGAGCCTTGGCGCGATGGCCGCGAGCTGCATCTGGGCCGTGTGCATGCGGCGCTGCCGGCCATGGATGCCGACCCGGCCTTCGCCAGCCGCAACAACGCCCTGCTGGCCGCTGCGCTGGCGCAGATCCGCCCGCAAGTTGATGCCGCCATCGCCCGCCATGAAGCAGGCCGTGTGGCCGTGGTGCTGGGCACCAGCACCTCGGGCGTGGGCGAGGCCGAGCAGGCCTGGAATGAGCAGGCGCGCAGCGGCGCGCTGCCCACAAGCTTCGACATCCGCCAGCAGGAGATCGGCTCGCCCGCGCTCTACCTGGCCCGCATGATGGGCCTGGGCGGCCCGGCCTTCGTGGTCTCCACCGCCTGCTCGTCCAGCGCCAAGGCCCTGGCCAGCGCCGCGCGCCTGCTGCGCGCCGGCCTGGCCGATGCCGTGCTCTGCGGCGGCGCTGACAGCCTGTGCGACTTCACCGTGGCCGGCTTTGCCGCGCTCGAAGCGGTGAGCGCGGCACGCTGCAACCCGATGAGCGCGAACCGCCAGGGCATCAACATCGGCGAAGCCGCCGCGCTCTTCCTGATGGAGCGCGAGGGCACCGGCCCACGCCTGGCCGGCTGGGGCGAGACCAGCGATGCCCACCACATCTCGGCCCCCGAACCCAGCGGCCATGGTGCTGAAGCCGCGATGCGCGCCGCGCTTGCCATGGCCCACCTGCAGCCGGCCGACATCGGCTACCTGAACCTGCATGGCACGGCCACGCCGCACAACGACGCGATGGAATCGCAGGCCGTTGCCCGCGTGTTCGGGCAGGACCTGCCCAGCAGCTCCACCAAGCCCCTGACCGGCCACACCCTGGGCGCAGCCGGCGCGCTGGAAGCGGCAGTGGCCTGGCTGACGCTGCAGGGCGAGGGCCGCCTGCCGGTGCACCATTTCGATGGCGCACGCGACCCCGCGCTGCCGGCCATTCGCCTGGTGCAGCCGGGCGAGCGGCTGGCTGAAGCGCCACGCGCCGTGCTGTCCAACTCCTTTGCTTTCGGCGGCAGCAATGCCGCGCTGTTGCTCTGCCGTGATGACTGACGCCGCGATCGACGAACTGGTGCCGCACCGCGGCACGATGAGCTGGCTGGGCCGCGTGATCGAGGCCGGCGAGGAGCATCTAGTGGCCGAGGCCACCATCGGCGCCGACCACCTGTTGCTGCGCGACGGGCAGTTGAGCGCCGCTGCCGGCATCGAATACATGGCCCAGGCCGTGGCCGCCTGGGCCGGCACTTGCCGCCGCGCGGCGGGCGGGGCGCCGAAGATCGGTTTCCTGCTCGGCACGCGGCGCTACAGCTGTTCGCGCGCCTGCTTCCGGGTGGGCGAGGTCTTGCGCATTCGCGTCGAGCATCGCTTCCAGGCCGACAACGGCCTGGGGCAGTTCGAGGCTTCGATTGAGATCGACGGGGCCGAGGTGGCGCGGGCGAGTTTGAACGTGTTTGGGCCGGAGGAGCCGGAGGCCTTCTTGATGGGGCAGGGTCTGTGACTGGGGCGGCGTGTTGTTCGCTGCAGCCCGCCGGGTTTTCGTCCCGGCAGCCGACCTACTTTTCTTTGCTTCGCCAAAGAAAAGTAGGCAAAAGAAAGGCGACCCCGATGCCGGCGCCGCCCGCCTGCGGCGGTCGGTTCCCTGCGGTGCGCGAAGAGCGGGCCCAGGCGCAAAACTCACTGCGTTCGCTTCGCTCACTCCGCTCAGACAGTTGCGCCAAGTCAGAGCACGAAGCGCGCTGCGCGCGCGGGCCCGCTCTTCTGTGCTCCTCGGCTTGGCATAGGGGACCCCAGCAGCCAAGCAGCCAAAAGCCGAATACCGAACAGCCTCGATTCACCAAAGCACGCCGTTTCCCGGCTGTTGGCTGTTTGGCTGTCCGGGCTGCTGCCCCTATGCGCTGCCGAGAAGCGCAGCCTGCTTGGGCAGCGTGCGTCAGCACGCGACTCCCATCTGAATCGGCCCGACTGTCTGAGCGGAGCGAACGCAGTGAGCGCAGCGAGTTTCGGGCCGGCCCAAGTGGGCGAGCATCGCAGGGGACCCCTTGGCGAAGCCAAGGGGCTGCGCATCGGGGCCGTGTTCTTTGCTTCCTTTCTTGCACGAGCAAGAAAGGGAGTCGCCTGCCGGGGCGAAATCCCGGCGGGGTCTTTCGATCAGCTCAGATTCAGTCAAGATGAACCCCGACCAAACCATCCTCATCACCGGCTCCAGCCGCGGCATCGGCAAGGCCATCGCCCTGCGCCTGGCGCGCGATGGCTACGACACCGTCATCCACTGCCGCAGCCGCCGCGACGAAGCCGAGCAGGTGGCGCAGCAGGTGCGCGAACTCGGCCGTCAGGCCCGCGTGCTGCAGTTCGATGTGGCCGACCGGGCCGCCACCGCTGCCGCGCTCGAAGCTGACCTTGAGCTGCATGGCTGCCCCTATGGCGTGGTGGCCAATGCCGGCATCGCGCGCGACAACGCCTTTCCGGCCATGCCGGCCGAGGACTGGGACGCGGTGATCCACACCAACCTCGACGCCTTCTACAACGTGCTGCACCCGCTCACCATGCCGCTGGTGCGGCGCCGCAAGCCCGGGCGCATCGTCACCCTGGCGTCGGTGTCGGGGATCATGGGCAACCGCGGGCAGGTGAACTACAGCGCGGCCAAGGCGGGCATCATCGGCGCCACCAAGGCGCTGGCGGTCGAGCTGGCCAGCCGCGCCATCACGGTGAACTGCGTGGCGCCGGGCCTGATCGAGACCGACATGGTCGAGCCCGAGCTGCTGTCGGAAGCCTTGAAGATCATCCCGGCCAAGCGCGTGGGGCAGCCCGAGGAAGTGGCGGCGCTGGTGAGCTTCTTGATGGGGCCGGACGCGGCTTACATCACGCGCCAGGTGATTTCGGTGAACGGGGGGATGGTGGGATGAAAGAGTTGAAGCGTGTGGTGTGCACCGGCGTCGGTGCCCTCAGCCCCCTGGGCCATGACTGGGTCACGGTGCAGCAGCAGCTGCGCGAGCGCCGCAGCGCGGTGCAGCGCATTGCCGGCTGGGCGGAAATTGAAGGGCTGAACACCCAGGTCGGCGCGCCGGCCATGGCCTTCGAGCTGCCCAAGGAGCGCTACAACCGCAAGACCATGCGCAGCATGGGTCGGGTGTCGGTGCTGGCCTGCCGCGCCACCGAGCTGGCGCTGGAGCAGGCTGGGCTGCTGGGCGACCCGCTGGTCACCAGCGGGCAGATGGGCATCAGCTACGGCAGCTGCTCGGGCGAGCCGGCTGCCTTTGGCGACTTCGCCTGCATGATGCGCGACAAGACGACCGAGGGCATCAACGCCAACACCTACATCAAGATGATGTCGCACACGGCGCCGGTCAACATCGGCGTGTTCTTCGGCATCACCGGGCGCATCGTCACCACCAGCAGCGCCTGCACCTCGGGCTCCCAAGGCATTGGCTACGCCTTCGAGGCCATCCAGACCGGCAGGCAGATCGCCATGGTGGCCGGTGGCTCGGAAGAGTTGGATGCCAGCCAGGCTGCGGTGTTCGACACGCTGTTCGCCACCTCCACCCGTCACAACGACTCGCCCACCCTGACCCCCAGCCCCTACGACGCGAACCGCGACGGCCTGGTGCTGGGCGAGGGCGGCTGCAGCCTGATCCTGGAAGAGCGCGAACACGCGCTGGCGCGTGGCGCCAAGCCCTTGTTCGAGATCGTCGGCTACGGCACCAACAGCGATGGCGCACATGTCACGCAGCCCAAGGCCGAGACCATGGCCATGGCCATGCGCCTGGCGCTCGCCGATGCTGGGCTGCCGCCCGAGGCCATTCCGTATGTCAACGGCCATGGCACGGCCACCGAGCATGGCGACATTGCCGAGAGCCAGGCCACCCAGGCGGTGTTCGGCTCGCGCGTGGCGATCTCGTCGCTGAAGAGCTTCATGGGCCACACGCTGGGCGCCTGCGGCGCGCTGGAGGCCTGGATGACGGCCGAGATGATGAAGAGCGGCTGGTTTGCGCCCACGCTGAACCTCAGCCAGGTGGACCCGCGCTGCGCCGAGCTGGACTACCTGATGGACGGCGGTCGCGCGCTCGACACCGAGTACGTGATGAGCAACAACTTTGCGTTCGGCGGCATCAACACCTCGTTGATCCTGCGCCGTTGCTAACGATTCGAAACGGGTGGCTGGGCACAATCGCCGCGCTTGCCACCGACCAACCCCGAGGAGGAGAACTCATGCGACAAACCCTGAAGAGCCTGGCCGCCGCGCTGGCCCTGTCCGCCCTGCTGGCCCCGGCCGCCCAGGCCCGCGATACCGTGTTGCACATCAAGCTGGCCGACGTGCTGGAAATGCCTGATGCCAAGGGCAAGCTCGACGGCGACGTCAAGTTCTACCTGGCCGGCGCCAAGACGCCCAAGGTGCTGAAGGAACTGGGCAGCGACACCACCAACCAGAAGACCAATGGCGTAGGCAAGTCGGACGAGTTCGGCTGCAAGTGGGCCATCCTGTCGGGCCTGATTGCCCTGGAGAAGAAGGCCAAGCAGAACGGCGCCAACGCGGTGGTGGACATCGTCAGCTACTACAAGAAGAACGAGGTCAAGGACGCCGAGACCATCGAGTGCCATGCCGGCAGCATCATCATCGGCGCGGCGCTGAAGGGCACCTACGCCAAGGTGGCTCAATAAGGTGAACCCGCAGATCTGTGTGGCGCCCCTGGCGGCGCTGCGGACGGATCTGCCGCCCACACCAGAGGCCTGGCTGACGCGTAGCGAAGCGGCGCGCCACCAGGCTTTTTCCTTGCCGGCACGACGGCAGCGCTACCTGGCCGGGCGCTGGCTGCTGCGCCGCCTGCTGGCCGCTGCCAGCGCTCAGGCCCTGCCCCAGCTGGAGCAGGATGCCGAGGGCCGCAGCCATTGCCCGGCACTGCCGGATTGGCGGCTTTCGCTCAGCCACAGCGGTGACTGGTTTGCCGCCGCCGTCGCGCAGGTCGCCGTGGGCATTGACATGGAGCAGCCGCGTTCCGGGCGGGATCTGCCCCGGCTGGCGGCCGGGCTGGGCCTGCCGGACACGGATGCGCCGGCCTTCTACCGCCACTGGACGCTGTGCGAGGCCTGGCTCAAGCAGGGCCCCGGGCCAGGCCTGTTGGCGGCGCAGCGCCAGCTGCGCTGGGCGCCTGACGCTCAAGGCCTGGGGCGCTGCTGGTACCAGCCGGCGCACGATCTGCATCTGGCCCTGTGGGCGCCGCTCCCGCTTGCGCCTCGCTTCTGGCCCTACCCCGGCGCGGTGCCCCTGGACTGGGTCGACCGGGGCCGCTGGCAGCCGGCCAGCGATGATCTCGCCCTGAACCGGAGTTTGATGTCCCCATGAGCGCCCCAGCCGAACAAGCCCAGATCACCCTGCAATCCCCCGATGGCGCCCGTGCCACCCTGCTGCTGCAAGGCGGCCAGCTCGTCAGCTGGGTGCCGGCCGGCGGGGAAGAGCAGCTCTACCTCTCGCCGACCAGCCGTTACGGCGC
>JBDHSJ010000238.1:0-5612 GCA_039808065.1 Burkholderiaceae bacterium | reverse complement strand
GGCGACACGATCTCCTCCATCCCGAGCTTCTCGTAGCGCCACTGGTCGGTGTGCGCGTAGAAGAAGCTGGTGCTGTTCATCTGGCGCGGCGGTCGGATCCAGTCCAGTGCGAAGGCCAGCGCCGTCCAGCCGGTCTGCGGGCGCAGCTTCTCCTGGCCCACGTAGTGCGACCAGCCGCCGCCGCTCTGGCCGATGCAGCCGCACATCATCAGCAGGTTGATGACACCGCGATAGTTCATGTCGCAGTGGTACCAGTGGTTCATCGCCGCGCCGATGATCACCATGCTCTTGCCATGCGTCTTGTGCGCGTTCTCGGCGAACTGCCGCGCCACGGTGATGATCTGGTCGCGCGGCGTGCCGGTCACGCTCTCGGCCCAGGCCGGCGTGTAGGCCGCGTCGTCGTCGTAGCTCTTGGCTCCGCTGCCCAGCCCACGGTCGATGCCGTACTGCGCGGCCTGCAGGTCGAACACCGTGGCCACCAGCGCTTCGCGGTGATCGCCTTCCTTGCCCAGGCGCAGCCGCACCGCCGGCACCTTGACGAAGTTGACCTCGCCGTTCTGCACATTGGTCGTGAAGTGCGGATTGCTGACGCCGCCGAAGTAAGGCAGGCCGATGTCCACCACCTCGTGCGCCTGATCGCCGTCTTCAAGGACCGACAGCTTCAGCTTGACCTCGGTGCCGTGGCGCGCCTCCTTGTTCTCGAGGTTCCACTTGCCTTGGTCGGGGCCGCCCTCGGGCGTCCAGCGGAAGCCGATGCTGCCGTTGGGCAGCACCGCCCGGCCGCCGGTGTCGAAGGCCACGGTCTTCCACTCGGGGTTGTTCTGCTGGCCGAGCTTGCCGTTGAAGTCCGAGGCGCGCAGGTAGCGGTCAGGCACCAGCGTCTTGCGGCCGTCGGGCAGCGTGTGCTCTTTCAGCATCACCAGCAGCGGCAGGTCGGTGTAGCGGCGCGCGTAGTCGTCGAAATACGGGCTGCGCTGCTTGAAGTAGAACTCGTTGAGTGCAACGTGGCCCATGGCCATCGCCAGCGCAGCATCGGTGCCCTGCTTGGGGTGGAGCCAGATGTCGGCGAGCTTGGCGACCTCGCTGTAGTCGGGCGTGACGGCCACCGTCTTCGCTCCCTTGTAGCGCACCTCGGTGAAGAAGTGCGCATCGGGCGTGCGCGTCTGCGGCACATTGCTGCCCCAGGCGATGATGTAGGTGCTGTTGTACCAGTCGGCCGATTCAGGCACATCGGTCTGCTCACCCCACACCTGCGGGCTGCTGGGCGGCAGGTCGCAGTACCAGTCGTAGAAGCTCATGCACACGCCGCCGATCAGGCTGAGGTAGCGGCTGCCGGCGGCGTAGCTGACCATGCTCATCGCCGGAATCGGGGAGAAGCCGATCACCCGATCGGGGCCGTGCTTCTTGATCGTGTAGACATTGCTGGCTGCGATGATCTGGTTCACCTCGTCCCAGCTGCTGCGCACGAAGCCGCCCATGCCGCGCACCTTCTGGTAGTCGCGCCGTGCCTCGGGGTTCTCGACGATGGTGGCCCAGGCGTCCACCGGCGTCTTGGCGGTCTTCATCGCCGCGCGCCAGCGCTCGAGCAGGCGGCCGCGCACCATCGGGTACTTCACGCGGTTGGCGCTGTACAGGTACCAGCTGTAGCTGGCGCCGCGTGCACAGCCACGCGGCTCGTGGTTGGGCATGTCCCAGCGCGTGCGCGGGTAGTCGGTCTGCTGGGTCTCCCAGGTGACGATGCCGCCCTTGACGTAGATCTTCCACGAGCACGAGCCGGTGCAGTTCACGCCGTGCGTGCTGCGCACGATCTTGTCGTGGGCCCAGCGGTTGCGGTAGGCGTCCTCCCAGGTGCGGTCCTCACCGGTGGTCAGGCCATGGTCGCCGGCGAACGTCTCCTTGGGCAGTGAGAAGTGGGTGAGGCGGTCCAGAAAGTGGCTCATGTCGTCGTCCTTGGAAGTGCTCGTCCGCGTGCGGGTTTCAGGAGGTGAACTAGCAGGGGTAAGGTGCGTTGCGGCGGCTGTACGCCCACCAGGTCAACGCGATGCAGGAAAGGTAGAAGCCGATGAACATCACCAGCGCCGCCGAGGCGCTTCCGGTGATCGCCAGCGACGAGCCCACGCTCTTGGGGATGAAGAAGCCGCCGTAGGCGCCGATGGCGCTGGCAAAGCCGAGCGCCGCTGCGGCCTCCACAGCACCTTCGCGCGCAGCCTGCGCACGCGCCGAGGGCAGTTCATCGGCCTTCTTCAGGCGCTCGGCGACGAACAGGCTGGAGATCATCCGAAAGGTGCTGCCGTTGCCTATGCCCGACGCCGCGAACAGGAGACCGAAGGCCGCGAGGAAACCGGTGTAGCCGTTGCTCGACACCTCCGAGCCCGAGCCGCTCACCGTCGGCAGACACAGCAGAGCGACCAAGGCGGCCAGCGCCATCAGCACGAAGACCCAGAAGGTGACGCGCGCGCCGCCCCAGCGATCGGCCATCCAGCCGCCCAACGGGCGCAGCACGGCGCCAATCAGCGGCCCCAGCCAGACCAGGTGCATCGCATCGGCGCGCTGGTACTGACTCTGGGCCAGCATCGGCAGGCTCGCCGAGAAGCCGATGAAGCTGCCGAAGGTGCCGAGGTAGAGCCAGCACATCAGCCAGTTGTGCCGGCGGGTGAAGACCACCGCCTGCTCGGCCATGCCGGCGTGCCGGTCGGCGAGGTCGTCCATGCCGAACCAGGCCGCAGCCGTGCTGGCCAGGATGAGCGGCACCCAGATGAAGCCCGCGTTCTGCAGCCACATCGGTCCCTGCGCCGTCGACTGAGGCGGACCGTCGAAGATCCCGAAGACACTCGCGCTGATGGCCAGCGGCACCAGCAGTTGCATACCGGCCACGCCGAGGTGACCGAGCCCCGCGTTCAGGCCGAGCGCATAGCCCTGGCGTGCGCTGGGAAAGAAGTAGCTGATGTTCGCCATGGAACTGGCGAAATTGCCCCCACCCAGCCCACACAGCAGCGCCAGCACCACCATCCATTCGAATGGCGTGGACGGATCCTGCACCGCCAGGCCGATGCCCACGGCCGGCAGCAGCAGGCTCGCGGTGGCCAGCGTAGTGAAGCGGCGGCCGCCAATCACCGGCACGGCAAAGGCATAGAAGATGCGCAGCGTGGCACCGCAGAGGGCGGGCAGCGCCGTCAGCCAGAACAGCTGGTTGGTGCTGTATCGGAAGCCAGCCGCGGGCAGATGAACCACCACCACCGACCAAAGCATCCACACCGCGAACGACAGCGCCAGCGCCGGGATCGACAGCCAGAGGTTGCGACGCGCAACTGCCTCGCCCTGGCGCTCCCAGAAGACCGGGTCTTCAGGATTCCAGTGGTGGATGATCGCGGCGGACATGGCGAATCGAGGTGAGCGCTGACCGGGGTACGCTCAGGGGTTCTTCACGTAGGCGTTGCCGCGCAGGTAGAACCACCAGTTCAGCACCAGGCACAGGGCATAGAACACCGCGAAGCCGTAGAACGCCAGTTGCGGTGCGCCCGCCTTGATGTACTGGCCGATCAGCACCGGCGCGATGAAGGCGCCGTAGGCCGCGACCGCCGACGTCCAGCCCAGCACCGGGCCCGCCTGGGTACGGTCGAAAATGACGCCGATGGTGCGGAAGGTGGAACCGTTGCCGATGCCGCTGGCAAAGAACAGCACCAGGAAGAGCCCGAGGAACATCGGGAAGTACTGCTCCGGCGTGGCCGAGCCGTAGGCCAGCATCATCACGTAGCCGACCGCGACGGCGGCCAGGGCCATCACCGCGGTGATCACCTGCGTGACGATCGAGCCGCCCACCTTGTCGGAGATCCAGCCGCCGATGGGCCGAGTGGCCGCGCCGACGAAGGGGCCGATCCAGGCATAGGCCAGGATGGTCGGCGCGTTCGGGTTGTTCAGGGTGTGCTGCATCACACCGTTGGCATCGGGCACGTGGCTGACACCGAAGATGACCTTCATCGACAGCGGCAGCGCCATCGAGAAGCCGATGAACGAGCCGAAGGTGACGATGTACAGGGCGGTTAGCGACCAGGTGTGCTTGTCCTTGAAGATCGCGAACTGCTTCTTCACGCCCTCCTTCATCTCGCCGAAGGCCGCCAGTCGCATCACGGCGAGCGCCATCAGGATGTCCAGGGGAATCGCCACCCACATGTTCAGCAGCCCCAGGCCGGTGGGCTTGGGCAGGTACAGCCAGAGCATGAAGATGGTCGGGACAAAGGCCAGCGTGTACAGGTAAGTGATCTTGGCGAAGGCCACGATCGGCGAGCCGGAGTTCGGCGACACCGTCTTCAGGTTGTTCATGCCGAACCAGCACAGCGCGCCCAGCGGCACCAGCGAGAACACCCAGGCGAAGCCGGCGTTCTGCACCCAGGTGGGCGTGCCGGCGGCGATCTTCCCGAAGATCCAGCCGCTGTCCTTCAGCAGCGTCATCGGCTCTCCGCCGAAGGCGCCCAGCAGCGGAACGGTCATCACCAGCGGGATGACGATCTGCATCGTGGTGACGCCAAAGTTGCCCAGGCCCGCATTCAGGCCCAGCGCCGTGCCCTGCAGCCGCTTCGGGAAGAAGCCGCTGATGTTGGACATCGAACTGGCGAAGTTGCCGCCGCCCACGCCCGACCACAGCGCCATCAGCTGGAAGGCCCACAGCGGCCAGTCCTTGTGCTGCAGCACGATGCCGGTGCCGATGGCCGGCGCCAGCAGCATCGAGGTGGTCAGGAAGATCGTGTTGCGCCCGCCGGCCAGGCGAATCAGGAACGAGGCCGGGATGCGCATCGTCGCGCCGGCGATGCCGGCGATGGCGGTCAGCGTGAAGAGCTCGTCCTGGGTGAACGGAAAGCCCAGGTTGAGCATCTGCACGGCGATGATGCCCCACATGCCCCAGACCGCGAAGCCGCACAGCAGCGCGGGGATCGAGATCCACAGGTTGCGGTAGGCCACCTTCTTCCCGGTGCCCTCCCAGAAGGCGTTGTCCTCGGGGCGCCAGTCGGCGATGTCGGCCGCTGAGCCGCCATGCTTGGCCGTCCCCTGTGTCGCCGTGGTGGTGGCATTCATGAAGGTTCTCCTTGCCCTCAGCGCGCGAAACTGCGCGACAGGGGCGATGCGGGCGCGTTGCGGCCCATCATTTCGGTCTTGCGCACCTCGGTCCAGTACATCCAGATCAACGAGACCCAAACCACGCCGTACAGCAGCATGAAGGCGCTCGAGCGGATGCCGGTCAGATCCATCAATGCACCGAACAGGATCGGCAACACGAAGCCCCCAAGGCCACCTGCCAGGCCCACGATGCCACTGACGGTGCCGATGTTTCCGGCGTAGTCGTCGCCGATGTACTTGAAGACGCTGGCCTTGCCGAAGGCCCAGGCGATGCCCAGGATGAACATCAGCGCTGTGAATACGTAGACGTTCAGGCCCACTTGGAAGGTGCGGGGGCCGTTGACGGTGAGCACCGTGAACTCGGTCTGCGGGTAGCTCAGCAGGAACAGGCACACCCAGCTGACCCAAAGCACCCACCAAGTGACCTGATGGGCGCCGAACTTGTCAGAGAGAATCCCGCCGACAGCGCGCAGCACGCCACCAGGCAAACTGAAACAGGC
>JBDHSJ010000237.1:0-5632 GCA_039808065.1 Burkholderiaceae bacterium | reverse complement strand
GTCGGGCCGCAGCTGCAGCGCGGCCGCGGCCAGCTCGCCGTCGGCCGCCGCCACATCACCACAGCCCAGCGCGGTGGCGGCCCGGTTCGGCCGCACGCTGGTGACCAGGGGCCGCATGTCCAGCGTTTCGGCACGGGCCAGCGCCTGGGCGTACCAGGTGGCGGCCGCCGCCGCGTCAGCTCGCGCAGCCGCCAGCAGGCCCAGGTTCTCCAGCAGGATGGCCTCGCCGCGCTCGGCATTGGCGCGGCGCAGCAGCACCAGCGCACGCTCGGCGCGGGCCTGGGCAGCATCCAGTTGCCCGAGTTCACGCTGCGCCTCGGCGGCGTTGAGCAGGGCCACGCCCTGTTGCGCCGGCTCACGCAGCGCGCCATACAGCGCCGCGGCCCGTTCGGCATGGCCACCTGCGGCGACGAAGTCCCCGGCCATCAGCTCGGCATTGCTCATGTTCGTCAGCAGCATGGCCTCGCCTGCGCGGTCGCCAATGCGCAGCGCCTGCTCACGGGCAGCGGCATAAAAGGCCAGGGCCTTGGCCGGCTGGCCCTGGGCCTTGGCCACCACCCCGAGGTTGCTCAGCACGTCGACCTGGCGGCGCACGTCGCCAGCGCGCTCGATCAGGGCCAGGGCCTGCTGCAGCAAGGCCGTGGCCGGGTTGAACTCTCCCAGCTGCCAGTGCACCAGGCCCAGCAGAGCCAGGCTGTTGTAGAGCCCGGCGGCGTAGGCACCGGCCTCGGCCAGCTGCTGCGCCTGGGCCAGCAGGGGGCGTGCGTCGGCCGCATGGCCGGCATAGAACAGGGCGCGGGCCTGCAGCAGCAGCGCGTCCACCTGCAGCGGCAGCGGCAGCGCGGCCGGAGCCGCGGGCAGCTCCTGCAGGCTGGCCTGGCGGCGTGCCTGTGCGTAGTCGCCCAGGTCCAGCGCCAGCCGGGCGCGGCGCAGCGCAATCTGCGCTCCCACCGCGGCGCGGTGCGCGGCGCTGCCCTCCAGCCGTTCAGCCAGGGCCTGCAGCTGGTCGAGCGTCTCGGCGCGGGCGTCGTGGCGGCCCTGCACATCCAGCAGGGCCTCGCTCTGCAGCAGCAGCGCCAGGCGCTCGTCCAGCGCATCCGCGGGCAGCCAGGCCAGCGCCTGGGCAAAGCAGCGCAGCGCGTCGTCGTTGGCGAAGCGGGCCGCCGCCTCTTCGCCGGCCAAGCGCAGGTAGTGGCAGGCCGGGCCGCGCAGCTCGGCGCGGCTGAAGTGCTGGGCCAGCAGCGCCGCGCTGCCGCTGGCGGTGGCTTCCAGAAAGCTCGCGTACTCGCCGTGCAGCGCGCGCCGCGCCGCCAGCGCCATGCTTTCGTAGGCGGCCTCCCGGGTGATCAGGTGGCGGAACAGATAGCTGAGCCGGGCCTCCTCGGGCGCCTGCGGCGTGAAGCCCTGCTGTTCCAGCGCCAGCAGGTCGGCCTCGACCTGGGCCGGCTCGCCCATGCCGGCGTGGTACGCCTGCACGTCCGCCGCCGGGAACAGGCGGCCGATCACGCTGGCAACCTTGAGCACCCGCTGCTGCGGCAGCGGCAGGCGGTCGATGCGGCTCAGCACCAGGCTGTGCAGGCTGCCCGGCAGGGCCAGCTGCGCGGCACTGGCCGGGTCGAAGGGGTCGAGACCACGGTCGTGCAGATCGTGCAGGAGCTCTTCGGCAAAGAAGGGGTTGCCCTGGGCGCGCGCCGCAATGCCGGCCAGGAGCTCGGGGGGCACCGTGGCCAGCCGTGCCGGGAAGAGCGCCGCCAAGCGGGCGCGCAGCAGCTGCTCGATCTCCTGGGCGTTCAAGCTGCCCAGCGTCCTGCGCTCGGCAGGGTGCAGCTCCTCCAGGCGTTCGAGCAGGCCCTGCAGCACCGGCGCCGGCTCCGGCCGGTGCGTCAGCAGCAGCAGCAGCGGCCCGGTGGCGCTCTGGCCGGCCAGGTGCAGCAGCAGATCGGCCGAGAGCGGGTCGATGGCGTGCACGTCTTCCAGCACCAGCAGCAACCCGGCGTCGTCCTCTTCGGCCTCACGCAGCAGCGCGCCCAGGCATTGCTGCAGCAAGGCCTCCAGCGCAGCCTTGCGGTCCTTCGGGAGCAGGGCGGCGGTGAAGGCGGTGTCGGGCCAGTCGATGCCCAGCAGGCCGCCCAGCAAGGGCCAGGCCTCGGCCTGTGCGGGCGCACAGGCCTGCAGCCGCGCCTCCAGCGCGCGCCGCTGCCGCCGCGCCGGCCCGCTCGGGTCCACGTCCAGCAGCGCCTGCCAGATCGGCCGCCAGACCCGGTAGGGCGTGGGCACGTCTTCCTGGCGGCAGGCGCCGCCGCAGGCGATGAACTGCTGGCGCTGCGCGATGCCGAGGGCTTCGACGGCGAGCCGCGACTTGCCGATGCCGGGCTCGCCGCTGAAGCACAGCACCTGCCCCTGCCCTTGGCGGGCGAGGCCGAGCTTGCGCGTCAACAGCGTCAGCTCGGCCGCACGCCCGGCCATCAGCTGCGCCTGCACCCGCTCCTGCGCCCGGATCGGCGCCTGGGTGGCCAGGCCCAGCACCGCAAACACCGGCATGGGTTCGGCCTTGCCCTTGAGCGGCACGGGCGGCCGGGCTTCGAGCCGGAACTCCTGGCCGATCTGCTGGCGCAGCCGCCCGGAGATCAAGAGCTCTCCGGGCCGGGCCAGGGCCATCAGCCGCGCCGCGGCATTGACCTCATCGCCCAGCGCGCCGAAGGACTGGCGCGTGGGCCCGCCGTAGCCGCCCACCCGCAGCGTGCCGCAGGACAGGCCGATCTGCACCGCATGCGGCGAGCCGGCCAGGGCCTCGCGCAGCCGCAGCGCGGCGCGCACGGCCCGCGCCGCATCGTCCTCATGCACCTGGGCGGCGCCGAAGTTGGCGTACACATAGCTGCCCTTGTCGCCCACGCTGAGCTCCAGCAACGTGCCGCCCTGCTGCTCGACGGCGCCGCGGATCTGGGTCACCAGAGCATCCAGCGCATCCAGTGCGGCCGGGTCGCGGTCGTAGTCAATCCCCTCGAAGCGCAGGAACAGCGCGGTGGCCGGGCGCAGATCGCTCAGAAACAGATCCTGGCCGCTGAGCTCGCGCTCGTACACGAAGGGCAGCACCCAGGGGCGCAGCAGCGCCTGCGGCCACTCGGGCAAGGGCCGCCGGGCGGCGGCCGGCAGCGCCGGGTTCGGCGTCCAACCCGGGTCCAGCAGGAAGAAGCGCTCGCCCGCGGGCGTCGTGCGCAGCGCGGCCTCGGGCAGGCCGAGTTGCACGGCGCTGGCCTCATCCATCAGCACCTCGCCGGCCTGGGCCAGGCCCTCGCCGGCGGCGGCGCGCACCACGGCGGCCCCCACCAGCACATCCAACCACTGCGGCGGCTGGCTGCCACGCCCTACCACCCAGCGGCGCGCGGCCCCGCTGGCCATGCCGACGCGCAAGGACAGGCCGTCAAAAGCCGCCATGGCCCGCTGCATGCGCCCTGCCACCACTGCGCCGCGCGCACTGGCGCGACCCTGCGCGGCATCGAACCAGCAGGTGATGGCATCGCCGGCAAAGCTGATCACGCTGCCCTGCTGCGCCTCGACCTCGGCGATCAGGGTCGCGTAGACGGCGTTGATCTGCTCCGACAGCGCCTCGATCCCCAGACGCTCACCGCTGCGCTGGCTGAGCCGCTCCGTGAGCGCCGTGAAGCCGGCGATGTCCGCGATCAGCACCGTGCCCTGCACGTGCTCCGGCAGGCAGCCCTCGGGCGATTCGGCCCGCGCCAGTCGACGATCCTGGGACAGGTAGCTGAGCAGGGGCATGCGAGAGCGGGGCCGCAAGCCAGACGGGCGTCAGGGGCCGGCGCGCAGCGGCTGCGGCCGGGCTTGGGGGACGGTAGCACGGCCGCCCGAACGAGCCTGGCCCACCCCTGGCCCGCCCCTGGCCCGCGCCATTGTTCCGCTGCACGCAAGAGCCCATTACCCCCCGGGTGGTTTTTCAAAAGGGCCCCGATTCCTAGAGTTCGTTCCAAGCCAAACCGGCTGACAACCCCACCCGAAAGGACCCCCCATGAAAGCCGCCATCATCATCCTGTCCGACCCCAAGAACGGGGGCGAAGACGCCCTGGGCCGCATGTTCAACGGCCTGGCCGCCGCCTACGACTTCAAGCAGCGCGACATCCCGGTGTCGATCTACTTCCAAGGCGCCGGCACCCGCTGGCCCGGCGTGGTGGGCCAGCCCAGCCATCCGGTGCACGCCCTGTTCAAGGCCGTGGAAACCGAGATCGCCGGCGTGTCCTGCGGCTGCGCCGACGTGTTCGGGGCCCGTGAAGACGCCGTCAAGAACGGCTTTGATCTGATCACCGACAACAGCGTGCCCGGCACCTCCGGCCTGCCCAGCCTGGGACAGCTGGTGGTCGACGGCTTCACCGTCTTCACCTTCTGAGGACCGAAGACCATGGTCTTCGCTTTTCATGATGGCGAGCGCGCGGTGCAGGAGCGCGCCGGTGAAACCGCCCTGGCGCTGCGCAATGCCGCGGTCATCACCGACACGGTGATTGCCGGCGCGCGCCCCTTCATCGAAAAGCAGGCCATGGCCGCCGTGGCCGCCCGCGCGGCCGACGGAGCGATGTGGGCCTCGCTCTGGTTCGGCGCTCCGGGCTTCCTGAAAAGCCCGGAGGGCCGCCACATCGAGGTGCACACACCCGAGCCCCTGCGAGACCCGAGCGACCCGGTGTGGGCGCAGATGCACGAGCAGGCGCGCCTGGGCTTGCTCTTCATCGAGATCAGCACGCGCCGGCGCTACCGCGTCAACGGCCAGGTGCGTGCGCTCGATGCCGCGCAGCTGCAGCTGGACATCGCCGAGGCCTACCCGAACTGCCCCAAATACATCCAGCGCCGTCATCTGCGCGCGCTGGACGAGGTCCAGCCGCAGGAGCGTGCGCGCCTCAGCCGCGGCACTGTGCTGGACGTCGAAGGCCTGGCCGTGCTGGCCCAGGCCGACACCCTCTTCATCGCCAGCGGCGCCCCGGGCGGCAGCCTGGACGCCTCGCACCGCGGCGGCCCGGTCGGCTTCGTGCAGGTCCTGAGCCCGACCCGCCTGCGCGTGCCGGACTACGGCGGCAACAGCCTCTTCAACACCCTGGGCAATCTCGCGCTGGATCCGGCCTGCGGCCTGGTGCTGCCGGACTTTTCCAACGGTCGCCTGCTGCACCTGAGCGGCCGGGCCGAGCTGCTGTGGAACCAGCCCGACCCGCAGGGCCTCACGGGCGGCACCGGCCGCTTCTGGGAATTTGAAGTGCGCGAATGGCTGCTGCGCGATCTCCCGAATGCGATGGAGTGGGAATACCTGGACGCCTCGCCCTTCATCCCCGTCCCGAGCTCACTCCCATCTGCCGCATCATGAAATTGACCATCCAGGCCACCGCGGCCCATGGCGCCGACGTGCGCGAACTGCGACTGCGCCACCCGCAAGGCGCGGCCCTGCCCGGCTGGCCCGCCGGCGCGCACCTGAAGCTGCATCTGCCGCAGGCCGATGGCAGCTTGCTGGAGCGCCACTACTCCCTCATCGGCACGCCGGGCACATCGGACGACACCCAGGAGTACCGCATCGCGGTGCTCAAGGACGCCAAGTCCCGCGGCGGTTCGCGCCATGTGCACGAGGCACTGGCCGAGGGCC
>JBDHSJ010000236.1:0-5651 GCA_039808065.1 Burkholderiaceae bacterium | reverse complement strand
GCCGTCACCGAACGCCTGGCCCAGCTGGGCCTGAGCATCCACATCGGCCACGCGGCCGAGCACATCGGCAAGGCCCAGGCGGTCGTCACCTCCACCGCGGTGAAGGCGGACAACCCCGAGGTGCTGGCGGCCCGCGCCGCGCGTGTGCCGGTGGTGCCGCGTGCCGTGATGCTGGCCGAGCTGATGCGCCTGAAGTCCGGCATCGCCATCGCCGGCACGCATGGCAAGACGACGACGACCTCGCTGGTCACCTCCATCCTGGTGGAGGCCGGCATGGATCCGACCTTCGTCATCGGTGGCCTGCTCAACGCCGCCGGCGCCAATGCGCAGCTGGGCAAGGGCGAGTTCATCGTCGTCGAGGCCGACGAGAGCGATGCCAGTTTCCTGAACCTCAGCCCCGTGCTGTCCGTCGTCACCAACATCGACCAGGACCACATGGACACCTATGGGCATTCGGTGGAGCGCCTGCACCAGGCCTTCATCGACTTCCTGCACCGCATGCCCTTCTACGGCGCAGCGGTGGTGTGCAGCGACGACGCGGGCGTGCAGGCGGTGATCGAGCGCATCGAGCGCCCGCTGGTGCGCTACGGCCTGGGCGAAGACGCCAATGTGCGCGCCGTGGCCATCCAGGCGCTCGGCGGCGGGCAGATGCAGTTCGTCTGCCAGCGCCGCAATGGCAGCCAGCTGCCCGACCTCCCCATCACCCTGAACCTGGCCGGCGAGCACAACGTGCGCAATGCGCTGGCGGCGATTGCGGTGGCCACCGAGATCGGCATCGAGGACGCGCCGATCCAGCGCGCGCTCGCCGCCTTCCAAGGCGTGGGCCGGCGCTTCCAGCGCCATGGCCTGTGGCCCGCTGCGAACGGCGGGCAGTTCCTGCTGATCGACGACTACGGCCACCACCCGGTGGAGATGGCCGCGGTGCTCTCCGCCGCACGCGGGGCCTTCCCGAGCCAGCGCATCGTGCTGGCCTTCCAGCCCCACCGCTACACCCGCACGCGCGACTGCTTTGAGGACTTCGTGCGCGTGCTCGGCCAGGCCGACGCCGTGTTGCTGACCGAGGTCTACAGCGCCGGCGAAGCCCCGATCCCTGCCGCCGACGGTCGCGCCCTGGCGCGTGCACTGCGCCTGGCCGGCAAGGAGCCGCTGTTCGTGCCCGAGGTGGCCGACATGCCGGCCGCGCTCGCTCAGCTGACGCGCGCAGATGACGTCGTCATCGGCATGGGCGCCGGTTCCATGAGCAGCCTGCCCAAGCGCATGGCCGAACACTTCAACGTCAAGCCCTGACCATGTTCGACACCTCTTCGATCGACCCCAAGGCCCTTGGCAAGGTGGCCGTGCTGTTCGGCGGCAGCAGCGCGGAGCGCCCGGTTTCGCTGATGAGCGGCGCCGGTGTGCTGGCGGCCCTGCAATCCCTGGGCGTGGACGCACACCCCTTCGACCCGGCCGAGCGCCCTTTGCAGGAGCTCAAGGACCAGGGCTTCGCGCGCGCCTTCATCGCCCTGCATGGCCGCGGCGGCGAGGACGGCTCCCTGCAGGGCGCGCTCGAATGCCTGGGCATCCCCTACACCGGCTCGGGCGTGATGGCCTCGGCCATCGCGATGGACAAGGTGGCCACCAAGCGCATCTGGATCGCCGAGGGCTTGCCCACGCCGCGTGCCCTGGTGCTGGCCCGTCACGAGCTGACGCGGGAGCGGGTGCGCACCATCCCCGATGAGTTGGGGCTGCCGGTCGTCGTCAAGCCGCCGCACGAAGGGTCGAGCTTTGGCATCAGCAAGGCCAAGGGCTATTCCGAAATGCAGGGTGCCGTGGAGCTGGCGCTGGGGTTTGATGACGAGCTGCTGTTCGAGGAATGCATCGAAGGCCCCGAGCTGACCTGTGCGGTGCTGGGTGACGGCGCGGATGCCCAGGCCCTTCCGGTGGTCGAGATCCGCGCCGTGGGCGGCAACTACGACTACGAGAACAAGTACGTCAGCGACAGCACCCAGTACCTCTTCGGCAGCCTGCCCGCCGCGCTGGAGACCGAGATCCAGACCCTGGTGCTGAAGGCCTACCGCCTGCTGGGCTGCCGCGGCTGGGGCCGTGCCGATCTGATGCTGCGCAAGGCCGACCAGAAGCCCTTCCTGCTGGAAATGAACACCAGCCCCGGCATGACCTCGCATTCGCTGGTGCCCAAGGCCGCCAAGCAGATCGGGTTGCATTACCCGCAGCTCTGCCTCTGGTTGCTGGCCCAGGCCCGCCTCGATCGCCGTTGAAGCTCCGATGACCGACACCCTGCCCACCAACAGCCTGCCCAGCGACGTCCGCTGGATGCGGCTGGCCGCGCCCGTGCTGGCGCTGCTTGCGGTGCTGCTGCTGGTGACGGCGGGGGGGCGCTGGCTGGCGCAGCGGCCCTGGTGGGATTGGCGCCAGATCCGCATCGAGGGCGATGTCGAGCGCAACAGCCTGGCCACGCTGCGCGCGAACGCGCTGCCGCATCTGCAAGGCAACTTCCTGACCCTGAACCTGGCCCAGGCCCGCAAGGCCTTCGAGGCCGTGCCCTGGGTGCGGCATGCCCAGGTGCAGCGGGTGTGGCCGGGGCTGATGAAGGTCAAGCTGGAGGAGCACCATGCCGTGGCGCTGTGGGATGGCCGCGGCGACTGGGGTGAGCCCGCCCCCGAGCGCGCCCTGCTCAACTCGCACGGCGAGGTCTTTCACGCCAATCTTGGCGATGTCGAAGACGAGAACCTGCCCGTGTTCGCCGGCCCCAACGGCAGCGCCCCGCAAGTGCAGCGCCTGTGGGTGCGCCTGCAGGGCAGCAGCCAGCGCTTGGGCGAGCGCGTGATCCGACTTGAACTCTCCGGCCGCGGTTCCTGGCGCCTGGCCTGGGCCAGCGGTGCCGTGGTGGAACTGGGCCGCGGCAGCGAGGACGAACTGGTGCAGCGCTACGAACGATTTCTGCCCCATGCCCTGGCCGTGGCCCAGCGCTTCCATACCAGCGTGGCCGGCGCCGACCTGCGCCACACCGAGGGCTATGCCCTGCGCCTGACCGGTATTGGCGTAAATCCCAATCCCAACCCCAAAGCAATTACGAGGAAACCCTAGCATGGCCAAGGAATACAAGGATCTGGTCGTCGGCCTGGATATCGGCACGTCCAAGATCATGGCCGTCGTCGGCGAGGTCATGCCAGGCGGGGAATTGCGCCTGGCGGGTTTGGGCATGGCACCCTCGCATGGTTTGAAACGGGGCGTGGTGGTCAACATCGACGCCACCGTGCAAGCTATTCAGCAGGCCTTGAAAGAGGCCGAGATGATGGCCGACTGCAAAATAACCCGGGTTTTCACGGGGATCACCGGCAGCCATATTCGCGGTCAGAACTCCACCGGCATGGTGATCGTGCGGGACAAAGAGGTCACGCCGGTGGACGTGGCCCGGGTGGTGGAAACCGCCAAGGCCATCAATATTCCAAATGATCAGCGCCTGCTGCTGGTTGAGCCGCAGGAATTTGTCATCGACGGCCATGAGGTCAAAGAACCCATCGGCATGAGCGGCGGGCGCCTGGAAGTCAAGGTGCATATCGTGACCGGCGCCCAATCGGCGGCGGAAAACATCGTCAAATGTGTGCGCCGCTGCGGCCTGGAAGTGGAGCAATTGGTGCTCAATCCCAGTGCCAGCAGTTTGGCCGCGCTGACCGCCGACGAGCGTGAGCTGGGCGTGGCGCTGGTGGACATCGGTGCCGGAACGACCGATGTGGCCATTTTTACCGGCGGATCGATCCGACATACCGCCGTGATCCCGATCGCCGGCGACCTGATCACCTCCGATATTGCGATGGCCCTGCGCACCCCGACCAAGGACGCCGAGGAAATCAAGGTCGAGTTTGGCGTAGCCAAACAAATGCTGGCCGACCCGGCCGCCCAGGTCGAGGTGCCGGGTTTGGGCGACCGCGCACCGCGCATGCTTTCCAAGCAGGCATTGGCGGGTGTGATCGAACCGCGGGTCGAGGAAATCTTCGCCCTGGTGCACCAGGTCATCCGCGAATCGGGTTACGAAGAGTTGCTCAGCTCCGGAATCGTGCTGGCCGGCGGTTCAGCCGTCATGCCCGGAATGATCGAACTGGCGGAGGACATGTTCCTCAAACCCGTGCGGCGCGGCAATCCGACGTATAGCGCCGCCCTTTTCGACATGGTTGCCAATCCCCGTTCCAGCACCGTCATGGGCCTTTTGGAAGAAGGCCGGCTGGCGCGTACCCGGGGTTTCAAGGCGGCCCAGCAGGCGGGCTCCATGAAAACCCTGATGCATCGCTTCAAGGATTGGTTCGCCGGGACGTTCTGACACCACAAAACAAGGGGTTCAAACCAAATAAAGCGGGTTTGAACCTGGATTTTTCACAGTATTGCCGCGAGAATGTCGCGGTCCACGGAGGTAAGTATGGCCATCGAGATGATCGAAGAGTTCAACCAAGGCACCCGCATCAAGGTGATCGGTGTTGGCGGTGGCGGCGGGAATGCCGTCGAGCACATGATCGAACAGGGTGTGCAAGGGGTCGAATTCATTGCGGCCAATACCGATGCCCAGGCCCTGAACCAGTCGCGCGCCGACCAGCTGATCCAGCTCGGCCGCAGCGGCCTGGGTGCCGGTGCCATCCCCGAACGCGGCAAGGAGGCGGCGGCCGAGGCCGAAGACCGCATCCGTGACGTGCTCGAAGGCACCGACCTGCTCTTCATCACCGCCGGCATGGGCGGCGGCACCGGCACCGGTGCGGCGCCGGTCATCGCCAAGGTGGCCAAGGACATGGGCATCCTGACGGTCGGTGTGGTCACCAAACCCTTCGACTTCGAAGGCTCGCGCCGCAACAAGCAGGCCGACGCCGGCCTGACCGAACTCGAGGCCGCGGTCGATTCGCTGATCGTGGTGCTGAACGACCGCCTGCTTGATGTGCTGGGTGACGACGCCACGCAGGAACAGGCCTTCGCCTTTGGCAATGACGTGCTGAAGAACGCCGTTGGCGGTATTTCGGACGTGATTCACCTGCCCGGCCTGGTGAACCTGGACTTCCAGGACGTGCGCACCGTGATGCAGGAGCCCGGCAAGGCGCTGATGGGCACGGCCCAGGCCGGTGGCCCGGACCGCGCTACCAAGGCTGCCGAGCAGGCCATGGCCTGCCCGCTGCTGGATGGCATCAACCTCACCGGCGCGCGCGGTGTGCTGGTGCTGATCGCCGCCTCGCGCTCCACCTTCAAGCTGGCCGAGTCGCGCGCCGCCATGAGCGCTATCAAGCGCCTGGCCCATGAAGACGCGCATGTCATCTACGGCACCGCCTACGACGACAGCCTGGGCGATCAGCTGCGCGTCACCGTCATCGCCACCGGCCTGAACAGCGCCAAGCAGGCTGCCAGCACCGACAGCCGCCCGCAAATGCAGGTGGTGCACGGCCAACGCACCGGCACCGACAACCTGCCCATCCTGACCCAAGCCGTGGCCAGCCCCGGCCTGCCGGGCCAAGGCAACTCCACGGTGATGGGCCATGGCGGCGGTGGCGATTTCGGCAACCGCGACATGCCCTCGGTGTGGCGCTATGGGCGTGCGGCGCAGAAGGTGGATGCGCTGTCGGCTTCGGGCCTGGACGACATCGAGATTCCCGCCTTCCTGCGCCGCCAAGCCGACTAAT
>JBDHSJ010000235.1:0-5670 GCA_039808065.1 Burkholderiaceae bacterium | reverse complement strand
TGCGCCAACGCCTCGCCGGTGGCCAGCGCCAGCTACCAGATCGGCAACGGCGGCGGTGGCTTCTCGCAGGGTGTGTCCGAGCTCGGAGCGGCGGCCACGATGTGGTTCAAGCCCAATGCCGCGGCGGAATACGTGATCCTGCATTACGCGCTCGGCAACGCGTCCGAGATTGGTCCGCAGATGGTCTTCAACGCCGCCGTGGGCCGCTGGGAGTTCACCGCCACGCCCACCGCCCCGGGCCAGGTGCTGAACTACTGGTTCACCTACAAGCCCCTGGGTGGCGCGCAGCAGGACACGCAACGCTACAGTCTGACCCTGGGCGGAGGCCTGCCCGGCCCGCAGTTCAGCCCGGCCCCGGGCAGCTACGCCACGGCGCAGCAGGTCAGCCTGGCCAATGCGGCTGGCGTGTCGGGCGTGATCCGCTACACCACCGATGGCACCGCACCGACGCAGCAGTCGCCGCTGTACAGCGGCCCGATCTCGCTGAATCACGCCAGCACGATCTACGCCGCCACCTTCACGGCGGACGGCCAGAGCAAGATCAGCATGGGCAACTACGTGATCGGAAGCGATGACGGCACGGTGGCCGCGCCGGTGTTCTCGCACCCCACGGGAAGCTACGGCACGCGCCTTAGCGTCAACTTGCTGTCCGACACCGTCGGCGCCACGCTGCGCTACACGCTGGACGGGAGCACGCCGACGCTGAACTCGCTGCAGTACGGCGCCCCGATCGAGGTGGACAGCAACCTGACGATCAAGGCCGTGGCGTTCAAGAAGGGCGTGGCGTCCAGCGTGGCCAGCGCCAGCTACACGCTGACCGGCACCGGCAGCAGCGACCACCTGTGGAACGGCATGACCACCTTCAATGTGGTGAATGCCACCCGCGGCCGCTGGGCTGACAACCAGGTCTACTGGGCCATCATTGGCAAGGACTGGACGACCGGCAAGTTCGTGCACGTGGGCGCCAATGGCGAACTGATCCCGATGGCGCTGGGCGACAACGGCGCGCTGATGAAGAACGGGCTGCCCTACAGCAACTATTTCTTCCGCCTGAGCGACAAGCGCTCCATCACCATCCCGGCGATCAACTCCGCGCGCATCCTGTTCAGCGTGGGCAGCCCGATGTACATCTGGGTCAACCAGGACGTGAACGGCAACATCGCCTACGCCGGCGCGAACATCGAGAACCCGACCGACCCGAACACCGACGTCATCTTCGACTTCGGCGAGTTCGCCATCCTGCCCCCGGGCGCCAACCCGCAAGGCATCTTCATCAACACCACGCGGGTCGATCAGTTCGGCTTCCCGCTCAAGCTGGAGGTGACCGGCCTGGACGGCTTCAAGCAGACCGTGGGTGAATCGCTCACCGAAACCCGCGAGGAGTTGTTCGCCAAGTACTTCGCCGAAACCCCGGCCGAGTTCCACAGCCTGGGCCAGCCGCCCTATGGTCCGATGCGCATCATGGCGCCGGCCCATGCCACCTTCCAGGGTGAGGGCGCCAACGCCACCTACCTGGACAGCTATGTCGAAGAGGTCTGGCAGCAGTACGCCAACCAGGACCTGGTGATCGACCTGAAGAACGGCTGGGCGCCCTTCACCGGGCGCGTGGTGAACGGCAAGTTCCGCTTCACCGATGCAGCGGGCGGGCAGTACTTCGTCAATGCCAAGCCCAGCACCTCGATGGTGATGCTGGGCAACGGCAAGCTCGACGACCCGACTGGCGGCACCACCGATGTGGGCAAGCAGCTGCAGTTGCAGGCGCAAGTCTGCGCGGCACTCAATCGCCGCGTGGCGCACCTGCCCTTCGCAGACTGGTGGAACGGCAACAAGTTCTTCCCGGCGACCGGGCGCTCCAACGCCTTCGTGAAGTTCTGGCACGACCACAGCCTGAACGCGCTGTCCTACGGCTTCGCGTATGACGATGTGGGCGGCTTCAGCCCCTCCATCCACACGCGTGCGCCGCAGACCGTGACCTACACGATCGGCTGGTGAGCGATGCGCCGGATCCTGGGATGGAACCCGCGGTCCGGCGCGCTCCTTGGGGGCGTGCTGCTGGTGGGCCTGGGCCTGGCCCTGGGCCTGCGCGGGCCGAGCGATGGGAGGGCGCCGTCGGGTGTCGCTGCGCCTGCAGCAGCCGTGCTCGCTGCGCCTGCGGCCGTTCTGCCGACCGAGCCGCGTGCGGCGCCACCCGAGGTGCTGCGCTTCGAGCTGGAGGCGCTGCGCCGCAGTGCCAGCGGCCGGCCGCTGGCGCTGATCCGCCAAGGCGGGGCGCCGGCGCGTGCGGTGGCGGTGGGTGAATCGCTCGGCCTGGGCGTGCGTTTGGGCCAGATCGAGCCGCGCGCCGTGTGGATTGAGCGCAGCGGGCAGCGCGAACGCCTGGAGCTGCCGCGCGAGGCGGCGTCCCTGCCGGCCTTGCCGCCCCCCAGCCCCCCGCGGCTGGATGAACCGCTCGGGCCCATCGCCCGGCCGGCGGACGCCCCCCTGCCCAGCAGCACCGGGCTGGAGCGCGCGATCCGCCGCGCGCAGCACGCGGCCACGCGGACCTGAAGGGCGGCCCCAACGGGCCGCCCTTTTTCATGCCGAAGACCCCGCATGCCCGTGCGCTTCTGGCATGCCGGCTTGGCCCCAGCGGGCTTCGCGCCTAGCATCCGCCCCATGTTCCCCCGCGCCCGCCACCTTGCTAGCCGCTGCGTCGCCCCGACGCCGCGCGTGGCCGCGCGCATGAACTCCACGCTCCAGACCGGTGACGCCTGCGGCCGTCCTACGGACGCACTTTCCTGAGCCCGGCGATCGCTCCCCTCCCCAGTTAGCGCACCTCTCTGATCGCCGGGCCCCAGCCCCGCGCGATGTCGTGCGCCGCTTTCGGCGCCGCCTTGGAGTTGCCATGACCGCCGTCCTCAGCGCTGAGCTGCTGCTCACCGAACTCGACCATGCCCGCCTTCTGAAGCTCAACAGCGCCGCGCTGCGCGAGCTGCTGGATGAGGCCAGCGCCTTGCCCTCGCCGGATATTCCGGCCGATGTGGTGACCATGAACAGCCGCGTGCTGGTCCGCGACGACGCAGGCTCCGCGCCGCAGCCGCTCACGCTCTGCTACCCGCCGGAAGCCGACCCGCCTTCGGGTCGGGTCTCCGTGCTTTCGCCCGTGGGCGCGGCCCTGCTCGGTCGCCGCGTTGGCAGCCGGGTCTGCTGGACGCCGCCCACCGGCGCGCGCCGCGAGCTGCGCATCGAAGCCCTGCTGTTCCAGCCCGAGGCCAGCGGCGACTACCTCGCCTGAGCCTGTTCTGTCCGCCTTGCCGATGCGAGCACCCGAGCTTGCAGGCGCTGTCACGTCTGGAGTGCCCATGACCGAAGCCCATCCACCCCCCGCCAGCGCCTTGGAGCGCGCCCTGCTCCGCTGCGTCACCCACGAGGCCGACCAGCGCGGCTGGCACAGCCTGGACGGCATGCCCTATTGGGATCAGGGCCCGCTGTTCTTCCTGCTGCTGCCCTTCGCCGATGCCCGCCACGGCCATTGCCGCCTCACCCTCAGCGTGAAGTGGCTGGCGCTGGACCGGATGCTCTGGCGCACCCTCGGCCTGGCACCGCCCGAGGGCCTGCGCCCGCATGCCGCCAGCGCGCACGTGCTGCCCGGCCACAGCGTGTACCGCAGCGCGGTCAGCGGACTGGCCTGGCCCTCGGCGGCCTTGGAACGCTGGCTGGCCCTTGCCGTGCAGGGCGCGGCCGACTGCGCCGCGCGCTTGGGCAGCGAGCTGGACAGCCTGCCGCGCTACCTGGCCTTCAGCGAGCGCGAGCAGCAAGCCTGGGTGCAGCGCCATCCACACGCCAGCAGCAGCCTGTGGCAAGAGCGCGTGCTGGCCGCGCTGCTGCAGCAGGACGTCGCCGCGGCTGTCGCCCTGGCGCGCGCACGCTTGGCGGCAGGCGAGGGCGGCGGCTATCGCGTGCAGGGGCAAACGCTGTTCGAGCGCGTGCCGCACCTGAAGGCCGTGCCCGCTTGACCTTGCCACCGGGTCAAGCTTGAGACTGCGCAAAGCCGAACCCAATGAGCGCTTGGTAAATTGCCCGCCATGTCCCCCTTCCGCCTGCTGCTGACGCTGCTGCTTGCCCTCTGCCTCGGCCTGCAGGGCGGGCTGGCGCGCGCTGCCGGCCTGGCCGCGGCGGTGGAGGAGGGCATGGGCGCGCAGATCGTGCCGGCCTGCCATGAGACGGCGGCCGAGGCGGACGATGCGGCTTTGCCCGACGCCGGCTGCAGCCACTGCGCCAACTGCTGCCTGCCGGCCGCCTTGCCCACCGCGGCGCCGCTGTGCGCCCCCGCGCTGGCGCATGAAGACTGGCCCGGCCTGCAGCTGCAGGCCCCGCCGCAAACTGCGCAGGCCCCGCTGCTGCGCCCGCCCCGAAGCCCGCAAGCCTGAGCCGCACCCGCGCAAAGCGGGTGTGCCCGTGCGCGCTGCGCACCTTCTCAGCCCCTGCTTCCCATGCGCATTCCCATCCGCATTCCCATCCTGATGCCGCTGCTGGCCGCCCTGGCCACGGCGCTCCCCGCACTCGCTGCCGACCCTACCGATCCCCAAGCCAAGGTGTCGCCCCTGCAACACCGTTCGGCCCTGGGCCGTCCGGCCGCAGCCGTGGCCGATCCTGCCGAAGCCGGCCGCTGGCGTGCCGCCCACGAGGCCGTGCAGCGCGCCGGTGGCTGGCGCGCTTACGCCCGCGAACCCCTGCCCGCGGCGTCGGCGGCTTCGGCCGCCCAGCCCGGCGCGCACCACCACCATGGGGCGCCCCGATGACCCGCCTGCTCCCTTTGCTGGCTGCACTGGCCGTGGCCGGCTGCTCCAGCCTGGACCCGCAACCCCGCTTTGCCGAACTGCAGCAGATGGCCGGCAAGACCCTGCCCGGCGTCCAGCTGCACTGGGCGCGCACGGCCGCTGAAGAGGCCGAGCGCGAGCGCCGTGTGGCCGCTCTGCTGACCCATCCCCTGAGCCAGGACGCTGCCGTGCAGCTGGCCTTGCTGAACCACCGCGGCTTGCAGGCTGCCTATGCGCAGCTGGGCATTGCCGTGGCCGATCTGGACCAGGCCAGTCGCCTGCCCAACCCCGGTTTCAGCTTCGGCCGCACCCGCACTTCCAGCGACCATGGCGTCGAGCGCGAGATCGAGCGCAACCTGCACCTGAACCTGAACAGCCTCTTGAGCTGGCCCATGCGCAGCGCCATCGAGGCGCGCCGCGTCGAGCAGGCGCAGGGCGCGGCGCTGCTGGCCGTCATCGAGCGCGCCGCTACGGTGCGCAAGGCCTGGGTGCAGGCCGTGGCCGCGCAGCAAACCCTGGCCTACAGCGCCCAGGTGCTGGAAGCCGCCGAGGCCGGTGCCGAACTGGCCGCGCGCCTGCGCAGCGTGGGCAATTTCAACAAGCTGCAGCAGCTGCGCGAGCAGGGCGTGCAGGCCGAGGCCGCGCTGGCCCATGCGCGCGCCACCGCCGCCGCGCAGGCGGCGCGCGAGCGCCTCATCCGTGCCCTGGGGCTGTGGGGCGATCAGCTGGAGCAGCTGCGCCTGCCCGAGCGCCTGCCCGATCTGCCCGCCGCCCCGGCCGAGCGCCCCGAGATCGAGCGCGAGGGCCTGGCCCAGCGACTGGACGTGCAGGGCGCCAAGCTGAACGCCGAGGCCACGGCGCGCCAGCTGGG
>JBDHSJ010000234.1:0-5707 GCA_039808065.1 Burkholderiaceae bacterium | reverse complement strand
CACCCAGGGCTCGGTACTGCGCCAGGGCCAGGCGCAGGCGCTGGTACTGCGGCAGCGCGGGCGCGGCGGCCTGCACGGCGGCGCCCAGATCCTGCAACGCCAGCGCGGCCTGCAGGGTGGCGGCGGCATCAAAGGGCTCGCGCGGCGCGCCAAAGCCCAGGCCCTGCGCGGCTGGGTCCACCCGGCCCTGGCGCAGGTGCTGCAGAAAGCGCAGCAAGGCGGCCTGCAGCGCTTCATCGAGCACCGCCCGGCCGGCTGCATCGGGCCCTGCCAGCCAGGCGTCGGCCAGGGCGGGGGCGCCGTATTCGGCCGGGTTCAGGCCGTGGCTGGCGGCGTCGTGCAACAGGGCCAGGGCCTGTTCGGCCAGGGGGCTGGGACGGTCGCCCTGCCACCAGGGGCTGGCGGCCGCCCCCAGCGGCAGCAGGGCCAGGGCGCACAGGGAACGGCGACGGTTCATGGCCGCCATGTTGCCGAAGCCTGAAACAAACGAAACACAAGACCCCCTTGCCGAAACCAGGGCACAACAAGCCGTGCCGAGACTGACGCCATTCCAGCCCCAACCGGGAGTGCACCATGGTCTTCTCTGCCGCTGAACTCGATCTGTCCCACGATCTGCCGCCCGGCCTGGTGGCCGAAGCCCCGGGTAGCTACCGCATCGAACCGGCGCGCATTGCCGACTGGCCCCTGGTGCTGGATCGCCCCGGCCACTACCACCTGGCCGCCGACCTGACAGTGCCCCCTGGCGAGGACGGTCTGCTGGTGACGGCCGACAACGTCCACCTGGACCTGGGCGGCCATGAGTTGGCCGGTCACAGCGAGCCGGAGGCGCCCTGCCTGGCGCTGGAGATCACCGGCCGGCGCGCCACGCTCAGCCGCGGCCGCGTGCACTCGCTCAGCGGCTGGGCGGTCTCGCTCGGCCCGGACTGCTGCATGGACGACGTGGTGCTGGTCAGCCCCAGCGGCTTCGGCTACGGCTTTGGCGGCGCCCGCAGCGCCGAACCCGCGCCGGCCCCGGTCAAGCCCGTGCCGGCCCGCCCGCGCCCGATGACCACCTGGCAAAGCCCGGCCTGCAACCCGAATGGCTTGCCGGTGTGGGTGTCGCTGCGCGAAAGCAAGGCGCGCCGCGCCGCCGCCCGCCGCTGATCGGCTACTAATCGGCCGCTGATCGGCCGCTGATTCAGGCCCCCGCGCTCAGCCGCACCGGAATGCGGCGCGGGCCGAAGTTTCCGGGACGCTCGCCCCAGCGCCCGGCAATGGCCGTGCCGCAATGCGTGCAGTGGCCCTGCGCGTCCAGCGCGTAGTGCAGCAGGCGGTACCAATCCCGCACCACCACCGCCGCCCCACAGCCGGGGCATAGCGTGCTGCCGCCCTCGGGGTCGTGCACATTGCCGGTGTAGACGTAACGCAAACCCTCGTCGCGTGCGATGCGGCGCGCCAGCGCCAGGGTTGCGGGCGGCGTGCGCGGACGCTCCTGCATTTTGAAATCGGGGTGGAAGGCGCTGAAGTGCAGCGGCACGTCCACGCCCAGGTGCTCGCGCGCCCAGCGGCTCAGGGCCTTCAGTTCGGCCGGGCTGTCGTTCAGGCCGGGGATCAGCAGGGTGGTGATCTCCAGCCAGCAGTCGGTCTCGTGGACGATGTACTCCAGGGTTTCCAGCACCGGCGCCAGGTGCGCGCCGGTCTGCTGAAAGTAGAAGTCTTCGGTGAAGCCCTTCAAGTCGACATTGGCGGCGTCCATGGCGGCGAAGAAGGGCCGACGCGGCTCGGCATGGATGTAGCCGGCCGTCACCGCCACGGTCTTCAGGCCCGCGTCGTGGCAGGCGGCCGCGCAATCGAGTGCGTACTCGGCAAAGATCACCGGGTCGTTGTAGGTGAAGGCGACGCTGGTGCAGCCATGCTGCCGCGCCGCCTGCGCCAGCTGCAGCGGGCTGGCCTGGTCCATCAGCCGGTCCATCTCGCGGCTCTTGCTGATGTCCCAGTTCTGGCAGAACTTGCAGGCCAGGTTGCAGCCCGCGGTGCCAAAGCTCAGCACCGGGGTGCCGGGGTGGAAGTGGTTCAGCGGCTTCTTCTCGATCGGGTCGATGCAAAAGCCCGAGCTGCGGCCATAGGTGGTGAGCACCATGGCGTCGCCCTCGCGCTGGCGCACGAAGCACATGCCGCGCTGGCCCTCGTGCAGCTTGCAGTCGCGCGGGCAGAGGTCGCACTGGATGCGCCCGTCTTCGAGCCGATGCCACCACCGCGCCGCGTGGGTCATGGCTTCGCCGCCACGAACTTGCGCACCCGGTAGCGCTGCAACTGCACATCGGCCGCCCAGAAATCGGGCGCCAGCCCGGCCTTGCGCTTCAGCGCCGCCAGGAATTCGCGCGGCTCGGGCAGCTGTTCCCACACCTGGGGCAGGAAGGTGGCCCGATGGCCCTGCCAGCTCAGGATGACGCCGTCCTTGCCCGGGCGCAGCTGGGCGCAGGCCTCGGCCTCGCTTGCCACCGGGAAGGGTTCGGGCGGGGCGAGCAGCGAAACCTCCAGATCGGTGTCCGGCCATTCCGCGGCCGTGAGCGGCGGGAAGCGCGGGTCCTTGAAGGCGGCGTTGAGCGCGTGCTGGCGCAGGTCTTCGCCGAGCGGCCGCGTGGCCACCAGGGAGCCGATGCAGCCGCGCAGCCGGCCCTGCCGGGTGAGGGTGACGAACACGGCGCCGGGCTTGTCCAGCAGCGGGTGGTCGGTGGGCGCGGGGCTGGGCAGGCCCAGGGCGCTGGCGATCTGGTGGCGCGCCTGGGTCAGCAGCGCCCGGCCCAGGCCCTGCAGGTCTTCGCTGGGCGCGGCGGCGCCGGGCTCGAACACCAGCGCCGCGTAGCCCACCACCCGGCTTTTGTCGCCGGCGGTGTCGCCGCTGTTGCGCAGGTCCAGCAGGCGTGACTGCAGGCCGTGCGCGCGCGCCGCCAACAGCGCGCCCGACAGCGGCGTGGCCCCGCAGGCCTGGTCATGCGTGAGCGTGGGATCGAAACGCAGCACCTGCTCGATCGTGGCCTGGTCCTTGGCGCGCGCTTCGGCATAGGGCAGGTAGTGGCTGAGGTCGGTGCTGATGACGATCAACGTTTCCTCGCCACCCCACAAGCGCTCCAGTAGTTGCGCCACCTGCTGCGGGCTGGCGCGGCCCACGGCCAGCGGCAGCAGCTTGAAGGAGCCCAGCACCTGCTGCAGGAAGGGCAACTGCACTTCCAGTGCGTGCTCCTGCTCGTGCACGGCGTCGCTGGTGCCGACGAAAGGCAGATCCGCCAGCGCGTCCAGCGCGGCACGGTCGATCGGCACCGGCCCGAGCGGCGATTCAAAGGCGGCCACGCCGGGCGCGGCGATGCCCTGCACCGCCACGCGATGCGCAGGCCCGAGCAGGACGACGCGCTGCACCCGCCCGGCCAGGCGCTGCAGGCTGGCGTAGCCACTGGCGGCCACCGCACCCGAGTAGATGTAGCCCGCATGCGGCACCACCAGCAGCTTGGGGGCACGTGGCAGCGGTTGGGTGCGCACGCCGGCCAGCAGCTCGTCCAGCGCGGCGCGCAAGGCCTCGGGCTGGCCTGGATAGAAGCGGCCCGCCACGGCGGCGGGGCGCACAGTCGTCGTTTCCATGGACCGAGTGTGCGCCGGTTCGGGTTCCAATGCGCCCCATGAGTGCCCTCAGCCCCCGTGATTTCGAGAGCCTGGGCGCGCGGCTGGTGCGCGGCCAGGGCGCCCTCGGCCTGGATGCCCACCTGCTGCACGCCCTGCTGGACCAGCTGCCGGTGCGCTGCACCATCGTCGGCCGCGACCTGCGCTACCGCTTTGCCAACCAGGCCTTTCTGGAGGCCATGGGCCTGCGCCTGGATCAGGTGCTGAACCAGCCGGCCCGCGCCGTGCTGGGCGAAGCCGTGTTCAGCACCTACCTGCCGGCCGCCGAGCGCGTGTTCGCCGGCGAAGCCCTGCGCTGGCGCGGCTGGATCGACTACGGCAGCGCCCACACGCGCTACTTCGAGCAGCACCTGCTTCCCTACGCCAGCGGCGGCACCGAGATCGACGCCATGCTGGCCTTCGGCCGCGACATCACCGACCTGGAGCAGCGCGACGCCGAACTGGCCGCCACCACGCGCGCACTCAGCACCACCGAGGCGCTGAAATCCGCCATCGTCGACCACGCGCTGGCCGCCCTGGTCTCCACCGACGCCGAAGGCCGCATCGTCGAGTTCAACCCCGCCGCAGAAGCGATGTTCGGCCTGCGCCGCGCCCTGGTGCTGGGCCATTCGGTGGAGGAAGTGATCATTCCGCCGCAGCACCGCGCCGCCCACCACGCCGGCATGGCGCGCTTGGCCGCCGGCGAGCCCGCGCGCCTGCTGGGCCGGCGCATGGAAATGACGGCGCTGCGCGCCGACGGCCGTGAGTTCCCGGTGGAGATGGTGCTGTGGCGCACCGAGGTGGCCGGCAGCAGCTACTACACGGCCTCGATGGTCGACCTCTCGGCCCGCCAGGAAGCTGAGCGCGAGATCGAGCGCCAGCGCGAGGCCCTGCGCCAGAGCGAGAAGCTCAGTGCCATGGGCAGCCTGCTGGCCGGCGTGGCGCATGAGCTGAACAACCCGCTGGCCATCGTGCTGGGCCGCGCCACCCTGCTGGAAGAGAAGACCGGCGCCTACCCCGAGCTGCAGCAGGACGCCCAGCGCATCCGCAACGCCGCCGAGCGCTGCGGCCGCATCGTCAAGACCTTTCTGAACATGGCGCGCGCACGCCCCGGGGCGCGCACGCCGGTGCTGCTGAACGAGTTGGTGCGGGCCGCCGCCGATCTGCTCTCCTACACCTGGCGCAGCCATGGCCTGCAGCTGGAGCTGCTGCTGGCCGAAGACCTGCCGCGCGTGCTGGCCGATGCCGACCAGATCGGCCAGCTGGTGCTGAACCTGATGGTCAACGCCCAGCAGGCGCTCAGCCAGCAGGAGGGCCCGCGGCGGGTGCAGGTGAGCACCGGGCTGGAGGCGCTGCGCCCGGGGCGCGCGCCGCGCGTGTGGCTGCGCGTGGCCGACAACGGACCGGGCGTGCCGGAGGCCGCACGCACGCGCCTGTTCGAGCCCTTCTTCACCACCAAGAGCGAGGGCCTGGGCACGGGCCTGGGCCTGGCGGTGTCGCGCGCGCTGGCCCGCGAGCATGGCGGCGAGCTGCAGCTGGAACCGCACAGCCCGCTGGGCGGCGCGGCCTTTCGCCTGAGCCTGCCGCTGACCGGCCAGGCCGAAGTGGTGGCGACCCATCTGGAGCCGGCCAGCGCGGCACCGCCGGCCGCCCGCGCACGCGTGCTGGTGGTGGACGACGAGCCCGAGATCGCCGAGCTGGCTCGGGCCATGCTGGAGGCAGCGGGCTATGCCGTCGCCCTGGCCGACAGCGGCCGCAGCGCCCTGGCGCGCCTGGCCGAGCAGACCTTTGACGCCGTGGTCTCCGATCTGCGCATGCCCGACATGGACGGCGCGGCGCTGTGGCGCGCGCTGGGCGAGCAGTACCCGGCCCTGCGCCGGCGCGTGCTCTTCGTCACCGGCGACACGCTCTCACCCGGCGCCCAGCAGTTCCTGGATCAGACCGAGTGCCCGGCGCTGGACAAGCCCTTCACCAAGGCCGAGCTGCTGGCCAAGCTGGCTCAGCTGCTCGGCTGAGCGCGCACGAAATCGGCGAAGGCGCTGGCCGACAGCGGCCGCGCGTACAGATAGCCCTG
>JBDHSJ010000233.1:0-5764 GCA_039808065.1 Burkholderiaceae bacterium | reverse complement strand
CGCCCCTTGCTCGTCTCCTGGCTGCTGCAGGTGGTCGGGGCCTGCCTGCCGATGCCGGCGGCCGGTGCCCCGGCCCTGGCCAGCCTGGCGGCTCCTGCCGCCGCCCCCGCCCCCTGGCCGCTGTGGTTCCACGGCATCCAGGCCATCCAGACCCATGAACACCTGGCCGCCTGGCTGGGCAGCGCCCAGGGCCTGCTGGACACCCCCGTGCGCCTGGTGCTGGTGGACGGCCACGGCGGCGCACCGCGCCTGGAGCTGCAGCGCGGCGGCCTGGGTCTGGGTGATGCCACCCGCTACAACGAGGCCAACCTGGGCAGCTACCGCCTGGGCCTGCAGCGCCTGGCCCTGCAGGCCGGCGAGGCCGACCCGCTGGACGCCGCCAACCGCCTGCTCAGCCTGGAACGCCGCCTGGCCGCGCGCTGGGTGCAGCAAGACAGCAGCAAGCCGCTGGCCAGCCGCAGCGAGCTGCCGGCCGGCTTCAACTGGTCCGTTTTTCTGGCCGCCGCCCGCGTGCCGGCTGATGCGTCGCTGCACCTGGCCCAGCCGGCCAGCCTGGCCGGCCTTTCGCGCCTGCTGGCCGATGTGCCGCTGGCCGACTGGAAGCTCTACCTGCGCCTGCACAGCGTGGCCCAGCTCAGCCAGGCCGCGGAACGCCAGGGCCAACCCGACGGCCAGCGCCTGACCCAGCAGGTGCATGCCGCCCTGGGCCGCTGGGACGAGCGCATGCACGCGCTGCAGCAGCCCGGCCCCACCGTCGTCTCGCACCCTGCCAAACCCCGCCTGCCGGCCCTGCGCCGCGGCATCTGAGGAGCCCCTGAATGAAACCCGACACCCACCTCGATGCGCCCAGCGATCTCGACCTGCTGGCCCGCATGCTGCTCATCCGCGCCTACGAAGAGCATCTGGCCGAGCTGGCCGCGCGCGGCCCCGCGCCCATGGTCTGCTCTTCGCAGGGCCAGGAGGCCTCGGCCGTCGGCCTCATGGCCGCGCTGCAGCCTGAGGACGAGATCCTCACCGCCCACCGCAGCGCCGGCCACCTGCTGGCGCGCGGCGCCGACCCGGCCCGCCTGCTCGGCGAGCTGTACGGCAAGGCCACCGGCTACTGCGGGGGCAAGAGCGGCTCGCTGCACATCTCGGCCAAGGAGCTGGGCGTGGTGCTCACCTCCACCATCGTGGGCGGCCAGCTCAGCATGGCCACCGGCGTGGCGCTGGCGCGCAAGATGAGCAAGCGGCCGGGCGTGGTGGCCTGTGTGTTTGGCGACGGCGCCGCCACCGAAGGCATCTTTCATGAATCCCTGAACCTCGCCGCCGTCTGGCAGCTGCCGCTGCTCTATGTGTGCGAGAACAACCAATGGCAGGCCTTCGTGCCCCGCCGCGAAACCATGGTGGGCGAGCACATCGCCCCCTGGGCCGAGCGCTACGGCATGGCCCACCAGACCGTGGACGGCAACGATGTGCGCGCCGTGCGGGCCGCCACCGAGGCCGCCCGCGCCTACATCGAGGCCACCGGCCAGCCCTATCTGCTGGAAACCTGGACCTACCGACAGCGCGGCCATTACTCGGGCGACAACGGCGCCCACATCGACCCAGCCGAGCGCGCCCATTGGCAGACGCTGGACCCGATCACCCAGCTCGCCGCCGCCCTGCAGGCGCGTGGCGACCTCGACGCCGACGGTCTGCAGATGCTGCGCCAGCTGGCCAGCGAACAGATCCGCCTGGCGCACGAAGAAGCCAGCGCCGCCCCCGCGCCCCAAGCCGGCGCCCTGCTCACCGATGTCTACGCCTGAGGAGCCTCCCATGTCCCACCTGCAGACCCTGACCCAGAACGAGGCCATCACCCAGGCCCTGCACGAAGAGATGGCGCGCGACAGCCGCGTGCTGATGTTTGGCGAGGGCGTGGCCACCACCCGCCCGGACCTGCTGCAGGCCTTCGGTGCCGAGCGCGTGCGCAACACCCCGCTGGCCGAGGCCATCATTGCCGGCACGGCGGTGGGTGCGGCCGCCAGCGGCCTGCGCCCCGTCATCGACCTGCTCTACGCGCCCTTCCTGACCTATGCGATGGACGCGCTGGTCAACAGCGCCGGCAAGCTGCGCTACCTCTCCGGCGGCCAGTTCCACTTTCCGCTGGTGGTGCTGGCCCAGACCGGCGCCGGCTGGGGCGTGGGCGCGCAGCACAGCCACAACCTGGAGGCCTGGTTCGCCCATGTGCCGGGCCTGAAGGTGGCCTTCCCCTCCAACCCGGCCGATGCCAAGGGCCTGCTCAAGGCCGCCATCCGCGACGACAACCCGGTGCTGATGTTCCTGGACATGTCGCTCGGCTACACGCCCGGCGCCGTGCCCGCGGAACCCGAACAGACCCTGGTGGCGCTGGGCCGCGCCAGCACCCTGCGCGTGGGGCGCGACGTGACGCTGGTGAGCTACGGCAAGACCGTGGGCACCTGCCTGGACGCCGCCAAGCAGCTCGAAGCCGATGGCGTCAGCGCCGAGGTGATCGACCTGCGCAGCCTCAAGCCCCTGGACAGCCGCACGGTGCTGAGCTCCGTGCGCAAGACCGGCCGCCTGGTGGTGGTGCACGAGGCCGGGCCGATGTGCGGCATCGGCGCCGAGGTCATCGCCCGCGTGGCCGAGGAAGGCTTCGAGCACCTGCGCGCCCCGGCCCGCCGCATCACCAGCCCCGACGTGCCCACGCCCGCCGCGCACAGCCTGGAAGCCGCCTTCGTGCCCAGCGCCGCCGCGGTGCGCAGCACGGCGCTGCGCCTGTGCGAGGGCGTGGCGGTGCTGTGATCGCCCGCCTGGCCGAACTGGGCCGCGGCGCCTGGCGCGGGCGCGGGGAACAGCGCACCCCGCTCAGCCAGTGCTTTCTGCGGCCCTACCGTGAGGTCGACTTCCGCGCCTTTGCCGCGTTGAACGCCGACCCGGCGGTGCGCCACTTTGTGGGGGGGCCGCTGAGTGAGGCGCAGGCGCGCGAGCGCTTTGCTGCGGCCCTGGGCGGTGGGCGCCTGCAAGCCTGGGCGGTGGAACGCGCCGGCCGCTACGCCGGCCACGCCTGGCTGCTGGCGCCGGACGCGCAGGGCGAATGCGAGCTCGGCTTGCTGATCGCGAGCGAGCACTGGCGCCAAGGCCTGGGTCTGGCGGTGGTGCAGGCCCTGCGGCAGCAGGTGCATGCGCTGGGGCTGCGTGTGCGGGCGAGTGTGGAACTGGAGAACCGGGCTTGCTTGGCGTTGTTGGAGCGGGTGGGGTTGCGGTTGCGGGGCCAGTTGTGCGAAGCGGACGGGCCGCATCTGCTGTACGCAGAGCCGGCGGGTTGAGGCTTGGGTCCCTTGGGTGTTCGGATCGTTGCAGCCCGCCGGGTCTCGGCCCGGCAGCCGACCTACCTTTTTTGCTTCGCCAAAGAAGGTAGGCCAAGAAAGGCGACCCCGATGCCTGCGCCCCAGCCTGCGGCTGGGGTGCCCTGTGGTGCTCGAAGAGCGGGCCCGGCGCAAAACTCGCTGCGTTCGCTTCGCTCACTGCGCTCAGACAGTTGCGCCAAGTCAGAGCACGAGGCGCGCTGCGCGCGCGGGCCCACTCTTCTGTGCTCCTCGGCTTGGCATAGGGGAGGCTCCAAACAGCCAACAGCCCAATACCGAACAGCCAACAGCCGGATGCCGTGCAACCAGTGCGCCGCTTCCCCGGGGCTCTTTCGAGTGGCTGCTAGCAGTGCTCCGGCAAACAGTGCTTGGCAAGGCAGTGGCCCATAGCCGGTCTCACCGCCGCGGCGACCGCGCCACCCCCGCCTGCCGCCAGTACCCAAACTCCTCCTCATGCACCTCCAGGTCCAGCTCCGCCACACGGGCCTGCAGGCGCTCCTGCACATCGGCCACCGCGCGGTTGTAGACCGTCGGGCCGATCTCCTGCAGGAAAAAGTTCAACAGCGCCGCCGCGGCCAGATTGCCGATGCGTTCCTCGCGCTCTTCCTGGAAGTAGCGCTCGATCGAGCGCACCGCCTGGTCGCGCAGTTCCTTGGGCAGTTCGATGGGCATGGCGCGCATCATGCCGCTGCGCCATGACCCGCCAGGTCATTGCCGCACCGCGCCCGCGCCGCGAGCATGCGCGCCATGCGCCATCTCATCCCCGCCGCCCTGCTGCTCGCCGGCCTCATCCACCTGCTGCCCCTGGCCGGCCTGGTCGGCCCCGAAGCCTTGCAGCGCCTGTACGGCCTGCCCGCTGCTGAGCCCAATCTGCAGATCCTGCTGCGCCACCGCGCCCTGCTCTTCGGGCTGCTGGGTGCCTTCTTGTGCGCTGCCGCCTTTCGGCCGGCCTGGCAGGCACCGGCGCTGGGCATGGCGGCCCTCAGCATGTCGGGCTTTGTGGCGCTGACCCTGTGGGTGGGCGGCGCGAATCCTGCCCTGCAGCGCGTGCTCTGGATCGATTCGGCCGCGCTGGTACTGCTGGCCCTGGCCTGGGCGCTGGGCCGCACGGAAGCCATCTGAGCGACCCCGCGCGCAGATGCGCTTCAATGCGCCCCCTTGTTCAATTGCCGATCCGCCGACCCGCCGTGCCCACCTTTCAGATCCGCCCCGCCACCCTGGCCGATCTCGACCCGATCGCTCACCTGTTCGACGCCTACCGCCAGTTCTACGAACAGGCGGCCGACCTGGACCTGGCCCGGCGCTTCATCGCCGAGCGCCTGCAGCGCCAGGAGTCGGTGATCCTGCTGGCCGAGAACGCCCCGGGCCAGTCGCTGGGCTTCTGCCAGCTCTACCCGAGCTTCTGCTCGGTCGAGGCGGCGCCCATCTATGTGCTGTACGACCTCTTCGTGCGCCCCGCGGCACGCTGTGGCGGCGTGGGTCGCGCCCTGCTGCAGGCGGCCGAGGCGCGCGCCGTGCAGGACGGCAAGCGCCGCATGGACCTCACCACAGCCAAGACCAACAAGACCGCGCAGGCGCTCTACGAATCGCTCGGCTGGGTGCGAGATGAGGTGTTTTGGGCTTACAACCGCCGCCTGGGCTGAGGCCCCCACCCCGCTGAGGAGAGCGCGATGCCGAGCAAGAACACCATCTGTCTCTGGTACGACGGCGAGGCCGAGGCCGCCGCGCGCTTCTATGCCGCGACCTTTCCCGACAGCGCGGTGGGCCGGATCCTGCGTGCACCCGGCGACTACCCGTCCGGCAAGCAGGGCGATGTCCTGACCGTCGAGTTCACCGTGATGGGCATTCCCTGCCTTGGCCTGAACGCGGGCCCGGCCTTCAGGCAAAGCGAGGCTTTCTCCTTCCAGGTGGCGACGGAGGACCAGGTTGAAACCGACCGCCTCTGGGCGGCAATCGTCGGCAACGGTGGCCAAGAAAGCGCGTGCGGCTGGTGCAAGGACCGCTGGGGCTTGTCCTGGCAAATCACCCCACGCGCGCTGACGGAAGCGATCGCCGACCCCGACCCCGCGGTGGCCAAGCGCTGCTTCGACGCCATGATGACGATGGGCAAGATCGACATTGCCGCCATCGAGGCGGCGCGGCGCGGGTGACGCTGCCCAACTCGGCGCTGGGCGCATCGCGCTTGGACGCTTCCGCCTGATCGGGTGTTGCTGCGGGCCGCTTGCGCGGACCGAGCGTGCCGAGGCCACGGGGCGGGCACTTCCGCTCATGTCCCCCGGCGGCCGGATCGCGCGCGGTCGCCGCATGAAAAGCCCCATGCCAGTGCAAGGTCAAATCTTCAGTTTTCAGTAATTCCTGAAAATTGCAGATACGCTGACGCCCATCAAGAACGGATGACGGGCTCTGTGATGACTCCC
>JBDHSJ010000232.1:0-5881 GCA_039808065.1 Burkholderiaceae bacterium | reverse complement strand
TGAGCAAGATGGCCATGGGATCGCTGATCGCCGCCTGCGCGCCGGCCCTGCTGATCCTGGCCGCGCAGCAGATCGAGAGCAGCGGCGCCAAGATCAGCCCGCTCTGGACCCTGGGCTACACCTTCATCAACAACCTGGGCTTCGCCAACATCCTGCCGGTGGGCCTGGCGCTGTACTCGCGCGTGTCGCCAGTGCGCCTGCAGGGCGTGCTGATCGGCGTGTACTACCTGCACCTGTTCTTCGGCAACAGCTTCGTGGGCTGGCTGGCGGGCCTGCTGGACGAAATGCCCGGCACGCAGTTCTGGGCCCTGCACGCGGCCCTGGTGGCCAGCGCCGGCGTGGGTTTGCTCGGCGTGAAGCTGGTGTTCGGGAAGTTGCTGGCGCCCAAGCCGAGTCAGGGCGCGGCGGGCTGAGGCGCACAGCGCGCCAGGATCGCCTCACAAGCCTGCGCCAGCGCATGCCCAGGCCCCTGCAAGCGCGGGGCCAGGGCCTGGCAGCGGGCGCGCAGGTCGGCGTCGCCCAGCAGCGCGGTGAGCGCGCGGGCGGCGCGATCGGCGCGGTAGTGGGCGGGCAGCAGTTCACGGGCCACGCCCAGGTCGATGAGACGGCGGGCGTTGTCGAACTGGTCGTAGGCCTGGGGTCGCAGAAGTTGCGGCAGGCCGGCGCGCAGGGCCTGGGCCGTGGTGCCGATGCCGCCGTGATGCACCAGCGCCGCCAGTTGGGGCAATAACCGGGCATAGGGCGCGAAGGGCACATGCAGCAGTTGGGGTGGCAGCTGCGCGGGCACCTGCTCAGGGAAGTGGCTGAGCAGCAGGCCGCGCAGCCCGGCTTGCACGCAGGCCTGGGCGGACTCCGCAAAGAAACCGCGCGCCGTGGCCGTGGCCGTGCCGGCGCTGAAGCCGACCGGCGCAGGGCCGGCGGCCAGGAACTGCTGCAGCGCCGGTGGCAGCGGGGCGGCGCTGGCCGGATCGTCGAGCGGGAAGTCGAGCAGCTGCAGGGCCGCGGGCCAATCGGCCGGGGGCTGGGCGAACCAGGCCGGGAACAGGCCCAGCAGCGCATCGCTGCGGTGGATCCAGTCGTTGAAGAGATCGCGCACCGGCGCCAGGCCGAGCCGGGCGCGCAGCTGGTTGAGCGGCGCGCGGAAATGCGGCTCCATGAAGGCCTTGTCCATCAGCCACCAGGCCAGGCGCTTGAGGGCCAGCGGCGTGCCGCCGCCCAGCTCCTGCAGCGCATGCGGACCCACCCGCCCCGGCCGCAGCGTGGAGCGGATGGCCGCCGGCGCCAGGTGCACGGTAGCGCTGGGCATGCCGGTGGTCTCCGCCGCCAGGCGGTGCGAGAACTGCAGCGCGCTGCCAATGAACACGCTGCCGGCCGGATCCACCTCGGCGCGCAGGGCCTCATAGCAAGGCGCCAGCAGCGCGCTCAGTTCCTGCGCCACGCGGGCCATGGCCTGGTCAGATTTGGCGTCGCTTAGTTGGGCGAACAGCCGGTGGTAATCCGCCACCTCGCCCACCGGCCGGAACTGCGCGCCGCTGGGGGCGAGCGCCGCTTCGAAGTAGGGGTTGGCAAAGAAGTGGACGCGGTGGCCGCGCCGCACGAACTCGGCCGCCAGGGCCGCAAAGGGCAGCACATCGCCATGGCTGCCGAAGCTGGCGATCAGGATGCGCGGAAGGCTCACGCTCGAAGGTCTGGAAGGGGCCATGCAGGCGGGAGCGCCAGTGTCGGGCGCCGGCCGTCGACAGACCGCCCCACGCCCCCGGACTGAGGAGAGGGTGCCGAGTGGCAGGGGCCGCCGCCCCGACCCCCTGCGGATTGATAGGCCGCGCGCATCAATCCCGGCCACCGAATGCATTGGACGGCGCCACCCGGCACACCCAGCATCGTGGCCATGCACACACCTCCCGAACTGCTGCGCGCCGCCGCCATCGCGGCGCTGCCGGCCGAGACCAAGACGCATCTGCTCAATCCGAATGCCGTGCGCAGCGCCAAGGCACTGGGCGCGGCCACGGGCCTGAAGCAGCTCGGCATCCACCTGATGACGGTGCAGCCCGGCCATGCCGCCACCGAGTACCACCGCCACCACTACGAGGAGCAGTGCTTTTACGTGCTGGCCGGCCGGGGCGAGGTATGGATCGACGAGCAGCCCTATGCCGTGGGTGTGGGTGACTTCGTCGGCCTGCCGGCGCGGGGTGCGGCACACACCCTGCTGAACACCGGCACCGAGCCCCTGGTCTTCCTGGCTGCCCGCCAGATGCTGGCTCAGGATGTGTGCGACTACCCGCGCCAGCGCCAGCGTCTCTACATGGATGGCGACGAGGAGGTGCTGGTGGCGTACGAGCAGATCCGCCCCGCACCGGTCTGAGGGGCCGGCGGGCGCCGAGAATGCGCCCGCGTTGGGGCCGCTTCCCGCGCTGGCCTCTACCCCATGAACCTCCCGCCGCTGCGCCGCTTCCTTCTGCCTGCCCTGGCCTGCCTGGCCCTGGGCCGGCCGGGCGCCGTGTGCGCCGACCCGCTGCGCATCCTCTGGGTCGTCTCGCACAGCCCCCCGATGTTCAGCCTGGAAAACGGCCGCGCGCCGCAGCGGCCCGAGCAGCTGGGCCAGGGCGAGCTGGACGGCATGCTGCGCCTGCTGACGCTGCGCATGCCGCAGGTCCGGCACGAGTTCGTGGTGGCCGAGTACCCGCGGCTGGAGGCCCTGGCGCGCCAGGGCGAGCCGGTGTGCTCGAACCTGCTACTGCGCACGCCCGAGCGCCTGAGCTGGCTCTACTTCACGCACACCCATGTGCCGCTGCAGGCGCGGCAGATCCATGTCGTCACCCGCGCCGAGCTGCTGCCGCGCCTGGGCCTGAAGCCCGGCGCGGTGGCGGACCTGGCCGCGCTGCTGGTTCGGCCCGAGCTCAAGGGCCTGCTGGAACGCCAGCGCTCCTACGGCAAGGAAGTGGACGCACTGCTGCAGCGGCATGGCCAGGCGCTGCTGGCGCAGGCCATGCCGCGGCGCGGCACCAACCTGCTGCGCATGCTGAGCGCCGGCCGCATGGACTTCACGCTCGAGTATGGGGTGACCGTGGCCGCCTACAACCGCAACGAGAAGCCCCCGGCGCCGCTGGTGGCCCTGCCATTGCGTAGTGCGCCGCCCACCACGGCACGCGCCACGCTGGCCTGCGCACGCAATGGCCAGGGGCGCGAGCACATCGAGGCGGTGGACGCCGCCGTGCGCCGACTGGCCGCCGAGCAGCCGCGCGAAGCCTGGATGCGCAGCTGGTTGGGCCACGCCCCCGAGGGGCCGGACCGTGAGCGCCTGGAGCGCTATTTCGACGAACGCGCGCGCCGCGGGCCGCAGATCGACTGAGCGCCTGGGCAGGCCGGCGTCATTCAGTGCGCCATTCAGTGCGCCAACTCGGCGCCAGGCCCGAGCGGCAGGAGGCGCGGCGCCACCCCGCGATCCAGCACCACCAAATGGTTGCGCGGCACTGCGGTCCAGGCGCGCGCAGGGGTCAGCCGCTCGGAGGAAACGATGCTCGCCGGCTCGCGCTCTTCCTGTGCGCGCTGGCCGAACTCCTGCGCCGTGGTTTCGTACAGCTGCCCCTGCAGCACGTAGAGCGAGTCGCCCTCGCTGGCAGGGTCGGTGGTGAAGCGACTGACCACCGCCTGCTGGCCGTTGGAAACCGCCAGGTTCAGGTAATGCGGGGCCTGCACGCCGACGGCGTGGCTGGCGGCCAAGGCGTGGCGCAGCGTGGCGGCCAGGCGTTCGGCAAGCGCCAGCGCCGGGTCGCGGGCGCGTTCGTCGGGCCTTTCGTGGCGCAGCAGCTGGTCGACGAAGACGGCGAACAGATGCTCGGTGTCGGTGCCGCCGCGCACCAGGTTGAAGGCGTCGTCATGCAGCGGCTCCAGCAGGCGGCGGCGCAGGCGCTGGAACTCGTTGAGGTAGCCGTTGTGCATCAGCAGATGGCGGCGCCAGGCAAAGGGGTGGCAGTTGGCCAGATCGACCCCGAAGCCCGGCGTGGCGGCGCGCACATGGGCCAGCACGCAGGGCGAGGCCACCACGCGCGCAAGCTCGCGCAGGTTGCGGTCGTTCCAGGCCGGCGTGACCGAATGGAACACCGCGGGCTCGCGCGACAGGCGCGGCGCGTACCAGCCCACACCGAAGCCGTCGCCGTTCAGCGGCTCGCGCCGCTCCTTGGAGCGCACGCTCTGGTGGATGAGCGAATGCTCAGGCTCGATCAGCAACTTGCTGAGTCGGATGGAGGGGCCGAGGTAGAGCGTGAAGCGGCACATGGCGGGCATCCGATTGCCAAGGCCGCAGCGTAGCGCGGCCCTGCCGCTCAGCCCGGCGCCCGTGGCGGCGCCAGCCGGGCCCAGCCCGCGGCCAGCGCCAGCAGCAGCAGGCCGCTGGCCCACGCAAAGCTGTGGCGCAGCGCCGCCGCCACCTCGGCCGGCCCGGCCTGCTCCAGCCCGCCCGCCGGCAGGGCCTGCACGAACACCGCGCCCATCAGCGCCGCGCCGCTGACCAGGCCCAGATTGCGCGCCAGGTTCAAGAGCCCCGACACCAGCCCGCGCTGCGCCGGCGCCCCCCCCGCCAGCAGCGCGCTGGGCGTGGCGGCCTGGAACAGCGCGTAGCTGCTCGTCAGCGCCACCAGCGGGCCCAGGTAGCCGGCCAGGCCCCAGGCCAGTGGCGCCAGCGCCAGGCCCGTGCTGGCCAACAGCATGCCCAGCAGGCCCAGGCGCCCCACGGGCGCCGCACCCCAGCGGTCCACCGCGCGGCCGGCCGGCCAGCCCACCAGAGCCACACAGGCCGGGCCCACGGCCATGGCCAGGCCCAGCCCCGCAGCGTCCAGGCCCAGGCCGTGCACCAGATGGAAGGGGCCGAGCACCAGCGTGGTCATCAGCACCGCCGCCACCAGGGCGGTGGCCAGCAGTTGGGCGCGCAGGCGCGGTGCGCGCAGCTGGCCCAGGTTCACCAGCGGTGCCGCTGCGCGGCGCTGCGCCCACACGAACAGAACCAGGCCCAGCGCGGCCACGCCCAGCAGCGGGCCGCGCAGGCCCCAGGCGCCACCCTGCGTCAGCGCCAGCGCATAGGCGGCCAGCGTGCCTGCCAGCAGCAGCGCACCCAGGGCATCGAAGCGCTCGGCAGCCGGGGCGGGCGCGTCGGCCGGCAGGAAGCGTGCGGCCAGGCCGAGGGCCAGCAGCGCCAGTGGCAGTTGCAGCAGGAACAACGCACGCCAGCCCAGGCCGGCGAGCAGCAGCCCGCCCAGCGCCGGCCCGAGCGCGGTGCCGAAGGCCGAGAGCGTGGCCATCAGCCCCATGGCCTGGCCGCTGCGGTGTGGCGGCACGGCGGCCGCCACCAGGGCCAGACCCAAGGCCATCATGCCGGCCGCGCCCGCGCCCTGCAGCGCCCGTGCCGCCACCAGGCTGCCCAGGCCCGGCGCCAACGCCGCCAGGCCCGAGCCCAGGCCGAACAGCGCGATGCTGCCCAGCAGCAGCCGACGCCGCCCGAACAGATCGCCCAGGCGCCCGGCGCTGACCACCAGGGTGGTGCTGGCCAGCAGATAGGCCAGGACCACCCATTGCACGCGCTCGAAGCGGCTGCCGAAGGCCTGCACCAGCGCGGGCAGGGCGACGTTGGCGATGCTGGTGCCGAGCGCCGGCAGCAGCGCGCACAGGGCCAGCGCGGCCTGCGCGGCGGGTGCGGCAGGGGCTGGGCGGCCAGCAGCTGCGGGGTTGGCGGGGTGGGTCATCACGGGCTCCAGGGTCTGGGTTTGAACCTGGCGCCACGGTAGGCAAGCCGGTGAACCGGCGGAAGGCGCATCATGTGCACTTCATCCGTGCACGCCACGCCATGTCACCGCCCGATCTGAACCTGCTGCCGACGCTGGACGCCCTG
>JBDHSJ010000231.1:0-5905 GCA_039808065.1 Burkholderiaceae bacterium | reverse complement strand
GGCAAGACCGGCCGCACGGTGGAGGCCGCGCGCGCCGAGTTCGCCCGCCACAACCCGCAGGGCCGCCTGATCCAGCCCGAGGAAGTGGCCGACACCGTGGCCTGGCTGTGCAGCGCGGGCGCGGCCTCCATCAACGGCCAGGCCATCTCGGTCAGCGGCGGCGAGGTGATGAATTGAAGCCGGCCAAGCTGGCCGCCGTGCTGGGCGAGGAGGCGATCGGCCGCGAGGCGCGCAGCGTGGCCGAAGACCATGGCGCCGTGCGACTGTGGCTGCGTCTGCTGAGCTGCAGCACACAGATCGAGCAGGAGATCCGCACCCGCCTGCGCCAGCGCTTTGCCACCACCCTGCCGCGCTTCGACTACCTGGCCCAGCTGGAGCGCCACCCCGAGGGCCTGCGCATGAAGCAGCTCGGCAGCTTCCTGATGGTCAGCGGCGGCAATGTGACGGGCCTGACCGACCAGTTGGAGGGCGAGGGCTTTGTGCAGCGCCTGCCCGACCCCGAGGACCGGCGCAGCTGGATCCTGCGGCTCACCCCGCAAGGCCGCACGCAATTCCTGGCCATGGCGGCCGAGCACGAAGCCTGGCTGATCGAACTGCTGGGTGAATTCGAAGGCGCCAACCGTTTGTATGAACTGCTGGGGCAGCTGCGCGTGCACCTCGCCCAACCGGAGAACAAGGCATGAACAAAGCACTCGACCCGGCGCTGGCCGCCGGCAACCGCCGCGAGCTGGCTGCGTATGAAGCGCGTCACTTCCGCTGGCACTGCGAAGGCGGCGTGGCGACCATCACGCTCAATCGCCCCGAGCGCAAGAACCCGCTGACCTTTGACAGCTACGCCGAGCTGCGCGACCTGTTCCGCAGCCTCAAACACGCCACCGATGTGCACGCCATCGTGCTGGCCGGCGCGGGCGAGAACTTCTGCTCCGGCGGGGACGTGCACGAAATCATCGGCCCGCTGATCGAATTGCCGGCGCCTGAACTGCTGATGTTCACGCGCATGACGGGCGATCTGGTGCTGGCCATGCGCCAGTGCCCGCAGCCCATCGTCGCGGCCATTGATGGCGTCTGTGCCGGTGCCGGCGCCATCCTCGCCATGGCCTCGGACCTGCGTCTGGGCACCGCGCGCAGCAAGACGGCCTTCCTGTTCAACCGCGTGGGCCTGGCGGGCTGCGACATGGGTGCTTGCGCGCTGCTGCCGCGCATCGTCGGGCAGGGGCGGGCCAGCGAGCTGCTCTACACCGGGCGCTCGCTGGGCGGTGAGGAGGGCGAGCGCTGGGGCTTCTTCAACCGCCTGTGCGCGCCGGATTCGTTGTTGAGTGAAGCGGCTGCGCTGGCTGCGCAGCTGGTGGCGGGGCCGACCTTCGCCAACGGCATCACCAAGACCATGCTGCACCAGGAGTGGGCGATGACGGTGGAGCAGGCCATCGAGGCGGAGGCGCAGGCGCAGGCGATCTGCATGCTGACGCAGGACTTCAAGCGCGCGTATGAGGCGTTTGTGCGCAAGGAGCGGCCGGTGTTTAGGGGGGATTGAGGTGTTTGTGTTTGGCGTGAGAGCCCTTGGGGGCTTCACCCCCAAGCCCCGAGTTCCTTTTCTTTGCTTCGCCAAAGAAAAGGAACCAAAAGAAAGGCGACCCCGATGCCTACGCCCCTGGCTGCGCCAGGGGTGCCCTGTGCTGCTCAGAACCCAGGGCCCGCGCAAAACTCGCTGCGTTCGCTTCGCTCACTCCGCTCCAACAGTTGCGCGAGTCAGTTCAAGAAGCGTGCCTGCGGCACGCGGCCCTGGGTTCTTGCGCTGCTCGGTTTGGCATAGGGGGAACTCCAAACAGCCGAACACCCAACATCCGAATACCGAACAGCCCGGACTGACCCCATCGCGCCGTTTCCCGGCTGTTCGCCTGTTGGATGTTTGGGCTGCTGCCCCTATGCGCTGCCGAGAAGCGCAGCTTGGCTGGGCAGCGCGCGCGAGCGCGCGATTCCCAACTGACTCGGCCCGACTGTCTGAGCGGAGTGAGCGAAGCGAACGCAGCGAGTTTCGGGCCGGCCCAGTCAAGCGAGCACCGCAGGGGACCCCTTGGCGTAGCCAAGGGGCTGCGCATCGGGGCTTGACCTTTTGGTTCCTTTTGGGTCAAGCCAAAAGGAACTCGCCTGCCGGGGCGAGACCCGGCGGGCTCTCACGCAAAGAGACCTAAGCCATGCAGCAAACCGACTGGCCGTTCTTCGAAAGCCACCACCGCGACCTGACTGAATCCTTGTCGCAATGGGCGGCAACGGAGCTTCACGCTGACCACGACAAAAACGTCGACCAAGCCTGTAAACACCTCGTCCACCAACTCGGCCAAGCCGGCTGGCTGCACCACGCCGTCGCTCAAGCTGGCCGCGGCATTGACACCCGCGCCATCTGCCTGATCCGCGAAACCCTGGCCTTCCACAACGGCCTGGCCGATTTCGCCTTCGCCATGCAAGGCCTGGGCTCCGGGGCCATCAGCCTGGACGGCACGCCCGAGCAGCAAGCGCGCTACCTGCCCCGTGTGGCGGCGGGCGAGGCGATTGCGGCGTTTGCGCTCTCCGAGCCGCAAGCCGGCTCCGACGTGGCCGCCATGCAATGCAGCGCCCGTCTTGACGGTGACCATTACGTGCTGGACGGCGAGAAGACCTGGATCAGCAACGGCGGCATCGCCGACTTCTACGTCCTGTTCGCCCGCACCGGCGAGGCCCCTGGTGCGCGCGGCATCACCGCCTTCATCGTCGATGCCGACACCCCGGGCCTGGAGATTGCCGAGCGCATCGAAGTCATCGCCCCGCACCCGCTGGCCCGGCTGCGCTTCGCCAACTGCCGCATTCCCGCCAGCCAGCGCCTGGGCGCGCCCGGCCAGGGCTTCAAGCTGGCGATGCGCACGCTGGATGTGTTCCGCTGCTCGGTCGCCGCTGCCGCGCTGGGCTTCGGCCGCCGCGCCCTGCAGGAAGGCCTGCAGCGTGCCCAGAGCCGCAGCATGTTCGGCGGCCTGCTGGCCGACTTCCAGCTCACGCAAGCCAAGCTCGCGCAGATGGCGCTCACGCTGGACAGCGCCGCCCTGCTGACCTACCGCGCCGCCTGGCAGCGCGACCAGGGCCGCTTCGTCACCAAGGAAGCCGCGATGGCCAAGCTGGCGGCCACCGAAGGGGCGCAGCAGGTCATCGATGCCGCGCTGCAGCTGCACGGTGGGCTGGGGGTTGTCAGCGGCCAGATGGTCGAGCGCCTCTACCGCGAGATCCGTTCGCTGCGCATCTACGAAGGGGCGAGCGAAGTGCAGCAACTCATCATTGGCCGAGAACTCCTCAAGGGGAACTGAGCATGAGCACCGCCCATATCGACCGCTTCGCCGCCGAGCACCTGCCGCCGCGCGAGCAATGGCCCGAGTTCCTGTTCGAGCTGCCCGATCTGCAGTTCCCTGAGCAGCTGAACTGCGCCACCGAACTGCTCGACAAGGCCGTGGACGAGAAGGGCTGGGGCGAGCGCCTGTGCCTGCAGGGCAGCGGCATCCGCTGGACCTACCGCCAGCTGCGCGAACAGGCCGACCGCATCGCCCATGTGCTGGTGCAGGACATGGGCCTGGTGCCGGGCAACCGCGTGCTGCTGCGCGGCCCCAACCACCCCATGGCCGTGGCCTGCTGGTTCGGGGTGATGAAGGCCGGCGGCATTGCCGTGGCCACCATGCCGCTGCTGCGTGCCAAGGAGCTCAAAACCATGATCGAGATCGCCCAGGTCTCGCATGCGCTCTGCGACGGCCTGCTGGCGGAAGATCTGCTTGAAGCCGCGGCCGCCAGCCTGCAGCTCAAGCAGATTCGCTGCTACCGCCAGGAAGGCGCGGGCGGGCTGGAAGCGCTGATGGCCCGGCACGACGCACCCTTCCAGAACGTGGCCACCGCCGCCGACGACACCTGCATCCTGGCCTTCACCTCCGGCACCACCGGCATCCCCAAGGCCACCATGCATTTCCACCGCGATGTGATGGCCATCTGCGCCTGCTGGCCGCCCCATGTGCTGAAGGCCCATGCCGATGACGTTTTCATGGGCAGCCCGCCGCTGGGCTTCACCTTCGGCCTCGGCGGCCTGGTGCTGTTCCCGATGAGCATCGGCGCCAGCACGGCGCTGCTGGAGAAAGCCGCGCCGCCGCAGCTGCTGGAGGGCCTGCTGCAGTACGGCGGCACCGTGCTCTTCACCGCGCCGACGAATTACCGCGTGCTGGCCCAGCAGGGCGAGGCCATCCGTCAAACCCAATTGCGCAAGTGTGTGAGCGCCGGCGAGGCTCTGCCCGCCGCCACCCGCGCGCTGTGGAAGCAGGCCACCGGCATCGAGCTGATCGATGGCATCGGCGCCACCGAGCTGCTGCACATCTTCATCTCGGCCGATGAATCGAATGCCCGCCCCGGCGCCACCGGCAAGGCCATCCCCGGCTACCGCGCCGAGGTGGTGGATGAGGACGGCCGCGTGCTGCCGCCGGGCGAGGTGGGCAGGCTGCGCGTCAAAGGCCCCACGGGCTGCCGCTACCTGAACGACGCCCGCCAGGCCGTGTACGTCAAGGAGGGCTGGAACTACACCGGCGATGCCTACGCGATGGACGCCGAGGGCTACTTTCACTACCACGCCCGCACCGACGACATGATCATCTCGGCCGGCTACAACATCGCCGCGCCCGAGGTGGAAGAGGCCTTGATGACGCACCCTGCGGTGGCCGAATGCGGCGCCACCGGCGTGCCGGACGAAGAGCGCGGCCAGATCGTCAAGGCCTGCGTGGTGCTGCGGCCCGGCTTTGCGGCCGGGCCGGAGCTGGTCAAGGCGCTGCAGGAGCATGTCAAGGCCAGCGTGGCGCCCTACAAGTACCCGCGGGCGGTGGTGTTCGTGGACGCGCTGCCGCGCACCCAGACCGGCAAGCTGCAGCGCTTTCGCCTGAAGGAGCTGGGATGAACCGCTTCGAGAAGACCGAGCGCATCCGCTTCAGCCACTGCGACCCCGCCGGCATCGTCTTCTTTCCCCAGGTCTTCGTGCTCTTCCAGGGCTTGGTAGAGGACTGGTTCAACGAGGGCTTGGGAATCGATTACGCCGACCTGCTCGGCCCGCGCCGGGTCGGCCTGCCCACGGTGGCACTGAACACCGAATTCCGTGCCGTCAGCCGCCAGGGTGACGCGGTGCGCCTGAGCCTGGGGCTGGAGCGCATCGGTCGGCGATCGTTCACGCTGACGCTGGAACTGCGCGGTGCCGGTGGCGAGCTGCGCGTGGCGGCGCGGCAAACCCTGGTCAGCACGGATCTCGACACCCACCGCGCGATGGAGCTGCCGGCCGATGTGCTGGCGGCGCTGCAGCGCTTCAACGCGGAGGCCGCGCATGGCTGAAGTTTCCACACCTTCACCTCATCAGACCCTGCTGCCGGAAGGCTGGCCGCGCCCGCGCGGCTATGCCAACGGCGTGGCCGCCCAGGGGCGGCAGGTCTTCGTAGCCGGCATGATCGGCTGGGACGCCCTGCAGCAGTTCCACTCCGACGACTTCGCCGACCAGGCCCGCCAGGCCCTGCAGAACGTCCTGGCCGTGCTGGCTGCGGCTGGTGCGGGGCCGCAGCACATCGTGCGCATGACCTGGTACGTGACTGACAAGCGCGAATACCTGGCGGCAGGCCGTGCCGTGGGTCAGGCCTACAAGGAGCTGATCGGCAACTACGCCGTGGCCATGAGTGCGGTGCAGGTGGTCGCGCTGATTGAGGACCGCGCCAAGGTGGAAATTGAGTGCACCGCCGTGGTGCCCTGAAGACTGGCGCGGGCGCTCACACCCCTGTTTCCGGGCCGGCAGCATCTTGTTCGATGCCCCCTGCGTGTAGGACCATCTAAACCAGGACTAGCATCCTGGCAACCGCAAGGAGAACGAGATGACATT
>JBDHSJ010000230.1:0-5907 GCA_039808065.1 Burkholderiaceae bacterium | reverse complement strand
TGCGGGCCGGCTGCGCGGGGGCCGCCGCGGCGGGGCTTGCCGCCGCCGCGCCCGCGCTGGCGGCCAGACCAGGTACCAGCACCGCCTTCCAGGCCCAGCGCAGCAGCAGCAGACCGGTGAACAGCATCAGCGGCAGCACCAGCAGGTAGAGCAGGGCTTCGCTCGTGGTGGGCTGGTGGCCCTGGGCGTCCCAATGCCACAGCATCAGAAGGCTGCTGCCGCACAGCAGCAGCACCAGCAGGGCCAGCGCTTTGAAGAACTTCGCCATCAGTCGACGCTGGGGCTTTGGCGCATCAGCAGGGTGGCGCCGCAGGTGGTCTTGTCACCATGCCGGGCGGCCGGCTTGCCGTCGATGATGCAGCTTGGGTCGCCGGTGGCGATGACGGCGCCGCCATGGCCGGGAATGGGGCAGGGCACGGCATCGCCGATGCGCGAGATCGGGATGCCGTAGTGGAAGGTCGTGGGCGCGCCCTCCACGACGGTGCCGCCATGGTCGGTCTTGCAGCCGATGATGATGAATGGGCGTTTGCTCATGGTTCTCCCTCTCAATAGGTGTGCGCGGCATCGGTGGCACGGCGCAGCACACCGGCGCGGCGCAGCTCCACATGGCCGTAGTCCTTCAGGCTGCGCCAGCTGCCGCCCCAGGTCATGCCCAGCGATTCGGCAGCGGCACCCAGCAACTGGTAGCCCTGCATCGCGTAGGGCTCGCGCTCGCTGATGACGATGCGACCCTCACGCAGGAAAGCGATGTCCGCAGCCAGCCCATGCTGGTGGTAGCTCTCGAAGGCGCCGGCCTGCGTGACCTGCGGCCCCAGGGCCTGCAGCGCCGCCTGGCGCTCGGGGCTGCGGTAGCCCTCGATCAGCACCGCCTCGTAGCCATGGCGCTCCTTGAGGATCTGGAACACCACCAGCAAGCGCTGGCGGAACTCCGCATCCAGCAGCGCCCACTCGCGGTTGGCACTGCGCACCAGCGGGCGCGCTTGCTCCAGCTCGCGTTGCAGGAAGAGCTCGGGCGGCAGGGTCGGCGGGGGCACCAGTTGCTCGCCCAGCAGCAGTGCGGCGATGCGCTCGTCTCGTGGGCGCTCCAGGCGGTGGTCATAGGTGTCGGCTGGCAGGCGCAGGCGCAGCAGGCCCAGGCCGGCGGGCACCAGCAGCAGCACCAGCAGGGTCAGCCCGAGCGGCAACGCCTGGCGGCGCAGGAAAGCAACCCAGCGCGTACCCTGTGCGCCAGCCTGGTGGCTCAATGCGTGAGCCCTCTGCGCCTGATGCAGCTGCCAGTTGCGCAGGCGCGAGTGTCCGCGCGCGAGCCCGCGCCAAGTGGCCGCACGCGCGCCCGGCACAAGCAGCAGCAGGGCCAATGCGCAGGCGGCCAGCAGATACAAAAACAAGCCAACAATTACACCCAGAAGCATGGGCAAAAACAGGTGGAAAACGGGCTGATGGTGAGTCGCGTGCCGAGCGCTTGATGCGCAGCGTTTTCATAGGAGAAATCGCGGTTTTCAGAGGCCTGAATGACCCGCGAAAACGGCTCTCGCGACGATGCGATCAGTGTGCCGGCTCCTGGCCTGCGCAGCACCCCTTGCCGAGGGGGGCGAAGCCGGTGTGAAACGCGCGCTCAGGCTCTAGACTTTTTCCCGTTCCTGCGCCCGCGCGCCGGGCCTGCCGGAGTCCTTGGCGGTCCGGTCCTTGACTGTTCCGCACGCCGTCAGACCATGCCAAGCAATGCATCCCTGTTCTCCAAGCCGAGCTCGCGCCCGAGCCTGTTGGCTCGTGCCGGTCAGGGTGCGGGTGCGGCCGAGACGGAGACCAGCGGCTTCGGCTTGAGCATCTTGAGCGCGGCGCGCGAGGACCATCGTCCGGATGTCGCGGCGCGGTCCGGCCAAGGCGGTTTCCATGGGAAAAGGCGGTACCAGCATGGTCTCTGGTTGCTGGGGACTGGTGTCGTCGCTCTGGCTTTGATCGGCCTGGCGCAATGGCAACCGCAGGCGACTTCGGCTGCCTCTGCGGGGCCGCAAGCAGGCGCACCGCTTACGCAAGCGCCCGCTGTGACTCCGCGCCTTGTGGCTCAGTCAGTGAGCCAGCAACCGGATGCAGCTGCCAGCGCGCCAGCTGCCATCACGCCGCCGGCCACGGCGGCCAGCGCCGTCGTCGAGGCCACACCGGGCGCCGCGCTGCGCGCGCTGCCGGTGGCTCGTCCGACCGCACCGGCCAAGCCCAGCAAACCGCTGACCAAGGATCCGGATGCCGAACTGGTGGCGGCGGTCATGGCGCACAGCGACCTGGCGCGGCGGCCACCTGCCCCTAAGCCTCTGAGTGATGTGCAGCGCTTTCAGTTCGCCATGGAACTGAAGCGCTGCAAAGGCTTGCCGAACCAAACGACCCAAGACGCCTGCGTGGTCGCCGCCTGCGAGTCCAAGGCCTACTGGGGGCGTACGCGCAGTTGTCCCTTGCCGCCTGAGCCGAGGCCGCAGCGCGCTGGTACGGGTGCGGCAGGTTCAGTGAAGCAGGGTTGAGCGTTCGGCAGCGCCCACGGCCTGGGTTCAGCTCGCCGCTTCGATCTTCACGATCGCGATCGACAAGTTGTCGCCGCTGCCCTGGGCGCGCTGGCGGGCCTTGTTGATCAGCAACTCGGCGGCTTCGCGCGGAGGCAGGCTGTGCATCACCGTGCCGAGCTCGCGGTTGTTGAAGTAATGCCAAAGGCCGTCGCTGCAGCACATCAGCACGTCGCCGGCCTGAAGGTCGTGGATGACGCTTTCTACCGGTTCCGGGTCCTGCACCGTGCCCAGGCAGGCGGTGAGCAGGTTGGACTGCGGGTGGTTGGCTGCATCGGTCTCGGTCAGCGTGCCCTCGTTGATGAGCTTCTGCACATAAGACTGGTCCAGGGTACGCCGCATCAGCGTGGGGCCACGGAAGTGAAAGATCCGCGAGTCGCCGGTGTGCAGCCAGAAGCACTGCTTGTCGGGCGTCACCATGAAGGCCGCCAGGGTGCTGTGCGGCTCTTCCTCGGCAGACAGCGCCGTCAGCTTGATCATCAGATGCGCTTCCGAGCAGAGCTGGCGCAGCAACTCGGCCGGGTCTTCATCCCCGGGTGAATGGCGCTCAAACAGCTGCTGGGCGGTGAGCAGGACCTGGTCGGCGGCCTTGCGGCCACCGCTCTTGCCACCCATGCCGTCGGCCACGACGCCGAGCACGCAGCCCGGCACGCGCGGGTGCACCAGCACGGCCACCTGATCCTGCTGATACAGGCGATCGCCCCGGTGCAGGCCGGTGGCTGCAACCAGGCGGTGACTGGGTTTGGGTGGCTTCGCGGCGCGTTGGATTGCCATGCCGCGATCCTAGAGGCCTTCGAGGGCGATCTGGCGTCTGGACATGGATCTGCGGGGCAGGGCTTTCAGGGGTGGCGCTTGGCGCTCACCAGATCCGCCACCAGGGCTTTTCCTGGCGACCGCCGTCGGCCAGGTACTTGCTCTGCGGAAAGTTCTTGCGCAGCACCCGCAGCGCGTCGTCGCGAAGCTGGGGCAACTGCAGCCGGTCGTAACTTTGTGCCTGAATGGACAGGGCCTCTTCGACGGCCGGCGCGTACTGGTATTCCGTCACCGCCGTCTGCGCCCGACTGGCCGCGGCCACATAAGCGCCGCGCACGAAGTAGTAACGCGCCACATGCACTTCGTGCTGGGCCAGGGTATTGGTGATGAAGTCGATGCGGGTGCGCGCGTCGGCCGCATAGCGCGAGCTGGGGTACTTTTCGATCAGCTCGCGAAAGCTCTGCAGCGCGTCGCGCGAGGCCTGCTGGTCGCGTTCCGACACGTCCTGGTTGGCGAGGCGACCGAACAGGCCGAGGTCCTCGTTGAAGTTGACCAAACCCTTCAGGTAAAGCGCGTAGTCGGCGCCGGCCGAAGAAGGGTGAAGCTTGAGGAAGCGGTCGAGCGTGGCCAGCGCCTGCGCCTTTTCGCCGCTGCGGTGTTGGGCCCAGGCCATTTCCAGCATGGCCTGCTGCGCCATCAGCGTGCCAGCGGCCCGACCCTCGATGCGTTCGAGCAGCTTGATCGCCCGCTCGTAGGCACCGGTCGAGAGCTCGTCCTTGGCCTCTGCATACAATTTGTCCAGGCTGGCCTGCGAGTTCGGATCGTCTTTCGGGGTGTTGCTGCAGGCGGTCAGCACAGCCAGCGCAACCAAGCTGCCGATGCGACCGATCCGGTGCATCCAGGGGCCTTGCGTGGCACGAACAGGCGCTTCGACGGCGCGCGATGCGCGGCGCTGCAGGGCAGCGCGAGAACTCGAGACGGGCATTGACAAGCCGACGATTCGGCCACTGAGAGAGGGGTGCTGGAATTATAGGAAGCGCAGAAGCCTTGCTTGGAGACGAGGACGAGCTTGAAGAATCCACACCCGAAACGGCCCAGAGCTGGAGCGGCGAGATCCGACCGGAATGGGCGGGCTGGCGCCTCGATCGGGCCCTGGTGGCGCTTTACCCCGGCTACTCGCGCTCACACCTGCAGAGCCTGGTGGAAGAGGGCCGTGTCGGGCTGGACGGCACCGCCTGCCAGCAGGCGGCGCGCAAGTTGCGCCTGGGTCAGCGCCTCCAAGTGCAGTGGCGCATGCCGCAGCATGAGGTGCCCTTCGCGCCCGAAGCGCTGCCCATCGACATCCTCTACGAGGACGCGCAGCTGCTGGTCTTGAACAAGCCAGCCGGCTGGGTGGTGCATCCGGCGGCCGGCAACTGGAGTGGCACCCTGCTGAACGCGCTGCTCGCCCACCACGAGGCGGCACGCCTGCTGCCGCGTGCCGGCATCGTGCACCGGCTCGACAAGGACACCTCCGGCTTGATGGTGGTGGCCAAGAGCGTGGCCAGCTATCACGCGCTGGTGGCTCAACTGGCTGCCCGCGAAGTGGGGCGTGAGTACATGGCGCTCTGCCATGGCCGGGTCGAGCAGCCGTTCAGCGTGGACGCTCCGATTGGTCGCGACCCCCGCAGTCGGGTGCGCATGGCCGTGGTGTCAGACGGCAAAGCGGCGCGCACTGACTTCACGCCGCTGGCGGCTGGCGCTGCGTGCAGCTTGCTGCACTGCCGGCTGCACAGTGGCCGCACGCACCAGATCCGGGTGCACGCGGCGTCACGGGGCCTGCCCTTGGTTGGCGACACCCTCTATGGCGGCCGGGAGCTGGCCGGCTTACAGCGGCAAGCACTGCACGCGGCGCGGCTGCGCCTGCGGCACCCGGTGCGTGGCGAGACCATGAGTTGGTCAGTGACGCCGCCGGCGGACTTTCTGGCTGCTGCGGACGCGCTGGTGGGATGGTCTGAAGGCGGGTTGCCGGAGGGCCTTTAGAATTGCTGGAATTTCTTGCGCGGCTTTGATTGCGCAGACCGCGGGGCCAGGCGCTCCGTCGGAGGCGCCGCGGCAGATCGGCGGCGCTCCAATCCGGATGCCGGCGGCGTCCAGCGCGGGAAGCCACGCTTCCCATGTGTAAGCAGGGCACCGGGTGTGCCAGCCTGAACCAGAGGTCCATGGAGATTCAAGCAGCGGAGGCGAAGTCCATCCTGGAAGCGGCGTTGCTGTGCGCGCTGCAGCCCATGCCTTTGAAGGACATGCAGGTCCTGCTGGGTGACGGGGTGGACGCCGACGCCGTGCGGGCCCTGCTGGTCGAGTTGCAGGCGGATTGGTCGAGCCGCGGACTGGAATTGGTTCAGCTGCCGGGTGGCTGGCGCTTTCAAACGCGCTTGCAATTGCGCCCGCACCTGGAGCGTTTGCACCCGGAAAAGCCGCAGCGGTATTCGCGTGCCGCGATGGAGACCCTGGCGGTGATTGCCTACCGCCAGCCGGTCACGCGCGGCGACATCGAGGACATTCGCGGCGTGGTGGTGAGCTCGCAGATCGTGCGGCAGCTCGAAGAGCGCGGCTGGATCGA
>JBDHSJ010000229.1:0-5913 GCA_039808065.1 Burkholderiaceae bacterium | reverse complement strand
CGCCCCTGGCTCAGCCGGCCCAGTTGCAGCCGGCTGGAGGGGCGCAGCACCAGGCGGGCGCCGTCGGCAAAGCGCAGGGTGGCGCTGCCCTGCGGGCCGGCGTGCAGCCAGTCGCCCTCCACCAAGCGAGCGCCGGAGCTCAGCGGGTTGCGCTGGCCGCCGCGTTCCAGCTCCACGCTGCCCAGCGCGAACAGCACCTCGGCTTCGGCCGGCTGCTCGGCCAGCCATTCGCGCGGCCAGGTCAGGGTGTGGCCCGGCTGCAGGCGGAAGGGGTCGCGCACGCCGGTATGCCGCTGCAGCTGCTGCCAGCTGATGTCGGGCCGCAGCAGGCGCTGTTGCAGGCCGATCAGCGTGTCACCCGGCACGATGCGATGCTGGTGCTGCGGCGCCTGCGCGCAAGCCCAGCTGCTGGCCACGATCAGCCAGGGCAGAACGATTGCCTTCATGCCGGTTCCTCCCGTCTTTGCGGTGGCCGCATTCTGCGGGCCGGCCGGGCGTGTGACGGTCCTTCGTGCTGCGGGTGAATCCGCTTGACGCACGGGGGTAAAGGCCGCCGCTACCATGGCGCCCCTTTTTTGGTTTGCTTGCGAGGAATGGCCATGGGCATGGATGTCGTCGATTACGAAATCAAGGGCGCCGAGATGCAATTCGTTGAGGTCGAACTCGACCCCGGCGAGGCCGCGATTGGCGAGGCGGGTTCGCTGATGTTCATGGACGCGGGCATCGGCATGGACGCAGTGTTCGGCGACGGCCGCCAGCAGCAGGGCGGCTTCTTTGGCAAGCTGCTCGGCGCAGGCAAGCGCCTGGTGACCGGCGAGTCGCTGTTCACCACCGTGTACACCAACAACGGCAGCGGCAAGCAGCGCGTGGCCTTCGCCGCGCCTTACCCCGGCAAGATCATTGCCATGGACCTGAAGCAGATGGGTGGCATGGTCATCTGCCAGAAGGACAGCTTCCTGGCCGCCGCACGCGGCGTGCAGATTGGCATCCACTTCCAGCAGAAACTCTCGGTCGGCTTCTTCGGCGGCGAGGGCTTCATCATGCAGAAGCTCGAAGGCGATGGTCTGGCCTTCGTGCACAGCGGCGGCACCGTCGTCAAGCGCACCCTGCAGCCCGGCCAGACCCTGCTGGTGGACACCGGCTGCCTGGTGGCGCACACCCCCAGCGTCAACTTCGAGATTCAGTACGTGGGCAAGATCAAGACCGCGCTGTTCGGCGGCGAGGGTCTGTTCTTCGCCAAGCTGACCGGCCCCGGCGAGGTCTGGCTGCAGAGCCTGCCGTTCTCGCGCCTGGCCTCGCGCATCTTTGCCGCCGCGCCGCAACAGGGCGGAAGTCGTGAGGAGGGCTCGGTGCTGGGTGGCTTCGGCACGGGCGGGCTGCTGGGGGGCATCCTGGGCGGCGACGACGAATAAGTCGGGCTTGTGCGCCTCGCGCCCCGAGGCGCACGCTGCTAGAGTGGGTAAAGCTTGTAACAAGCTACTACAAGAAGCAGTCGAAGGGGGGGCGATGACCGAGACCGTGGTGCTCTGTGTGGATGACGACGCCACCCTGCTGCAGGCGCTGCGCAGCCTGCTGATGCCGCAGTTGGGCCCTGGTCATTGGGTGGAGATCGCAGAGAGCGCCGAAGAGGCGCTCGACATCTGCAGCGAACTGCGGGAGCAGCAGCGCCACCTTGCGGTCGTCATCAGTGACTACATCATGCCCGGCATGCGCGGCGACGAGCTGCTCGTGCGCCTGCACGGCATGGCGCCGGCCACCGTCAAGATGATGCTGACAGGTCAGAGCGATCTGAGCGGTGTCAAGCGCGCCCTGGCCGAGGCCGATCTCTACCGCTGCCTGGAGAAGCCTTTCGTCAGTGAAGAGCTGGTGCGCAGCACCCGCGCGGCGGTGCGCACTTACCGGGAGCGGCTGGCATGGCTGTCGCGCCGCAGCGCCACGGGTGACCCGCGCGATGGTCTGTGCACCGCCGCCGAACTGGCTCAGTTGCTGGATGAGCGCTTGGGCCAGCCAGCGGCGCGGCCGCTGTGCGTCACCCTCATCGACCTGGGCGCGGAAGGGTCGGGCGACGAGCGCCCCCTGCTGGCCCTGGTGCGGCAACTGCAGAACCACCAGCGGGCCACCGATGTGGTCGGGCGCTGGGGTGGTGAGGCCTTCTTGGTCATCAACTGCAACACCGAACTGGCGGACGCCTTTGCCCATGCCGAAGCGCTGCGCCAACGCATGGCGCTGCAGGGCCTGCAGAGCCCCTGCCAGCTCAGCCTTGGGGTGGCCAGTTCGCGGCCAGGCGAACCGGCGCTTGCACTGATCGAGCGGGCGGCAAGCGCCCTGAATGCGGCTCGCCGCGAAGGTTGTGTCCAGGTGGGTGTGGCCGATTGAGCGAGCGGCAGCGCCTGCGCCTGCGCCTGCCGGCTTCGCTGGCGGCGCGGCTGGTGTTGCTGACCCTGGGGTTCTGCCTGGCCTTTTCCCTGCTCGCCGTGGGCCTGCGCGGTGCGCTGGCCTGGCAGCACAACCAGCAGGTGATGCGCGGCGAACTGGCGCTGATCGCGCAGGTCTACCAGCACACCTTGGCCAAGGCGATCTGGGAGGTGGACAACGAGGGCCTGGAGGTCCATCTCGGCAGCGCCCTGCAGGTACCGGCGGTGGGCGAGGTGGATGTGGAGCTGCGCAGTGGCTCCGAGCTCAAGGTGCAAATGCTCAGTCGCCAGCGGCCGGGCTACCAGCGCTCCGAAATGGCGCCGCGCCTGGAGGCGCCGCTGAGCCTGCGTCCCTACGTCGGAGCTTCGAATCAGCAGGTCGGGCGCCTGGTGCTCTGGGGCGACGAGCGCCTGATCTGGCAGCGTCTCAGCACCGACCTGCGCGACATCATCGTCACGCAGCTGGTGCAGTCGCTGCTGCTGGCCGGCTTCATCATGCTGATCTTCAACCGCATGGTGACCGAGCATGTGCGCCGCATCGCCCGGCATCTGGTGCAGCTCAGACCCGAGCGCCTGCAGCAGCATCTTGAGCTGAACCGCGCTACCGAGCACCAGGACGAACTGGCCCAGCTGGTGGATGGCGTGAACCAGCTGCAGGACAGTCTGGCGCAGTACCTGAAGGCGCAGCAGCAGGTCGAGGCCGAGCTGGCGCACCACCGCGATCACCTGGCCGAGCTGGTGAGCGAACGCACCCAGGAGCTGTCGGCTGCGAACCGGGCGCTGGAAAACTCTGCCAACACCCTGCGCCAGCTCGGGCAGATCGGGCTGGAGACGACTTCCTTCCTGGACGTGCGCTCGGTGTGCGAGAAGCTGCACCTCGGCCTGAGGCAGATGATGGATGCCGACGTCTACGGCGTGGCCCTGCTGCTGCCCGAGGGTGACGCGCTGCAGTACGTCTACTTCATGGAGCAGGGCGTCGAGGCGCCGCCGATGCGCCTGCCGCTGAGCGACACGCGCTGGCTCACGGTGCAGGCGTTTTTGGCGGAGTCGGAGTACCTGCTGGCCGACGCCCAGCAGGCCAGCGGTGCGCCACAGCTGGAGGGGCTGGTCAAACGGCCGCTCGGCGCTGCCATCCTGCGGCCGCTGGTGGCCAATGGCAAGCGCATCGGCGTGGTGTGCGTGCAAAGCTATCGCGAGCATGCCTACGGCCAGCGCGAGATCGAGATCCTGCGCTCCACCTCCCCCTATGCCGCCATCGCGTTGGCCAATGCCGCGGCCTATGCCAACGCCGAGACCGCCCGCGCCGAAGCGGCCGCAGCGTTGGCTGAACTGCGCCAGGCGCAGGCGCAGATGGTGCAGTCGGAAAAGATGGCCGCGCTGGGCCAGCTGGTGGCCGGAGTGGCACACGAGATCAACACGCCGATCGGCGCCATCAAGGCCAGCGGCAGCAACATCACCGTGGCGCTGTGGCAAGCCCTGCGCCAGCTGCCCGAGGTGCTGCGTGCCCTCAGCGAGAGCGAGCGCCGCCTGTTCGAGGAGCTGATTGAAGGCGCTCAGACCTTCCGTCCGCTGCTCAGCAGCCGCGAGGAGCGCACGGTGGTGCGCGAACTCGCCAGCCAGCTGCAAGACCTGGGCCTGGTGGGGGCGCGGCTGATGGCCAGCCAGCTGGTGCAGCTGCAGGTGCAGGAGCGCGTCGAACACTTCCTGCCCCTGCTGCGGCACGCGCAGGTCGATCGCGTGCTCGGTACCGCGCTGTGTCTGCACACCATCGCCAGCAATGCCGCCAACATCCACACCGCGGTCGAGAAGGTCAGCAAGATCGTTTTTGCGCTCAAGTCCTACTCGCGCTCCGATCACGTGGAAGAGCCGGTGATGACCGATCTGCAATCGACCGTCGAAACCGTCTTGACGCTCTACCAGAGCCAGCTCAAGCAGCAGGTCGAGCTGGTGCGCCACTACCAGCCGATCGCCCCGCTGCGCTGCCTGCCCGACGAGCTCTGCCAGGTCTGGACCAATCTGATCCACAACGCCCTGCAGGCCATGCAATACAAGGGCACGCTGACCATCGCCATCGAACGGCAGGACGGCGAGGCGGTGGTGGCCTTCACCGACAGCGGCTGCGGCATTGCGCCGGAGATCCAGACGCGCATCTTCGACGCCTTCTTCACCACCAAGCCCCGTGGCGAAGGCAGCGGCCTGGGCCTGGACATCGTGCGCCGCATCGTCAGCAAGCATGGCGGTCGCGTCGAACTGCGCTCGGAGCTGGGCGTGGGCTCGACCTTCGCCGTGCACCTGCCCTACGCCAACGAGAGTTCACTCTAGGGGGGTGGACCAGGGCCACACCCTGGCGGGCGCTACGATGCGCGCCCTCCGGGATTCCCCGGGGTGGTGGAGCGTATGAAGTCGATGGGGCGTTTGGGGCTGGGCGCGCTGGTGCTGAGCCTGTGTGGGGCGGCGATGGCGAATTCGCCGCCGCCGGTGTTTGTGCTGAATTCCATGGATGCCTCGGTCTCGGTGGTTGATCGCAACCCCTGGCGTGAGCGCACGCGCATCCAGACCGGCAAGGAACCCCATCACCTGTACCTGAGCCCGGACGAGAAGAGCCTGATCGTTGCCAATGCGCGTGCCGATTCGCTGACCTTCATCGACCCTGTCAGCGCCGAGGTGCAACGCACCGTGCAGGGCATCGCCGATCCCTACCACCTGCGCTTCTCGCCCGACATGAAGTGGTTCGTCACGGCGGCGAACCGGCTCAACCATGTTGATCTGTACCGCTGGCATGGCATGGCGGCCGAGCAGCCGCTGGAGCTGGTCAAGCGCATCCCCACCACGCGCACGCCCAGCCATCTGTTCATCGACGACGCCAGCCAGCGCCTCTACGCCAGCATGCAGGACAGCGACGAGCTGCTGTGCGTGGACTTGGGCACGCAGGCCGTGCTTTGGAAAGTAGCGGTGGGCAAGACGCCGGCCGATGTCTACCTCACGCCCGACGAGCGCTATCTGCTGGTGGGCCTGACGGGCGACCGCTTCGTGCAGGTCTGGCAGCTGCGCGGCGCGCAGACGCCGGTCTATGCCGGCCGCTTCCACACCGGCGCCGGCGCGCATTCGTTCCGCTCGCTCGGCGATGGGCGCCATGTGCTGGTCAGCAACCGCGCTGGCAACACCATCAGCAAGCTGGACCTGAAGGACTGGCGCATCGCCGACCAGTACCCCGCGCCGGGCGGGCCCGACGACATGGAATTGCTCAAGGACGGCCGCACCCTGCTCGTCACCTCGCGCTGGGCGCGCAAGCTCACCGTCATCGACATGGTGGATCGCAAGGTCGTGGCCCAGGTGCGGGTGGGGCGCTCACCGCACGGGGTCTGGACACTCGATCACCTGCCACGTCGATGAAGCCCTGGCTGCTCGCCCTGGCCCTGCCCGCGCTGGTGGCAGCGGCCGAAGCCTGCGAGCGGCCGGTCTATCTGAGCTTTGACACCGGCCACATGGGGGTGGCCGA
>JBDHSJ010000228.1:0-5922 GCA_039808065.1 Burkholderiaceae bacterium | reverse complement strand
CACGTCGTCACCGTGGCGGGCCAGGCCGTGGGCGCGGATGTCCTCGGCGGTGCGGCGCGCGTCCTCGGCCAGCCAGGGCGACCAGGCCGCGGCCTGCACCCGCTCGGCGGGCATCTCGGCCACCAGCACGGCCGCGCCATGCCGGTAGATGGCGTGCTCGGTGCACAGATTGCCGCGCAGTTCCTGGTCGAACTGCGGCACGCGCAGGGCGCGTTCGATCCAGATCTCGCGCAGGCGGGCGTCCGGCTCGAAGGGCAGGCCGGCGCTCAGGGTCCAGAGCGGGGCGCGGTCGTCGTAGCGGGCCAGGTCTTCGCGCAGCCGGCCCTCGGGGCCCAGGGTCTCGCGGCGATCTTCCTCGGCCTGGCGCTCGCGCAGGGCCTCCATGGCGGCGGCGTGGTTGCGCTGGCTCAGCGTCCATTGCGCATGCAGCATGGCCAGGCCGCACAGCGCGCCGCCCAGCAGGGCGCCGGCGCCCACACCCAGCAGGCCCTTGCCCCAGGTGGTCTGCGGCAGCGGGGCGATGCCCTGCGCATTGGCCACCAGCAGCAGGCTGTGTGCGCCCAGCGGCAGCAGCAGGCCCACCAGGTTCAGCAGCAGCGGGTTGCGCGCCCAGGGCGCTTCCGCCCAGGCAATCAGCGCCCCAAAGATGGCCAGGCCCAGCAGCAGCCCGGCACCGAGCGCCGCGCCCACCGCCTGGCTGCGTGTCCACGCCAGCGGGTCCAGCCCGCCGCGCAAGGCGAAGCACAGCAGGGCCAGCAAGCCGGCCAGACCGGCCAGGATGGCGCTGAAGAAGGGCACGACCAGGCCCATCGCCCCGTCGCCCTGCGGCACCCGCGCGGTGTAGAAGCTCAGGATGCCGGCCGTCAGCAGCGTGAGCAGCATGGCGACGGCGGTCAGGGCAGAAACCAGGAAGCTGAGCATGGCGGGGCCGTTGGAGTGGATGCATCACTGTGCGGCCTCGGGGTATCGCCGCCGTTTCAGCACCAGGCCGGCAGGTTTCAATCGTTGCGCGCGGCCGGCAGTTCGTGCCGCGCCACCCTCAAACCGGCGCAGACCGGCCCGCGGCGCGGGGGCGCCGCCCACAATCCGCGCCGCCATGCCCTCCTCCTTCTCGATGTCGCCGCGCCTGCGCCGGGCCACCCTGCTCGGCCTGGGCCTGCTCTATCTGCTGTTCTATTGGGCTTCGCTGCAAAGCACCCGGCCGCTGCCGGGCGGCGGCATGCCCTGGCTGATGGTGCTGGTGGGCGCCGGCCTGAACTTCGGCCCCGCCCTGCCCCTGCTGCTGCTGGTCTGGCCGCTCAGCGGCTGGCTGGAGAAGCGCGGCAGCCGGCATTGGGTGCTGCTGCATCTGCTCGGGGCGCTGGTCTTCGTGGCGCTCTGGCATGCCATGGCCTATGGCCTGTTCTGGCTGCTGCTGGGCCCGGGCATGGCCGAGCGCGCCCGCCTGACCTGGTTCATGTGGCAGGCCCTGGGCGGGCTGCTGATGTATGCGGCCGCGGCCGGCGGCTTCACCGCCTACCGCGCGCTGCAGCGCGCGCACCGCGAAGCCCAGGCCAACGCCCAGGCGCGCGAGCTGCTGGTGCGCGCCGAGCTGGCGGCGCTGCGCAGCCGGCTCAATCCCCATTTCCTGTTCAACACCCTGCATTCCATCCTGGCCCTGCTGCGCCGCGATCCCAGCCAGGCCGAGGTGGCCCTGCTGCGCCGCGATCCCAGCCAGGCCGAGGTGGCCCTGCAGCGCTTTTCCGATCTGCTGCGCCAGGTGCTGGACAGCGAGCGCCGCGACGAGGAACGCGTCAGCCTGGAGCAGGAGCTGGAGTTCACGCGCGACTATCTGGAGCTGGAAGCCCTCCGCCTGGGCGAACGCCTGCAGCTCGACTGGCAGGTGGACGAGGCCGCGCTGGCCTGCCGGCTGCCCGGCCTGAGCGTGCAGCCCCTGGTCGAGAACAGCATCAAGCATGCCTTTGCGACGCGTGGCGGCCCCGGCCGACTGAGCGTGCAGGCCAGCCTTCAGCATGGGCGCCTGCGCGTGCGCGTGGCCGACGATGGCCCCGGCTGCGAGCCCGGCGCGGCGCGCCATGGCGAGGGCCTGGGCCTGCCCACCGTGTCGCGGCGCCTGCAACTGGCCTACGGCCCCATGGCAGGGCTGCAGATCGAGACCGCCCCCGGCCAGGGTTTTGCCGTCGGCTTCGAGGTGCCCGCCCAGTGAGCATCCAGACCGTCTTGATCTGCGAGGACGAGCCGCTGGCGCGCGAGACCCTGCGCGACTTCCTCGCCCCCTGGAGCCATGCGCTGCGCCTGCTCGGCGAAGCCTGCGACGGCCGCGAGGCCCTGGAACGCATCGAGGCGCAACGCCCCGACCTGGTCTTGCTGGACATCCAGATGCCCGAGCTGACCGGCCTGCAGGTGCTGGAGCAGCTGCGCCACCGTCCGGCGCTGATCTTCACGACGGCCTTTGACCAGCATGCGGTCACGGCCTTCGAGCTGAACGCCGTCGACTACCTGCTCAAGCCCTTCACGCGCGAGCGCTTCGACGCCGCCCTGCAGCGCGTGCTGGCCGAGGAGGAGAGCGCACCCGGAAGCACCGTGCTGGAGGCCCTGGGCGGTGGCGGCGGACCGCTGCGCCGCATCCTGGTGCGTGACCGCGGGCGCATCTTCCCGCTGGCCGTCGATCGCATCGAGCACCTGAAGTCCGACGCCAAGTACACCCTGATCACCAGCGAGGGCCGGCAGTACGTGGTGCGCGTGCCCCTGCAGGACCTGGAGCAGCGCCTCGACCCAGCGCGCTTCCTGCGCATCCACCGCAGCGCGATGGTGAACCTGGACTTCGTCGAATCGATGCAGGCCGACGAGCAGAGCCAGCTGGAGCTGCTGATGCGCGACGGCACCCGGCTGCTGGCCAACCGCGAGGTGTCGCGGTTGCTGCGGGGCTTGGCGCTGTAGCCGGGCTGGTCGGGCCAGTCGATCAGTCCTCGAATCGCGATACCGGGGTTTGCAATTCAAAACGGTATCTGACCCTAGTCATTTTGATTGTGATTCTTAAAAGTTGCCTCTAACACCCTGAGGTGCGATTGATCACCAGGGCATTTGTGTCTATTTAGGTATCCAACATCCAGCAAACCACCCCCCGCCCTGATGTAAGAATAATTCTCCGACAGCACTTTTCCATCACTCAAACGTATATTCTGAGTTACATACTGACTGACGCGCGGATTGCTTCCATTCAATACCCTGGCTTCGCGCAGTTCAGAAACAAATTCCACACCGGGATGATTGTTATATCCATACTTCTTCCCGCCTTCAGGTAGCCCAAATTTGAATCTCCCGTCCGAGTAGAAATAGTGCTCATTCACCGGCAACACATCCTGCTCATAAACCTTAAAGGCCTTGTCTTTCTCAAACTCCTTGGCGCAGAGCGCGTCGATGTGCTTGTCCCAATACTCGATCCGCGCACGGGAAGGCGCTTCAATAAGCGCGCACCCACTGGACATCGCCGCGAGGCTGATCGCCAGCATGTATCCAAATACCTGAAGTAACACGCACCTGTGCTTTGGCCTGACGACTGCCTTATTGACGTCAGGCTCATGCATTGATTTGTTCTTCTCTGTCTTCATGCTCAGATGAATTCTTGGTCTTCGTGGCCAAACGGATTGCTATGTAAATTCAAGACCTGACCCTGTTTAGCGCTTTTCACGAAGATTTTCGATCTGAGTCATTTCGAAGTCTCGCTAAAGTTCTTGAAGGTGGCTTTTAGGACCGTCACATGGGATCCGTCACCTGGGCAACTGTGTCTATTGAGATATCCAAGCGCCCAAATCTCGCCACCGGCTCGTATGTATGAATAGGACTCTGCCAGCACTTTTTTATCGCGCAGGCGAATGGCGCGGGTGGCATATAGACTGACCCTAGGATTGCTTTCGTTTAAGACCTTTACCTCAACCAGGTCAAACACAAAATCCACGCCAGGTGGATTCTTGTAACCCGATTTTTCCCAGTTGTTTGGGAGCACTTGTATCGATCGGCCGTCTGAGTAGAAATAGTGCTCATTCACCGGCAACACATCCTGCTCATAGACCTTATAGGCCTTGTCTTTCTCAAACTCCTTGGCGCAGAGCGCGTCGATGTGCTTTTCCCAATACTCGATCCGCGCACGGGAAGGCGCTTCAATAAGCGCGCACCCACTGGACATCGCCGCAAGGCTGGTCGCCAGCATGTATCCAAATACCGGGAGTGATACGCACCTGTGCTTTGGCCTGACGGCTGCCTTATTGACGTCAGGCTCATGCATTGATTTGTTTTTCTCTGTCTTCATGCTCAGATGAATTCTTGGTCTTCGTGGCCAAACGGATTGCTATGCAAACTCAAGACCTGACCCTGTTTATGACCCGGTCGGCCTGAATATTGGTGTCGTTGTAGCTTTGGCCCGCGCGGTACTTTTGGGTGAGCTCTGCATAGCGCGTCTGCCCAACCGCCGTCAGAAAACCCGACGCATTGCCCCCCGGGGCGCGCTGGGCGTCGAAAACCTGCATCACCTGGGGCAGGCTGTGCCCGTCGCGCATCTGCCCCACGCCGGCGCCGTTGAAGGTGTAGACCCGCCCGATCTGATTGCTGTGCAGTTCGTAAAAGGCCGTGGCCAAGTGGCCGCCCAGGCTGTAGCCGGTCACATCCACCTTAGCGCCGCCCAACTGGCCCTGCACGCTCGCCCACCAGTCCTGCATGTCGGCGATCTGGCCGAAGGCCCAGCCCCCTTCGGAAATCTCCAACTGGTTCGTGGCCAGGTTGTCGCGGGCGGCGTCTTCTATGAACTCGGTGGAGCGGAAGGAGACGACGAACTGGCCAGCTGTCATGCCGCGCGCGGCATCCGAGACCTTGCAGCGGAACAGCGTGGCGCTGAAGCCGGTGGCGGTGTTGGGTTGGTGGGAGACGACTTCCCATTCCTGCGCAAACTGCGCGGCTTGGGCCGTGGTCATGCGGGAGGAGTGCTTGTTGCCCTCGGTAAGCAACTCGGGCGTCAGGTTAACGGGGTAGTTACTACCGGGAGTGGCAGCTGGGTCGGCCGGATTTCTGCCTAGAAATGCCTCTGCGGCAATCTGAAGCAGCGTGTATGTCTGAAGGACTGGTGGCGAAGTAGGGTTGGCTTGGGTAGTCATGATCAATCTCCCTGTTTTGGAATAAGTACGGTGTCAACGAAGTACCGGCTATCTTTGCCCGTGGGCTTGAATGCGGTGTACGGGCAGTTCTGATTTGGCCCACGACCGTCAGCGTGTTGCCATGGCCATCGCCCGGTTGAGCTGCCGCCGAAGCCCGAGTCCCAAACGAATTTCGTGAGCTGTGCAATGACTTCGCCCGTCTCCTTGTCGATCACCTTGAGCTTGGTGCCGGCGATCCAATGTGCGCGGTCGTCTGGGTGGACGATGTCTTCGTAGTCAAGGGCGTACCGGGTATTGGCAACTTGCACTACTGCACAGTTGTGCTGACCGGGGACCCAGTTCGAATGGTCCAGCGACCAGTCGGGTGTGCAGCGATAGCGGCGCCGGTTTCCCAAGTCGAGGTACTCAACGAAGCTGTAGCCCTTCTTTGCGTTAGGAAACGTTTGCCGATTCTCCTGAGTGGGCGGGCCAAGGCTGCTGCGCTCCTTCGGGCGTTCAGGAACGACGAACTCGCTCATAAGAAACTGCTTGATGTAGTTATCGCCGCGAACTTCTCCGGCCATCGCCGCCTCGGGATACATCGGATCAAAGTACTCCTTCCCACCCCAGGGAATCGGCTGCCGGATCTTGGTCAGCTCAATGCCCTCCACGTCCTTGACCGTGCGGTGGATCACCACCCCGGCCGTCTTGCAGCGCTCCTCGAACAAGGCCTTGGCCTTGGCATAGCGCTCCTGGTACGCCAGCTGCTGTGCGTCCGGCGGTGCGGCACAGGCGC
>JBDHSJ010000227.1:0-5931 GCA_039808065.1 Burkholderiaceae bacterium | reverse complement strand
TCGGCGGCACTGCCCTGCAAAGGGGTGAAAGACGGTGGAAACGCAGCGCGAACTTGGGCCATGAGGACTCCCTTCAAGGCACGGAACGCGGGGAACGACCGTGGTGGCTATCGCTTCATTCCACCACAGCGATGCCCCGGATCAGGGATCCTGGCCTTCGCGCACCTCGTCGGTGTGCAACTGCCCGTCCACCAGCGTCAGCACGCGGTCGGCGGCTTCGGCGAAGTGAGGGTCGTGCGTCACCGTCACCACGGTGGTGTGCTGCTCGGTGCACAGCTCGCGCAGGATGCTGCGCACATTGGCGCTGCTGGCGGTGTCGAGGTTGCCGGTGGGCTCGTCGGCCAGGATCAGCAGGGGCTCATTGGCCAGCGCGCGCGCGATGGCCACGCGCTGGCGCTGGCCGCCGCTGATCTGGTGCGGGCGCTTGTGCCCGTGCCCCTGCAGGCCCAAGCGCTCCAAGAGGGCCTGCGCCCGCGCGCGCAAGGCTGGCTCCTTCAGGCGGCCAAGGCGGCGCATCGGCAGCGCCACGTTGTCCAGCAGGCTGAACTCGGGCAGCAGGAAGTGGAACTGGAACACGAAGCCGAGCTTGGCCAGGCGGGTGTCGGCCAGTTGGTTGTCGTCCAGCGCGTGGGTATCGATGCCGTCCAGCAGCAAGCGGCCGCTGCTGGGGCGGTCCAGCAGGCCCAGCAGGTACAGCAGCGAGCTCTTGCCCGAGCCCGAGGGCCCGACGATGGAGACAAACTCGCCGCGCCGTATGTCCAGGCTCACCCGATCCACCAGGGTCACGGGCACTTCGCCCGGCAGGGTGCGGGTCAGTTCGCGGGCTTCAAGCAAGGCGCTCACAGGCGCGCTCCGACGGCCGTGCGCACCAAGGGATGCAGGGTGTGGGCGGGCACTTTGCGATACACCTCGGGCAGCTCGGGGTTGGGCAGGCGCACGATGCGCCCGGGCTGTTGCCCACCGGGCCCCAGCAGTGCGCTCAGGCCGGGCTGCTGCTGCAGCACCTGCAGCACGCTGCCCTCGGCATGGGCGCGCTGCAGGCCGCGCTCCAGCGCCGCGCGCAGGCGGGCCTGGCCCGGCGTCAGCATGAACATGCGCGCCAGCGGGTAGTGCAGCGCCAGGTCGGGCACCACCTCGACGGAAGGGGCGAGCGCCCGGTGCTCGCGCAAGGCGGCGTGGATTTCCTCCACCCCCAGCGGGTACAGGTCGAAGCGACCCGCCTCCAGCATGCGAAAGAGGTTCAGAAACTGGCTGGTGTCCACGCGCAGGCCCGCGGCTCGCAGGATGCGCGTATCCACCCACTCATCCCCCTGACCGAAACGAAAAGGTTTGAGGTCTTCGAGGGTTCGCACCGGCGTCAGGGCCGGCAGCCGGTCTTGCCGGGCCAGCAGCAGGCGCAGGCCGCTCAGCCCCATGTCCAGCGCAAAGGGCAGGATGTCGAAATGGGCCTCCGCCTCGCGGGAGACCCCTCCGTCCAGCACATGCACACGGCCTGCGGCCAGCTCCTCGCGTGCGCGCCGTGACGACAGCGGCGCCTCCGTGCGGTGCAGCTCGAAGGGCTCCTCCGATCGCTCCAGGGCCAGCTCCAACAGGCGGTAGCCGTAGGCGTCGACGGGCCGCTCGGCCAGGCGCGGGTACACCACGCGCAAGGGCGCCGCGCTGCCGATGCCCGCGCCCGAGAGGACCAACCCCGCGGCCCCGAGCACGCGGCGGCGCGACGTGCGCGGCCTTCGCTGCAATCCGCGCGGCGTCATGCCGCCCCCCGCAGGATGTCCACCGGATGCACCCGCGCGGCCTTGCGCGCCGGCAGCCAGGCCGCCGCCAGTGCTGAGGCGAGTGCAAAGCCGGCCGCCAGCGCAAACTGCTCGGCACCCCAGTAGAGCGGCAGGTTCGTCACCTCCACCGCGCCGGGCGGCTTGACCGCCACGCGCCCGAGCGCCTTCATCAGCAGCGCCCCCAGGGCCAGGCCGAGCAGGCTGCCCACCACCCCCACCGCCGCGCCCTGCAGCAGAAAGATGCGCTGCAGCTCGTTGGCGTGAAAACCCATGCTCTTGAGGATGGCGATGTCCTTGGTCTTTTCCAGCGCCACGGTGCTGAGGGTGTTGTAGATGCCCAAGGAGGCCACCACCAGGATGGCCGAGACCACGGTGTACATGATGAGGTTGCGGATCACCAGCAGGGCCAGGATGTCCTGGTTGGCCTCGCTCCAGGCCACCGCCTTGTAGCCCCACTCGGCCTCGATGCGCGGCGCCAGCTGGCCGGCCGCCTGCACGTCGTCGAGCTGCAGGATGAGCCGGTTGGCGCGGTTCTCGCGCCCCAGCAGGGCCTGGGCACGCTGAAGCTTCACGAAGGCCTGGCCCTCGTCGTAGCCCTGGTTGCCGGTGTAGAACACCCCGACCACCTTCATTTGCCGCGCCAGGCCCGAGGCTGCCACCACGCTGACGGTGCCGCCCACGCGCAGCTGGAACTGCTTCATCAGGCCGGCGCCGAGCACGATGCCGTTCGGGTCGGCGTTCAGGCTGTCCAGGTTGCCTTCGGTCATCTTGGTCTCGATGGTCGAGACCCCGCGCATGGCCTCGGGGTCGATGCCCTGCAGCTGCACACCCTGCACGCGGCCGGCGAAGCTGAGCACCACGGCGCCGTTGAGCACCGGCGCCACCCGCAGGCCGGGCTGCTGGCGCAGCGCCTCCACCATGCGCGGCCACCCGCGGATGCCGCGGTTCTCGCGCTGCGGTTTGACGCGTGGCAGTTCCAGCGCGGCCTCGGGCCAGCGCAAGGCGGCGGGCTGGGGCTGGGCTTCGCGGTACTCGTCGTAGACGGTGATGTGCGGCGCGTTGTCCACCAGGCGCTGCAGGAAATCGCGCTCGGAGCCGCGCATCAGGCTGGAGGTGGCCAGGAAGAAGGCCACGCCAAGGATCACGCCGCCCAACGCCACCAGGGTCTGGCGCTTGCGGCCGATCAGGTGAGCCCAGGCGACGGAGAGGACGACGCTCATGCAAGCACTCCGAGCGAAGCGCCGTTCCCAAGCCGGCGCGCGCCCCCTCGGGGGGTGGCGATAGTCCGCAGGGCGGGAGACTGGGGGTTCACTGCTGCACCCGCACCCGCTGCCCTTCCACCAAACCCTCCGGCTTCGCAATCACACGCGCATCGGCCGTCAGGCCGGCGCGAATCTCCACCCGGCCATTTCCACTCGCCCCCGCCTGCACCTTCGCCGCCCGCGCCCGCCCCTCCGCCACCTGCCACACCTGGCCCTTCAGCACGGCGGCGCTCGGCAACAGCAGTGCCTCTGCGCGCCGCGCGGCGATCAGGTTGGCGTCCACCGTCATGCCCACCCGCAAGGCCGCCGGCGGTGCGCTGAGGGCAATGCGAACCCGGTAGCTGCGCGCCACCGGGTCGCCGCGCGGGGTGATGCTGTCCACCGTGCCGTCGAACACCTGGGGACCCAGGGCCTGGGCACGCAGCACCACGGGCATGCCGGGGCGCACGCGGGGGATGTCCTCCTCGTCCACCTCGGCGCTGACGCGCAGGTTCAGCGCGTCCCCCAGGTAGAGCAGGGGCTGGCCGGCGGCGAAGAACTGGCCGGGCTCGGCATCGCGGCGCAGCACCACGCCGGGCAAGGGCGCGTGCAGCAGCGCATAGGCGCGCTGGGCGCGCACGCGTTCGATCTGGGCCCGCACGGCATCGCGCTCGGCGCGCGTGCGGTCGGCCTCGCTGGCGGCAACGAAGTTCTGCCTGACCAAAGCCTCGGCACGGTCCAGTGCCAGCTGGGCCTGACGCTCACGCGCCGCCAGCTCCTGCAGCTGGGCCTCGAGCTCAGCGGTTTCCAGACGCGCCAGCAGCTGGCCCTTCTTCACCGTCTGGCCCTCATCCACCAAGAGTTCGATGACGCGACCGCCCACCCGCGGCGCCACCGGCAGCTGCAGCACCGGCTCCACGCTGCCGGTGGCGAATACGGCGTCGATGGCCTCGCCGCGCGTGGGGGCCACCAGCTGCACGGGTGTGGGGCGGCCCCACCCGACCCAGGCGCCCGCCACGCCCAGCACCACCACGCCCACCAGCGCGAACCATCGTCTTGTTTGCGTCATGGGGCTGCATCTTGCCGCCGCCGGGCCGCCGCTGGCCTTGTCCGGGCGCAAAGCCTTCGCGGGCGGCCCGCAGCTTTACCTTTCATGACGCAAGCGTCACGCAGGCCGCATCCGCCCCGGCCAGCATGGCAAGCCACGCACCCGCCAGCGCCTCTTGAAACGCACGTTTTCTGACACCCGATCGCTTCTGTCATGCCTAGACTTGCTGCGTCTGTCCCCGCCCACCCGCCGCGTATGGAGCCCCTGACCCCCGAGCAGGAAGCGCTGGTCCAGCGCTTGGCGCACAGCCTGTACCAAGTCGTCCCCGCCCGGTACAAGACCTACTGCGCAGTCACTGCCGGGGTGTGCGTGCGCGTGCTGCAGGCCTGCGGCGTACCGGCCCAGCTACAACCCTGCCAACTGTGGCATTTGGGCCCGCACCAGAACCATGTCATCGGCTTCACCGGCTGCAGTTCCAAGCCCGGGACCTGGGATGGCCATGTGGTGTGCAGCGCCGGGCAGCTGCTGATCGAAACCGCCGCGCAGCACTTCGACGTCCAGTTCGGTCTGCCTTGCCCCTGGGTGGTGGTCACGCCGCGCGTGGCGCTGCCCACCCAGGCGCTGGGCCGCGCGGAGCTGAGCGAGGGCAACAGCCTGATGTGGATCTTGCCGCCCTCCGGCGTGGATCCCACCCCTCCGCACGAGCCGGATGAGTTGGTGGAGCCGTTGGCCCAAGCGCTGCTGACCCATCTGCACCAGGCCGGCACCCAGGCCCAACCCAAGCGCCTGCACACCGCCCTGCTGCCCGCTCAGCGGCCGGCCACCCGCTCCCAACTCAAGCCGTAACGACCCAGGTACTTGCGCAGTCGATCGGCGTCGTTGACGACGCTGCGCTGCGTGCGGCTCACGTTGAAGAGCGCGCGCCCGGCCTCGCTCAGGCTGGGAGACTGGGCGCACATCGCCAGCACAGCCTCCAGCTGCAGCTGGTCGAAGCGGTCCAGCTCAGCCCAAGCCGCGGCGCCGAGAAGGGCCTCGGCACGGCCGCTGGGCGGGCTGCCCTCGCGCCGCCACAGCCAGCGCAGGCGCTCGATCTCGGCTTCCACCAGCTCCAGCCCGATGCGTCCGCCTTCGGCCAGCGTGGCCAGGCGGGTGATCGAGGCCGAGAGGTCGCGGAAGTTGCCGCGCCACCGCGCCTCGGGGCTGCGCGCGAAGCGCAGGTAGCGCTCGCGCGCCTCCACATTGAAGCGCGCCGCCTGGCCGTTCTCGCGCGCGTGCACTTGCAGCAGGTGCTCGATGTTGGGCGCGATGTCCTCGCTGCGCTCGGCCAGACCGGGCAGGGTGTAGGTCCAGAGGTTGATGCGCGCGAACAGGTCGTCGCGAAAGCGCCCGGCCGCCACCTCGGCGCGCAGGTCGCGGTGCGTGCCGGCCACGAGCTGGAAGTCGCTCTCCACTTCCTGGTCTGAGCCCATTGGGTAGAAGCGCTTTTCCTCGATGGCCTTCAGCAACATGGCCTGCTCGTCCAGGCCCAGCTCGCCAATCTCGTCCAGGAACAGCAGGCCCTGGTGCGCCGTGCGCAGGTAGCCGGCGCGCTCGCCCGCCGCGCCTGTGTAGGCGCCCTTTTTGTGGCCGAACAGGGCCGAGGCAGCGCCGTCGCCCCTCAAGGTGGCGCAGTTCACTTCCACGAAAGGCCCGGCCAGCTGATGCCGCGCCTTCTTGAGTTCGTACATGCGCCGCGCCAGATGCGACTTGCCGGCCCCCGTGGGGCCGATCAGCAGCACCGGCGCCTTCGAGCGCACCGCCACCCGCTCGACCTCGTCGATCAGGGCGTTGAAGCGCGGGCTCTGCGTGGCGATGCCGCTCTTCAGGA